>NZ_JBIIGK010000022.1:0-29630 GCF_044236515.1 Phenylobacterium sp.
CGACTTCGATGACCGCCCGATTGGTCGGGTGGTCGTCCGCCATCAGGACGCGCAGACGCCGCGTCGTCTCAACTTCACTCGACACGCTGGTCCTCAACTGCTGCTCAGGCGCGCGCGCGCCGAACGTCGAGGTCCACCTTAGGTCGTAAGGTGTAAATTTTTCGCCTAACGGCGGCCTGGCTCAATAGACGACGGGAAAACCCGGTCGTCGAACGATGTTCAGCGGGCTTGCCAGTCTCACCGACGCTCGGCAACCTTGGCCTTGAAACGGGGAGGCAAACGATGACGCGTGTTCTTATTCTGGCGGCGGTCCTGACCGGCGCTCTGGGGCTCGTCGCCTGCGAGCCGGCGCCGGAGGCGGAGGCTCCGGCCGCGGCGCCGGCGAAGCCCAGGTCGCTGGCCAGGTCCGCACAGATGTACGCGGGGCAGGAGGCGATCCAGAGCGTTGAAAGCGGCGCCCTGGAGATGGACAACGGGGTGCTGATCCTGAAGGTCAAGGGCTCGGCGCCTACGGCCGGCTACACCGACGCGGCCTTCCTGCCGCGCATCTACGCCGCCGCGCCGAAGGATGGGATCTATGAGGTCGACGTGATCGCCACCAAGCCGGCCGGCGCGGCGGCCCAGGTGGTGACGCCGATCGAGGTCGAGCGGGCCTGGAGCGGCTATCCGAAGGATCGCCTCAAGGGTGTGAAGTTCATGTCCAAGACCAACGAGGTCGTCGCCATGCTGCCGGCGGCTTGACGTGGCAGGGCGGAAAGCGACGACGCTTTCCGCCCCGAACGTGTTAGTTTTCAAAGCACAGGTTTCGCGATTTCGTCCGGACCCGGAAGAAACTAGACTGAGAAAATCGGACGGTTGTTGAATCGTCACACAGTTATCGCAAATAAAGACTCCGGTACTGTAACCCGGGATTAGCAAAGTCAGGCGAAAAGGCCGCTCAATCTGGGTGGCTCAGGCATGACTCTGCTTCTCGATATCGCGCCGTACATCCCCGCCGTGCGTCCCGACGTGACCGGCGCGGAAGTCTATCGCCGGTTCGACACCGAGCCGGACACCATGGCGATCGCGGTGGTCGACGAGGCCCAGCGGCCGGTCGGCATCATCGAGCGCAACGCCTTCCTTGTGCGGATGGCGGCGCAGTACGGCCACGCCCTGTGGTCGAAGCGGCCGGTCAGCCACTGGATGAAGACCGACCCGGTGATCGCCGACGGCGACGTGACGGTCGAGGAGTTCTGCGGGCGGGTGATGCACGAGAGCCCGTCGGAACTGCTGCACGGTTTCATTGTCACCTGCGGCGGCCGCTACGCCGGGGTTGGCTCGATGCTGTCGCTGCTGCAGGCCTCGGCGGCCCAGACGGCGCGCCTTGCCGAAGCGGCCGAGGCGTCGCGGCGCAAGGCCGATGCGGCCCTGGCGGCGCGGGGCCGGTTCCTGGCGGTGATGAGCCACGAGATCCGTACGCCGCTGAACGGCGTCCTCGCCACCGCCGAGATCGTCCGACGCAAGATGCGCGAGCCGGAGCTCGTCCCGCTGCTCGACACCATCGTCGATTCTGGCGACGTGCTGCTGCGGCTGCTCAATGACGCCCTCGATCTTTCGCGGGCCGAGCAGTCGGGGCTGGAGCTGGCGGAGGATCCGCTGCCGATCGCCCGGCTGATGGACGACGTCCGCAGCCTGTGGACCTCGCAGGCCGAACTGCAGCAGTTCGTGCTCGACGTCGAGTTCGAGGGGCCGGCCGACCTCTGGGTGCTCGGCGACCAGGTACGCCTTCGCCAGGTGCTCAATAATCTCGTCGGCAACGCGATGAAGTTCGCGCATCGCCGGGTCAGCGTGCGGATGTGGGCCGACAGCGGCGAGCCCTGCTACCGCATCGTCGGCGAGGTCCGCGACGACGGGCCGGGCGTGCCGGCCGAGCGGCTGGCGGCGATCTTCGAGCCGTTCCAGCAGACCGACGAGGGCATGCGCAAGGGCGGCGCGGGGCTCGGCCTCGCCATCTGCCAGCAGATCATCGAGCGGATGGGCGGGACCATCGGCGCCATGAACCGGCCGGAGGGCGGCGCCTGCTTCCGGTTCGAGGTCCCGCTCTATGCGCTGCCGGCTCCGCCCGCGCCAAAGCCGGCGGAGCCGACGATGGACGAGAGCCGCCCGCTGCATGTGCTGATCGTCGACGACAACGCCACCAACCGCCTGGTCGCCCGCACGCTGCTGGAGATGTTCGGTTGCACCAGCGCGGAGGCCGCCGACGGCGCGGCGGCGGTGGTCGCCGCCAGCCAGGGCGCGTTCGACGCGATCTTGATGGATATCAACATGCCGGGAATGAACGGGATCGAGGCGACGCGGAAGATCCGCTCCCTTCCGGGGCCCAAATCGCGGATCCCGATCCTGGCGCTGACGGCCAACGCCGATCCGGTGGACGCGGCGACCTATCGTGAGTGCGGCATGAACGGCGTGGTCGAAAAGCCGATCAAGCCGGAACGGCTGCTGGCGGCGCTGCAGGGCGTGCTCGCGATCTGCGAGCCGGCCGAGGTGATGGCGGTCGCCTGAAGCTTCCAAATGCCTGGCCGCTGCGCCCTCAAGCGCTGCAATATAACTGTCATGCCTCTGTCGGGTCGCTGTCACTCAGCGGCCCTAGAAGCCCCGCCAGGGCAGGCGGGCGGCGTCTCGGCATGGGCCGAGGCCGGAGATTTCTCGCGTGCGCCGTCGACTGAGCCACGGTGGGAGAATCTCGATGACCGGCGTCAGCAAGCTGAAATACCTTCTTCTCGCCTCGCTGAGCGCGGTGGCCCTGGCCTCCTGCGGCGGCGGCGCCGACAATGTCGCCTCTCCGGGCGAAGGCGCGTTCCCGCCGGGCAACGGCGGCAACAACGGCGGCAACACCAACAACCCGGCTCCCGGCCAACCGGCCACCGACTGCCCGACCGGCTTCGCCAACGTCGGCACCGTGGCCAACGGCACGCTGCGCGCCTGTCAACTGCCGAGCCTGATCACCGGCAATCTGCTGGTTCCGGCCCGCGCCGGCACCGTCTACGCCATCAGCGGCCGGACCGATGTCGGCCAGGACCGCGGCGCCGATCCGAACAACCCGATCGCCGGCGCCCAGCAGGGCATCCTGACCATCGAGCCGGGCGTCCGGATCTACGGCTCGGGCGGCCTCGACTACATCAACGTGCAGCGCGGCTCGCAGATCTTCGCCGAAGGCACCGCGACCAACCCGATCATCTTCACCAGCCGCTCGAACCTCGAAGGCAACTCCGGCGCCGACCTGATCGGCCAGTGGGGCGGCATCGTGATCGCCGGCCGTGCGCCGATCGCCAGCTGCCCGGCCGGCACGACGCCGCCGAACATCAACTGCGTCGCCACCTTCGAAGGCGGCGTGTCCCTCTACGGCGGCAACAGCCCGACCGACAACTCGGGCCGCATCCGCTACGTCCAGGTCCGCTACCCCGGCTTCGAAGTGCAGCCGAACCGCGAACTGAACGGCATCAGCTTCCTGGGCGTCGGCTCGGGCACGACCGTCGACCACGTCCAGGTCCACAATTCCTCGGACGACGGCATGGAGTTCTTCGGCGGCACGGTGCTGCTGAAGCACATCGTCATCACCGGCGCCGACGACGACAGCATCGACACCGATGAAGGCTGGCGGGGCGGCATCCAGTTCCTGATCGTCCGCCAGCGTCCGAACGGCGGCGACCGCGTGTTCGAACAGAGCTCGGTCGGCGTCCAGGCGTCGCTGAACTCGCGGCCGACCATCGCCAACTTCACGGCGATCGGCACCACCCGCACCGGCGCCGGCGACGTTCAGATCCTGAACACCGGCACCGGCGGGCGCTTCGTCAACGGCATCCTGACGTCGACGAACACCGCCGTGGCCTGCGTCGACGTCGACACCGCCTCGACGGTGGCCGCCGCGCCGCGCTGGGACTCCACCGTCCTGGCCTGCTCGGTCAACTTCCGCAACGACACCGACGTGACGGGTCCGGAAGCGGCCGCCCTGTTCAACGCCGGCACGAACAACAACGCCAGCTTCACCAGCACTCTCAACGGCTTCGTCAACGGCGCCAGCGAGAACGCGGTGACGGCGTTCAACGCCTCGACGCTGAACGCCTTCTTCACGGCGACGACCTACATCGGCGCCGTCCGCGACGCGAACGACACCTGGTGGCAGGGCTGGACCTGCGGCCTGGCCAGCGGCTCGACCTGCTGATCCCGCGGGCGCGGGGCCGCATGGCCCCGCGCCTTCCCGCGTCCGGAACTCCCTTGAAAGCGACCCCAATGAACAAGCTCATCCGCCCGCTCAGCGGGCTGCTCCTGTGCACCACGGCCCTGATGGCGCCGGGTCTGGTCCACGCCCAGCAGGCGGACGGGGCCGAGGTCGACGAGATCGTCGTCCGGGGTCGCTACATTCCCGAAGTGATGCGCGAGACGGCGGAAGTCGCCTCGGTGATCACGCCGGAAGATCTCGTCCGCCAGGGCGACGACACCGCCGCCGCCGCCCTGACCCGCCTGTCAGGCCTCAGCGTCGTCTCGGGCCGGTTCGTCTACGTCCGGGGTCTGGGCGAGCGCTATTCGTCGGCCCTGCTGAACGGCTCGCCGCTGCCCAGCCCCGAGCCTCTGCAGCGCGTCGTGCCGCTCGACCTGTTCCCGTCGAACGTGCTGGCCGGCGTCAACGTCCAGAAGACCTACTCGGCCAACTATCCCGGGGAGTTCGGCGGCGGCCTCATCGACCTGCGCACCGTCGACGTGCCGGAAGAGCGCTTCCTGTCGATGGGCTTCAGCGTCGGCATCAACGACGAGACCTCCCTGCGCCGCGGCCTCACCTACTGGGGCGGCGACAACGACTGGACCGGTTTCGACGACGGCACCCGCGAACTGCCGGCGGCGCTGCGGGCGGCGGTCGTCACCGGCAAGCGGGTCGACAGCTCGAACTTCAGCGCGGACGAGCTGACGGTCATCGGCCGTAGCTTCCAGAACGCCAACATCAACCTCCTGCAGTCGACCAACGACGTGCCGGTCAACGGCAGCTTCAACCTGTCCGGCGGCTCGTCCTGGAACTTCGACTGGGGCCGGCTCGGCTTCGTCGCGGTCGGCGGCTACGACAGCGGCTGGCAGACCCGCCGCGCCATCCAGCAGGAAGGCGTCGTCAGCCTCGACGGCCTGGCGGTGCTCGAGGACCTCAAGTCGAACTCGACCCAGAACGACATCGTCATCAACGGCTTGGTCAGCGCCGCTCTGGAGCTCGACAACCACACCTTCAAGTGGACCAACTTCTACGTCCGGAACGTGACGAAGGAGGCCCGGTCGGTCGAGGGCGACAGCCAGCGGGCGTCCAACTACATCCGCGACGACTACACCGCCTGGTACCAGCGCGAGCTGACCAACACGCAGCTGACCGGCCAGCACCGCTTCGGCGACCTGGAGATCGACTGGCGCGGCTCCTACGCCCGCACCGAGCGTGACGCGCCCTACGAGCGTCAGGTCCGCTATCGCCGCGTCGCCGGCGTCTACATGCACAACCCCCAGGCCGACGCGAACTTCATCCGCTTCAGCGAGCTGGAGGACAAGGCGAAGGGTTTCGGCGTCGACGTCCGCTACAAGCTCGACAACCCGCTGATCGCCGACTTCACCCTGTCGGGCGGCTGGGCCTGGTACGACAACACGCGCTATTCGGACCAGCGGGTGTTCCGGTTCTTCATGAACTCGACCCCGTCCGACGCCTTCCAGATGCAGCGTGTCGACTTCCTCTATTCCGACTACAACATCGGGCCGAACGGCCTGGTCCTGCGCGACGTCACCGGCGCCGAGGGCGCGGCCGCCTATGAGGCCGGCCTCGAGACCAACGCCTTCTACGTTCAGGGCGAGGGCGAGATCCTCCCGGCCGTGCGCGCCGCCTTCGGCGTGCGCCGGGAGAGCGGCGACCAGTTCGTCCAGGCGATCGACCTGTTCAACACCGGCGCGACCCTTCCGGGACGCCGGCTCGAGAACGACTATGTGCTGCCGGCCGGGACCATCACCTGGAACTTCGCCGAGAACCAGCAGCTGCGCCTCGGCGCCTCGAAGACCATCGCCCGCCCGCAGTTCCGCGAGCAGGCGCCGCAGCTCTACCTCGACCCGGAATCGGACCGCACCTTCATCGGCAACCCGTACCTGGTGGATAGCGAGCTCGTGAACCTCGACGCCCGCTACGAGCGCTACTTCGACCGCGGCCAGTTCGCGACCCTCGGCGTCTTCTACAAGAGCATCGACAAGCCGATCGAGGCGGTGGTCAACGAGTCCGGCTCGGGTCTGCAACAGAGCTTCCTGAACGCGCCGAAAGCGGTGCTGTGGGGGATCGAGGCCGAGTTCAAGAAGTTCTTCGAACCCGAGATCAACCTGCCCTTCATCGAAGGCGCGCGGTTCCTGGTGGCGGCGAACTACACCTATACCAAGGCCGAGGTGAAAGTCGGCGACGGCGACGTCGTCTATCCGATCACCAACGGCGGCGCGGCGGCTCCGGCGTCGAACTTCGTCATCGACGGCGCCCAGCTGCAGGGTCAGTCGGAGCACCTCGCCAACGTGCAGGTCGGCCTGGAAAGCGCCGACGGCGCGACCCAGGCGACGCTGCTCGCCAACTACGCCAGCGAGCGCATCACCGCCCGCGGCCAGGCGGCGGCGCCGGACTTCGTGCAGGATCCGGGGATCATCCTCGACTTCACCTTCCGCCAGAAGTTCACCGCCTGGGACCGTGACCTGACGTTCGGCATCGAGGCCCGCAACCTGCTCGGCGAGGAGTTCGACGAGCACCAGGCGCGCGGCGGCGACGAGCTGAAGATCAACGCCTATGAGCTCGGCCGCAGCCTTTCGGTCAGCTTCTCGGCGAAGTTCTGAGGGCCGCGCAGCCCCGGGGCCCCCACTGTCACGTTAGCTTCATCTAAGCGTCACGCGAACGTCGGCGTCGTCCGCCAAGACAGCCCCCGTACCGCCCGCCCGGCGGTCACGGGGGTTTTTCGTATTTGAACCTGCACCTCGATAGCCTGCGCGCGGTCCGGCCGCGGACGCTGCTGACCGCGGCGGAGGTCGTGCTGACGGCGGCTCTGGCGGTGCAGGGCGCCCGGCTGGCCTGGGCGGTGGTCACGCCGCAGGGGCCGTTCGGCGAGGCGCCGAGAGTGCAGGCGCCGGCGCGACCTGTGGCCGACCTGTCGATCCTGGCCAGCTTCGATCCGTTCTTCCGGGTGGCGTCGGCGACCTCGGTCTCGCCGGCCCCGAGCCAGGGCGGGATCGTGCTCTACGGAGTACGCGCGGGCGGGGCGCGGCCCGCGGCCATCCTGGCGGCTGGCGGCGGTCCGCAGAAGTCGGTCGGGGTCGGCGAGGAGGTCGAGCCGGGCCTCGTGCTGGCCGAGGTCCGCCCGGACCACGTGATCCTCAGGAGCGGCGCCGCGCGCCGGCGGGTCAGCTTCCCGACGCCCCAGCCGGGGGCGGCCGTCCTGCCCGCCGCGCCCACCCTGGCCACGCCTGCCGCCGAGGCCGGTCCCGGACCTGCCGTCGATCCGCGCCGCCTGCTCGCCCAGTCGACCCTGACGCCGCGAATGAAGGGCGGCCAGCCGGCCGGCTACACCATTTTCCCGCGCGGCGGCTCCGACGCGCTGCGCCAAGCCGGCTTCCAGACCGGCGACGTGCTGCTGTCGGTCGACGGCGTCGCCCTGACGCCGGAGCGGGTCAGCGAGTTGCCGCAATCCCTCGCCGCTTCGTCGGCCGCCGAGATCCGCTTCGAGCGGGGCGGCCAGATCCTCACCACGCGCATCCAGATGGCCCAGCCGTGAAACGACTTCTCGCCCTCATGCTTCTGGCCACGGCCGCGCCGTTCGCTGCGCCGGTCCCGGCCCTCGGGCAAGCCTCCCAGGGGGCTCAGGTCCTCAACCTGCAGGAGGCCGACATCCGGGTGTTCATCCAGGACGTCGCCCGCGCCACCGGCCGGACCTTCATCATCGACCCGCGCGTCCAGGGGAAGGTCAGCGTCGCCAGCCAGGAGCCGCTCAGCCGCGACGAGCTGCTGGACGTGTTGATGTCGACCCTGCGCGCCAACAGCCTGGTGGCCGTGCCGACCGGGGCGGGCGTCTATCGCATCGCGCCTGAGGAGGGCGCCGCGCAGCAGCCGGCGACGCTCGGTGCGTCGTCCGGGCTCGGCTTCGCGACCCAGGTGTTCCGGCTGCGCAACCTCGACGCGGCGTCGGCGGCCGAGACGCTGAAGCCGCTGGTCGGCCGCCAGGGCGCGGTCATCGCCAGCGCCCGCGGCAATATGCTGGTCATCGCCGACTATGCCGACAACCTGCGCCGCATCCGCAGCCTGCTGGCCCAGATCGACGAGGACCGGGCGACGACCCAGACGGTGAGCCTGCGCTCGTCCTCGGCGCGTGAGATCGCCGGCGTGCTGAACGACGTCCTGAAGCCGCCGGGCGCCGATCCGCAGGCGCGCAACGGCGTCGTCTCGATCGTCGTGGTCGAGAGCTCCAACTCGCTGATCCTGCGCGGCGATGCTGAGGCGGTGCGGCCGCTGCTGGCCTTGGCTGCCGACCTCGACAAGCGGGCCGAGAGCGCCGGCGACGTACGGGTGGTGAACCTGCAGCACGCCAACGCCGAACAGCTGGCGCCGGTGCTGCAGCAACTGGTCGGCCAGGCGGTCACCGTTGGCGTGCCGGCGAACCCGGCGGCGACGCCGGTGCGGCCGGGCGCCCGCGCGCCCGCAAGCGCGGTCCAGGCCGAGCCTGCGCCGGTCGCCGCCGGCTCGCCGGGCGGTGCGGCCCGGGCCAACATCGCCCGCTATCCCGGCGCCAACGCCATCGTCATCGCCGCCGATCCCGAGACCCAGCGGATGCTGTCGGAGGTGATCCGCCAGCTCGACGTCCGCCGCCAGCAGGTGCTGGTCGAGGCCATCGTCGTCGAGGTCTCGGACGAGACCGCCAAGCGGCTTGGCGTGCAGTTCGCCCTGGCCGGCATCAACGGCTCCAGCATCCCGTTCGCCGCCACCAACTACTCCAACACCGGACCGAACCTGACCGCGATCCTGGGGGCCGCGGCGGGGGAGAAGAACCTACCGTCGGACTCGCCGCTGCTAGCCCAACTGCGGGCTGCGGCGGCGCAGTCGCTGCTCGGGACCAACGGGCTGATTACCGGCGGCGGCGGCCAGATCGGCGACGACGCCCTGTTCGGTTTCGTGGTCAACGCGGTGAAGAGCGACTCCGGCTCGAACCTGCTGTCGACCCCGTCGGTCATGACGCTCGACAACCAGCCGGCCACCATCTTGGTCGGCCAGGAAGTGCCGGTGACGACGGGCGAGGTGCTGGGCGACAACAACGCCAACCCGTTCCGCACCACGGCGCGCCAGAACATCGGCGTGCAGCTGGAGGTGACGCCGCAGGTCAACAGCGGCGGGGCGATCACCCTGGCGCTGCGGCAGGAGGTCTCCAGCATCTCGGGCGCCCTGACCTCCCAGGTCGGCGACCTGGTGATCAACAAGCGCGAGATTGAGACGACGGTGAACGTCGACGACGGCGAAATCATCGTCCTCGGCGGCCTGCTCGGCCAGGACGAGCGGTCGAGCGTCGAGAAGACCCCGGTGCTGGGCGACATCCCCGGCCTTGGGAACCTGTTCAAGGGGACGGCGCGGAGCCGGACCAAGACCAACCTCGTGGTATTCATCCGTCCACGGATCGTCCGCGACGCCGCCAGCGCCCGCTACGTCACCGCGCCGCGCTACGACCAGATCGTCGCCGAGCAACAGCGGCGCAGCCCGGCCCGCCAAAGCGAGCTGGAGAAGGTGGTCCGCGAATACCTGCAAGCCGAGCCGCCGCGGTACGCGCCGCCCGTTGGGCCTCCGATCGCGAAATGACCCGGCCGCTCGCCTACGCCTTCGCCAAGAAGCACGGTCTGATCCTGCTGGAGGACGGCGAAATCCCGGTCGTGGGGTTGCGCGAGGGCGCCGCTCCGTCGGCGCTGATCGAGGCGCGGCGGGCGCTTCGCGCGCCGCTGCGCGTCGAGCCGCTGAGTCGGGCCGAGTTCGAGCGGCGGTTGTCGGAGACCTATGCCGGCGACGGACTGGGGGCCCCGGCGGACGACCTCGACCTGCCGGCCGGCCTCGACAGCCTGGCCGACGACCTGCCGGCCGCCGCCGACCTGTTGGACGCACAGGACGACGCCCCGATCATCCGGCTGATAAACGGGGTGATCGCCGAGGCGGTGCGGCAGGGGGCGTCGGACGTCCACCTGGAGCCGTTCGAGACGGCCTTGGTCGTGCGTCTGCGGATCGACGGGGTGCTGCGCGAGGTGCTGAGCCTGTCGCACCGCATCGCGCCGCTGCTGGTCAGCCGGGTCAAGGTGATGGCGCGGCTCGACATCGCCGAGAAGCGCATTCCGCAGGACGGCCGCATTTCCCTGACCCTGGGCGGCAGGGCCCTCGACGTGCGCGTCTCGACCCTGCCGGCCCGTGCCGGAGAGCGGGTGGTGATGCGCATCCTGCAACAGGACCAGACGGGCCTTGGCCTTCCGGACCTCGGCATGTCGGCGCGGGCGCTGGAGGTGTTCCGCGGCGCGCTGGCTGAGCCCAACGGCATCGTCCTGGTCACCGGCCCGACCGGGTCGGGCAAGACCACCAGCCTCTACGCGGGTCTGACCTTGCTGAACGACGCCACCCGCAACATCCTCACCATCGAGGACCCGGTCGAATACGCCATCCAGGGCCTCGGCCAGACCCAGGTGAACCCGAAGGTCGGCATGACCTTCGCGGCCGGCCTGCGCGCCATCCTGCGTCAGGACCCGGACGTCGTCATGGTCGGCGAGATCCGCGACGTCGAGACGGCGCAGATTGCGGTGCAGGCCAGCCTGACCGGGCACCTGGTGCTGTCGACCGTGCATACCAACGACGCCCCCGGCGCGATCACCCGCCTGCGCGACATGGGGGTCGAGCCGTTCCTGCTCGCCTCGACCGTGCGGGCGGTGGTCGCCCAGCGGCTGGTTCGGCGGCTGTGCGCCGACTGCCGCAAGCCCGAACCGGCCGACGGGTCGGCGGCGCGGCTGGCCGGCGTGCCGGTCGGCCACACCATCTATCGCGCCGGCGGCTGCCCGGCCTGCGCCCAGACCGGCTACGTCGGTCGGATCGGCCTCTATGAAGCGGTGCGGATCGACGACCGGCTGCGCCGGCTGATCGCCGAGGACGCCGACGAGGGCGCCATCGCCGCGGCCGCCTTCCCGGACGGCGCCGGCACGCTCCAGGCCGAGGCCCGGCGCTATGTCGCCGAGGGGCTGACCACGGTGGAGGAGGCGATCCGCGTCGCCCGCCAAGAGACGACGGCTCATGTCGGCGTTTGAATACACCGCCTTCGACGGCGCGGGACGCACCCGCAAGGGCGTGGTCGTCGCCGCCAGCGAGCGCGCGGCGCGCGACCAGCTGCAGGCGCGGCGGCTGACGCCGATCAAGCTCGCCCCGGCTGCGGGGGAGGCGGCGGGCCCTTCGCTGGTCCGCCGGCTGATGCCGCAGAAGATCGGCGCCCGGCCGCTGGCCCTGATCACTCGCCAGCTCGCCACCCTGATCGCTGTCGCGCCGCTCGAAGAGGCGCTGCGCACGATCGCCATGCAAGCCGAGCAGCCGCACGTGCGCCGCCTGCTGACCGCCACCCATGCGGCCGTGCTGGAGGGCTACCGGCTGTCCGACGCCATGGGCCGGCAGGGCGAGGCGTTTCCCCGGCTCTACCGGGCGATGGTGGCGGCCGGCGAGAGTTCCGGCGCCTTGCCGGAGATCCTCGAGCGGCTGGCCGACCTGCTGGAACGCGACGAGGCGGCGCGCAGCAAGCTGCTGGTCGCCCTGGTCTATCCGGCCGCCCTGGCGACGACGGCGCTTGCGGTGATCGCCGCCCTGATCACCTTCGTCGTGCCCCGCGTCGTCGAGCAGTTCGACAGCATGGGCCAGCGCCTGCCGCTGCTGACGCGGACGGTGATTTTCATCTCCGAGGGCGCGCGCGACTGGGGCTGGCTGGTGCTGATCCTCCTGGCCGCGGCGGCCGGGGTCGCGGCGCAGCTGCTGCGAAGGCCCGACAACCGGCTGCGCTTCGACGCCGGCGTGGTACGCGCGCCGCTGGTGGGCCGGCTGATCCGCGACCTGCACGCCGCCAGGCTGGCCCGTACGCTATCGACGATGATCGCCAGCGGCGTACCGGTGCTGGAGGGCCTGCTGCTGACCGCGCCGACGGTGCACAACCGCGCCCTGCGCGCCGCGGTTGACGAGATGGCCACGACCGTGCGTGAAGGCGGCAGCCTGTCGGGCGCCATGCGCAAGGCCGCCGTGTTCCCGCCGATCCTGCTCTACATGGCGGCCAGCGGCGAGAACGCCGGGCGCCTCGACCTGATGCTGGGCCGCGCCGCCGAGTACCTGGAGCGCGAGTTCAACGCCTTCGTGCAGGTGGCGCTCAGCCTGCTCGAGCCGGCCATCATCGTCGTCATGGGCCTGATCGTCACCGTGATCGTCCTGTCGATCCTGCTCCCCATCCTCCAGATCAACACGCTCGCCTACCGCTGAGGCTCCTCATGACCGAACCCCGCAAGATCCATCGCGCCGAAGCCGGCTTCACCCTGGTCGAGGTGATGGTCGTCATCGTCATCATCGGCCTGCTGGCGACGGTGGTGATGCTGAACGTCCTGCCGAGCCAGGACCGCGCCATGAAGGAAAAGGCGCGCACCGACGTCGCCGTGCTGGAGCAGGCGGTGGAGAGCTATCGTCTCGAGAACCTCGCCTTCCCGACGACGGAGCAGGGGCTGCAGGCCCTGGTTGCCCCGCCGCAGGGCCTGGTGCGGCCCGACCGCTACCGCGAGGGCGGCTATGTCCGCCGCCTGCCGAAGGACCCGTGGGGCGCGGCCTACCAGTACCGCTACCCTGGGGAGAACGGCCGGTTCGACATCTACTCCTTCGGCGCCGACGGCCAGAAGGGCGGGGAAGGCGATGACGCCGACATCGGCAACTGGAGCCTCTGAGGGCGAGCGCGGCTTCACCCTCGTCGAGGTGATGGTCGCCCTGCTGGTGATGGCGCTGCTGACCTCCGCGGTGTTGCTGACGACACCGGAGCCTGGCCCGCGCCTCGGCGAGGAGGCCGAGCGGCTGGCGGCGCGGCTCAGCCATGCCCGCGAGGCGGCGTTGAGCGCCAATCGGACGGTGGAGATGACGCTCGACGCCAAGGGCTACGCCTTCCGCGAACAGCGGCGCGGGGCCTGGGTGGCGCTGGACGACGGGCCGTTCACGGCGCGGGCTTGGCCCCAGGGGCTGGCCGTGGCGGTGCAGGGCGCGGAGGGGCGCAACGCCGTGCGGTTCGATTCCACCGGCGGCGCCGAGCCGGTTGTGGTGCGGCTGAGCGGCCGGCGCGGCGCGGCGAGCGTCACGGTGGATGCGCAGGGCGAGGTGCGGGTCGATGCCGCGCGCTGAAGAGGGCTTCACCCTTCTGGAGATGCTGGTCGCCCTGGCGGTGTTGAGCCTGGGCGCGCTGGCCCTGCTGAACCTCGCCGGCGAGAACACCCGCCAGGCAGGGGCGGTGGAGAGCCGCTTCTTCGCCTCGGTGGTGGCCGAGAACCAGGCGATCGCCGCCGTGACCTCCGGCCTGCCGCCGGCGATCGGCGCGGCGACCGGCGAGGAAAGCGCCGGCCGCCAGGCGTGGCGCTGGACCCGCACCGTCGCGCCGCTGTCGGCTGGGGTGCTGCGGATCGAGGTCCGGGTGTCCCCGGTGACCGGCGGCTCCACCGTCGGCGAGGTCGTCGTCTTCCGGGGGGCGCCATGAAGGGCTTCACCCTCGTCGAGATGATGGTCGCCCTGCTGATCTTCGGGATCGTCTCGGCGGCCGGCGTCGGCATCATGAGCTTCAGCGTCGATAACCAGCAGATCGTTCGTGTACGGAGTCAGAGGCTCGGTGAGCTGCAACGGGCCCGCGCCGCCCTGAAGGCCGACCTCGCCCAAGCGGCGCGGCGGCGGACGCGCGGCGACGACGGGCGGCCCGGCGGCCGCGCCCTGACCGGCGGCGAGCAGGCGGTCGGCGGCCCCCTGCTGCAGCTGGTTCGCCGGGGATGGGACAATCCCGACGCCGCGCCGCGGGCCTCGTTGCAAGCCGTGGAGTACCGGATCGCCGAGGGCCGGCTGGAACGGCGCACGCGGCCAGCGCTGGACGGGGCGGACTATGCGCCGCCGCAGGTGCTGCTGACCGGCGTCACCGAGGCGCGCGTCGCCTTCGAGGTCGGGGGTCAGTGGATCGAGACCTTGCCGAACGGGCCGCACCAGCCGCTGCCGCAGGCCGTGCGCCTGGACCTGACGCTCGACGACTACGGCCCGCTGCGCCAGGTCTTCGTCGTCACCGGGGATCCGGCATGACGCCGCCGCCGGAAGAAAAGGGGGTGGCCCTGCTGACCGTGCTGCTGATGGTGGCGGTGATGTCGGTGATGGCGGCGGGGGTGCTGGAGGAGATCCGGTTCTCGATCCGGCGGACAGCCAATGCGGAGGCGGTCGGCCAGGCGCGATGGTATGCCCTCGGGGCGGAGGCCGTCGCCCGGACGCAGGTCGCCCGGCTGGTGGCGACGGGAACGACGTCAGGCGCCTGGAGCGGCCGGATCGCGCGTTATCCGGTCGAGGGCGGCGAGGTGGCCGCCGGGATCGTCGACGGCGGCGCCTGCTTCAACCTCAACAGCGTCGTTGAGGGCAGCTACGAGGCCTACCGGCGCAGCGACGCGGGCGTGGCGCAATTCCTGTCGCTGACCCGGGTGCTGGGGCTTGGTCAGCGCGACGGCGAAATGCTTGCCGCCGCGCTCGTGGACTGGATCGACACCGATCCGCTGCGCGAAGCCGGCGGCGCGGAAGACGAGGCCTATGGCGGGCCGGAGAGCGGTTACCTGACGTCGGGCGCCCTGTTGGCCGAAGCCAGCGAACTGCGGGCCATCCGCGGCTTCACGCCGGCGGTCTACGCTCGGCTGCGGCCCTTCGTCTGCGCCCTGCCTCAGGCCGGCGTCACGCCGATCAACATCAACACGGTGCCGCCGGAGAAGGCGGCGTTGATCGCCATGCTGGCTGACAGGCCGATGGCCGCCGCCGCCGCCCGCACGCTCATCGCCGCCCGCCCGGCCGGCGGCTGGACGCGCGAGGAATTCCTGGCCCTGCCGGCGGTGACCGAGGCCGCGATCGGCGGCGACAAGCTGACGGACACCTCCCGCTACTTCCGACTGGAGACCGAAGTGACCTATGGCGACGCGGAGGCGATCTCGACCGCCCTGCTGGTGAACGAAGGCGGCCGCATCCGGCTGGCTGCCCGGCGGTGGGGGCCGGAGGAATGAAACGCACGCGACTGGTGTTCGCCCCGGGCCGCCCGCAGGACCCGCCGACCTATCTGCTGCTCGACGAGGCCGGCAACGCCGTCGGTCGTGGCGAACAGCCGGTGCAGTCCGACCCCGCCTTGACGCCGACCCGTGTGCTGCTGGTCGTGCCCGGGGTGGAGGTGGCCGCCCGCTGGCTGCACCTGCCGACCCGCAGCGAGGCCCAGGCGCGGGCGGCCGCCGCTCTGATGCTCGAGGATGACGCGGCCTTCGCCGACGAGCCGCTGCATCTGGCGGTGGGGCCGCTGGAGGCGGACGGGCATCGCTTGGTCGCCGCGGTCGCCGAGAGCCGGCTGCGGAGCTGGTTGGACCTGGCCCGCACCTACGGCCTGGACCCCGATGCGGTGGTCGCCGACCACCTGCTGCTTCCGCAACCGCTGGACGAGCGCCCGGTGGCGATCCAGCTCGGCGAGACGCTGGCGGTGCGCGGTGAGCGCCTCGCTTTCGCCGCCGAGCCGGACATGGTCGAGCTGCTGGCCGGCGGCGAGGTCGAGGTTCTCGACGGCGAAACGGCGGTCCGCCAGCTTGCCGAAGGCGCGGAGGGGCTGCCGCTCGATCTGCGCCAGGGGCCGTTTGCCCCGGCCGACGGTGCGACGCCTCCTCCGCGCCAGATGATCCGCGCCGCGATCCTCGCCGGTCTCCTGCTGCTCAGCCCTGCGATCCTGGACGGGGTCCAGGCCGTGCGCCTGAACCTGGCGGCGGGTCGGCTGGAGGCTGAGACGACCGCCCGCGCGGCGGCGATCCTGCCGAAGGGGACGGCGCTCAACGAGCCGGCCGTTCAGGTCGAGGCGGCCGTCGCCCGCGCCGAGCTGGCGTCCGGCGGCGGTCCGGCCGGCCTGGCGGCGCGGCTGTTCACCGCCCTGTCCGGCATCGACGGGGCCCAGATCGACAGCCTGATCGTCTCCGAGGACGGCGCCCTTCGGGCGACCCTGAGCCACGGCAACTACTCCGACGTCGAGCTGCTGCGCGACGCCCTGGCCAGGTCGGGAATCACCTCCCGCGAAGAAGCCTCGCGCGAGGAGGGTGGCCGGATCGTCTCCGACGTCATCCTGGGGGTGCGGCCATGAGGGCCTGGTTCGAAAGTAAGACGCCGCGCGAGAAGGTGTTGCTGGCCGTGATGGCTGCCGCCTTGCTGGCATTTGCGCTGTGGTTCGGCCTGTTCCGGCCGCTGGCGCAAGCGCGCGCGGGCGCCGAGCGGCGCTTCGAGCTGGCGGCGCGCGAGGCCGCCGCGGTCCAGGCGGCGTCGGCGCGGCTGAAGAGCCTGCCCCGTCCGGCGCAAGGCCGCGCCGCCGACCCCGCGCGGGCGGTGAGTGAGACGGCGGCCGCCGAAGGGCTGAACCTGTCGCGCGTCGAGCCGGACCCGGCCGGCGGCGTGCAGGTGGCGGTGAACGCCGTCGCGCCCATGCGCCTGTTCCCCTGGCTGGCGAGCCTGCAGGCCGATCACGGCGTGACGCCGCGCCACCTGACGGTGATCAAGGACGAGCAGGGGACGCTGTCGGTGGACGCCACCTTCGGCGGCGGCGACTGATGGCGCGGTCCTTCGATGTGCCAATGGCGGCGGTCTTCGGCCTTGTCCTGTTGGTCGCGGCGGTCATGCTGACGCCGCTGCGAATGGTGCTCGGCTGGGTCGACGCCGACCGGGCCGGGCTTTCCGCCGGCCAGGTGGAGGGCTCGATGTGGCGCGGCCAGCTGAAGCGCGCGAGCTTTCGTGGCCTGCCGCTCGGCGACGCCGAGGCGCGGTTGGCGCCCCTGGCCGGCGGGATTCGGCTGAAGAGCGCCGGGACGCTGCGCGGCGAGGGCGTGGTGCGGGCCGCGGGCGCCGGCGTCGCGGTCCGCGCCGTGACCGCGCGGGCGCCGCTCTCCGCCCTCGCGTCCGCGCTGCCGCTGCAGGGCGAGGCGACCCTCAGCGACGTGCGGGCGGCGTTCAAGGATGGCCGCTGCGTCGAGGCCGGCGGCGAGGTCCGGCTGGAGGCCCTGCGCCTCGGTCCGATGGCGCTGCCGGGGCTGACGTTGGCCGGACGGCCGGCTTGCCGCGACGGCGTGTGGAGCGTGCCTCTGAGCGGCCAGTCCAGCGGCGTGGCGGTGGATGCCCGGCTCGGCGTCCGTGCCGACGGCGGCTATCGCCTGGAGATCCGGCTGCGCGCCTCCGACCCGCCGGTCGCGGCGGCGGCGGGAGCGGCGGGGTTCGCGCGCGGCCTGGACGGCTATTCGCGCGCGTTCGAAGGCCGGCTGGGCGGCTAGCCGCCGATCGGCCCGTAGAGCCAGACCAACCAGATCGCCGGGGCCAGGGCGGCGCCGAAGGGCAGGGGCTGGTCCGGGCGGATGGGCCGGCGCAGGGCCTTTAGCGCGACCACGGCCGCCAGGCCCAGGAGACTGGCGACGATCAGGATGCTCGGCAGGCCGATCCAGCCGACCCACGCGCCGCCGCTGGCCAGCAACCAGGCGTCGCCGCCGCCCAGGCCGTCGCGGCCGCGCAGCTTGCGGTAGGCGATGGCGAGACCGGCGAGGACCGCGAATGCGATCGCTGCGCCGAGGCCGCGGGCGATTATCGCCTCGCGTCCGAGAACCGCGGCGGCCAGCAGGCCCGAGGCGATCAGCGGGGCGGTGGCGATCCGCGGCAGCCAGAAGTGCTCGAGGTCGAGGACGGCGAGCAGCAGCAGCTGCCAGCCGAGGAGGGCGCCGAGCACGCCGATCGCGCCCGGCCTCGCCAGTATGGCCCAGGCGGCGAGCCCCGCGGCGGCCGCGGCGAGCAGGATCACGCGGCGCAGCGTCGGGCGCTCGGCCCTCTGCGGCAGTCGCACGGATAGCGCGGCGATCAGGCCGCCCACCGGCGCGCCCAGGGCCATGGCGGCGGCCCCCAGCCAACCCTCCGGCATGTCAGACCCCGATCGCGTCCCAGACTTCGTTGGGCGAAACCTGGAACAGAAGGCTGATGGAGCGCAACGACGCGCCTTCCCGGTGGAGCTTTCGGGCGTATTCGACCTGATACTTCGACAGGGGCTTGCGGCTGCCGGCGTTGGCGCGGGAGGCGGCGCCCGGCGGGATGCGGGTCGGCCGGCGGCTTTCATGGTCGGCGAGCAGGCCGAGCACGCGTCGGACATTGTCCGCAGGCGGAAGGGTTTCCGGCTCGTCGTCGCCGGCGACGATGCGCAGGGTGACGCCGAGCTCGAGGAAGGTGCGGATCAACTGGGCCAGCTCGCCCGTCGTGCGCTGGAAACAGTCGAGGCTGTCGACCAGAACCTCGTCTCCGGACTTCATTCCGGCAAACAGCCGTGCCAGCCGGCGCTGCGCGTTCGGCGTCGGCACGGCCTCCTGGACGATGAGGTCGCAGCCGCAGGCCTCGAGGCGGCGACGCTGGTCCGTAGGCGACGGCAGGTCGGCAAGTTCTCGAATGACGCCGTAACGCAAAGCCAGCCGCCAACCCCAAACCTGACGGCCGCCGGTTCGGCCGTTTCCCCGGCGGCAATATCCCGGCGGGGTGCGACAGGCCGGTGAAGGTTCGATGAGGATTCAGCGACGTGCACGGTTCAGTATACCGACGTTATTTTATGTCGCTCAGTTGTCATAAAATCGTTGCGCAGGGGTCCGTTTGGCGTACGCTTTTCTCCACGGGCGGCTCTAGACCGTCGAATTCATTGGAGGAATCTCAGATGCGCATGATGTTCTGCATCGGGGCCCTGGCGGCGGTCGTGGCCAGCCCCGTGCTGGCGAACGAGCCCGCGCGCGCCCGAGCGGCCAACGATGCGGCTCGTCCGGCCGTTGCGGTCAGCGGCAAGCCGACGGCCAAGTCGGTCTACGTCTGCGACAGTTCGGCCATCACGCGCCGCAGCTTCGCTCGCGAGTTCGGCGCCGCCGAGTTCGTCTCGGCCGTCGAGGCCAAGGCCGCCGACTGGAGCGGCGCCCGCTGCATCACCGCCGCCGAAGCCAGCCGGCTGAAGCGTCTGGCCAGCCGGTAATCGGCTTACGCTCCCGGGAAACCGGAGAGGCGACAGAAAAAGCCCGCCGGCATGCCGGCGGGCTTCGTCGTTTCGGCGAACCGGTTAAGGCCTAGAAGGTCATCCGGGCGACGAGCTGGAAGACCGGACCGGCTTCTTCACGTTCGAGCTCGTACTCGTCGAAGTCGCGGCTGATCTGGTCGTCGATCGTGTTGAACTTGTTGAAGGTCTCGCGCTTCTTGCCGTTCAGAAGGTTGGAGCCGGTGAGGCGCACGACGAACTTCTCCCCCAGACGCTTCTCGACGAACACCTCGAGGTCGGCGCCGTAGGTCGTGGTCACCTCCTCACCGATCATGCGGCCGTAGGCGCCGCCCTGCTTGCGGTAGGTGGCGCCAAAGGCGGCGCCCCACTGCGGCAGGTCCTGGATGAAGCCGGCGTTCAGCACGTACTTGGCCTGGTCGTTGAACCGGCGACCCGAGAAGGCGTCGGTGATGTCGCTGTCCAGCCAGGAGTAGTTGAGGAAGACGCCGGTGTTTTCGAAGCCGATGAAGTCCAGCGGCGTCGAGAGGTCGAACTCGACGCCATAGACCTTGCCGTCGCCGACGTTCTGGGCGGTCAGGACGAAGGAGGTCAGTTCCTCGGAGGCGATCTCCGCGGCCTGGGCCGGGGTCGCACCGTCGTCGATGGCCTCTTCGTAGGCGTCCTCGTAGTTGCCTTCCGCCTCATCCGAGACGTCGCCGGTGTTCACCAGTTCCTGCAGGTCCGAAACCTTGCGGTAGAAGGCGTTGACGCCGAACACGCCGCGACGGCCGATCCGGTGCTCAAACCCGACGTCGATCCCCCAGGCGGTTTCCGGCTTCAGGTTCGGGTTGCCGAGGAAATCGTTGTCGCCGAACTCGCCTTCCAGCAGGGCCGGGGAGAGGTAGTTGAAGTTCGGGCGGCGCACGGTGCGGGCCACCGAGACGCTGACCCGGTCGGCTTCCGTCAGGGCGTAGCGGAGGTGCGCCGACGGCAGCAGGATGCGGTAGTCGTTTTCGGAGATGCGCTGGTCGGCGTCGTCCGCGGTTTCGTCGGTGATCTTGACGTCGGTGGTCTCGTAGCGAAGCCCGGCTTCCCACTTCAGGGCGCCGGCGTCGCCGGACAGCATGACGAACGGGTCGATGCGGGTCTCTTCGATCTTGTTCAAGCCGCCGGCGATGGCCTCGTAGTCCGAGTAGTCGCCGGGCAGGGCCGGGCGGGGCGCCGGGGCGTCGTCGATTTCGACCTCAGCCTCGCTTTCGAAGATCTTCGTCTCGCGATCCTTGCCGATGTACTGGACCCCGAAAGTCAGGGCCGGCCCCGCGCCGAGGGCGATCTTGTGCTGGAAGGAGGCCGAAAGCTCGGCGTCCTTGATGTTCGACTGCGTGCGCTTGCTCTCGAAGACGTCGTCCTCGGGATAGGCCAGGTCGTCGTCGTCGTAGGTGGTTTCGTCTTCGAACTCGAACTGGTCGTCGTCGATGGCCGCGTAGCCGAGCTTCAGCGTGCTCTCGCCGCCGAAGGCCGCGCCCTTCCAGCGGCCGCTGAAGGCGTAGTTGTCGGTCAGGATGTCGAGGTCGTTGACGTTGAGCGTCTGGATCGCCGACGGCTGCTCGACGCCGCCCGCGTACTCGGTCGAACGCTCGGCCTGCAGGCGATCGGTGCGCACGAAGAGGCCGCTGAGGTCCAGCTGGCCGCCGACCACGTCGACGGTGTAGTCGGCGTTGACCGAGTAGTCCGTGCCGTCGCGGACGTCGGTCTGGATCTCGGTGTTGTCGAGCTCGCCGCCCGGCTCGTCATAGCGGGCGCTGAACTTTTCCTTGGGGTTGCGGCGGCCCTGGACCGAGGCGCCGACCAGCAGGCGGCCCGGGCCGACCTCGCCGCCCCAGACGCCGCCGAAGGTGCCCTTGTACTTGCCGTCGTTGAGGCGGATGGCGCCGGCGCGCAGGTAGCCGCCGTTGATGGTCAGGGCGTCGCGCAGGACGATGTTCAGAGCGCCGGCGACCGCGTCGCCCGAGCGGTTGGCGGAGGCCGAGCGGACGACCTCGATACGCTCGATCAGCTCGGCGGGGATGCGGTCGACGAAGAACGAGCGATCGACGCCGGCGCCCGGGGCGCGTTCGCCGTTGATCAGGATCTGGGTGTAGCCCGGGTCGAGGCCGCGCAGGCGCGCGCCGTCCGATTCCAGGACGTCGGAGAGGAAGGATACCGAGGGCACGCGCTTCATGGCGTCGCCGGCGGTCAGCGGCTCGAAGCGCTGGAAGTACTCGAGGTCGTAGGACAGGACCGGCGCGGCTTCTTCCGTGCGGTTGCGGAACACGATCTCGCCAGTGACGACCAGCTCTTCGACCGACACCGCGGCGGCGGCGAGGTCCTGGGCGCCGGCCTGGGTCGCCAGGACGAGCGGCGCGAGGGCGGTGAGCGCGAAGAGCGCAGACTTCTTCATTCCTAGATCCCCTACTTCTCGATCTCGGCAACGTTGACGCCGAGGCTGGACTATGAAAGTCCAGCGCGGACTTAGTTTTGACCGGGGATAGTGGCCAGTGATGTTTTCTTGGCGGAAGTATTACAGTTTTGCGTCAATCGTCGTTATTTCATTTGTTCTGACATCGTGCGCCGCTTTCGACCCGGAAGCTGTGTCGGATTCTCCGAAGATGATCGTCGGGGTCGGCACGCCTGTTCCCGCAGCGCTCGAGACCGAGGCGGTGGTCACACGCAATGCCGACGCCGCCGACGACCCGGAAATCTGGGTCGATCCGCGCGACCCGAACCGGGTGGTGATCTTCGGGACCGACAAGCAGGCGGGCCTCTACAGCTACGGTCTGGACGGCAGGATTACCGGCTTCATCCCTGACGGGCGGCTGAACAATGTCGATCTGCGTGACGGTTTCCCGACCCCGCAAGGTCCGCGCGTGCTGGTCGCCGCCAGCGATCGCGGCCGGATGGGCGCGGCGCTCTACCTGATGGATCCGGCGACGCTCGAAACCCGGCCCTGGGGCGTCGCGCCTCTGGACCTCGCCGAGCCCTACGGCCTGTGCGTCGGCCGGATGGGCGAGAAGTTCATCGTCATCGTCAACGGCACGGACGGTCAGGTGCGGCAGATCGAGGTCAAGGCCGGCCCCGACGGCGCCATCGCCGCCACCGAGCAGCGCCGCTTCGCCGTGCCCAGCCAGCCGGAGGGTTGCGTCGTCGACGACGTTCGCGGCCTGCTCTACCTCGGCGAGGAGGCCAAGGGCATCTGGCGCTTCCCGCTCGATCCCGCCGCCGGCTCTGCCGGGACCCTGATCGCGACCGCGCCGTCGGAACAGCTGCAGCCCGACGTCGAGGGGCTAACCCTCGTGTGCGAGCCGTTGGCGACGTACCTCGTCGCCTCGAGTCAGGGCGACAGCGCCTATGCGGTCTGGCGGGTCGACGGCGAGCCAACCTATCTCGGCCGGTTCTCGATCATGGGCGCCAACGGCGCCGACCCGGTCACCGGCACCGACGGCATCGCCGGCTACGGCGGCCAGGCCGGGCGGTTCACCGGCGGTCTGTTCGTCGCCCAGGACGACAGCGACACCGAAGGCGAACAGCCGGCCGCCGGCCGAGCCCGCCAGAACTTCAAGTTGGTCGACTGGCGCGAGGTGAAGGCGGCGCTGCGCATTCCCTGAAGATAAAGCCCCGCCGCGTCGGCCCGTCGCAGGGGCCGGCGCGGCGACGTTCGGTATTTGAAACCCATGCTGATCGTGCAACCTGAGCACGAGTAAGCCGCGCGCGGGCCGGGAGCCGACGGAATCGCTTTATCCAAATTTCACGGAAGGGTCGCCCGCCGACAAACGCGGCGTCTATCGCGCCCTCCAGTGCATAGGGCCTTCTTCATGTCGCACGCCGGGCGTCGTTGCCGCCAGACCCTGTTCGCCGCCGCTGCCGCCTGCGCCCTCGGGGCCCCGACGCTCGCCGCGGGGCAGGAGGCCAGTGAGCTGGAGGCGATCGTCGTCACCGCTCAGTTGCGCGAGCAGGACCCGGTCGAGGTTCCCATCGCCCTGACCGCCTACACAGGCGAAGCCCTGGAGCGCCTCGGCCTGCAGGAGTTCGAGGAGCTGTCGCTCTACGTCCCCGGCTTCGAGGTGCAGAACCAATCGCCGAACAATCCGGGGTTCGTGATGCGCGGCATCACGTCCGACAGCGGCGAAGCCACCAATGAGCCGCGGGTCTCGGTCTTCCAGGACGGCGTCTCGATCTCGAAGTCCCGCGGCTCTTACGTGGAATTGTTCGATCTCGAACGGGTTGAGATCGCCAAGGGCCCGCAGTCGACGCTTTACGGTCGCGGCGCGCTGATCGGCGCGGTCAATCTGATCCAGAACAAGGCCCGACCCGGCGAATTCGACGGCGCCGGCCGGTTCGAAGCCGGCAACCACGGCTACGCGCTTGGGGAGCTGATGCTGAACGCACCGCTCGGCGACGACGCGGCCCTGCGCCTCGCGGTCCGCGCCAAGGACCGCGACGGCTATGTGGAGAACCTGCTCGGCGGCCGTGACTTCAACGCCACGAAGACCCGCGCCGCCCGCGCCGCCCTTAACTGGACCGGCGAGGCGTTGCGTCTCGACGTCATCGCCAACTACCAGACCGACAAACCGGCCGGCACGGCGTTCCAGTCGCTAGGCTTCCGGCCGACCGACCCGCTGACCGGCCTCGCCCTCGGCGGGTCGGCGTCCGGCGATGGCGCGGCCCTGGCGGCCGGCGACGGCTTCCCGGCCAGCGGGGCCCTCGGTCTCGACCGCGAGGTCTGGGGCGTTACCGGCATCCTGCGCTGGACCCTCTCGCCGAGCCTGACGCTGAACTCGGTGACCGCCCATCGCCAGTTCGACTCGCTGGAGGTGTTCGACGCCGACGGCATTTCCCTTCCCGCCCTGACCGCCGCCGAGGCTGCGAAGGGTGAGCAGTTCAGCCAGGACCTGCGCCTGAACTTCGACGGCGGCGGCCGCTGGCGCGGCTTCGTCGGCCTCTCCTACTTCAAGGAGGACGGCTCGCAAGCCGCCCCGGCCCAGTTCGACGAGCGGGTCCTGCTCGCCCGGCTGACCGGCGTCCTCAACGGCGGGCCGGCGATCCCCGGGCGCGCCGCGAACCTGCCCGCCCCCGCCGGCCTGTTCGGCGCCACCGCCTTTACGGCGCAACTGCTGCAGGGGGTGGCGGGCGCCTCGGGCGTCCTGCTGCCGGCCAACCTCGCGCAGGGCATCGCCGCGAACCTCAAACCGGCGCACCGCGAGCAGACCATCAACCTCGGCGAGACCGAGGCCGTCGACGTCTACGCCGACGTGACCTTCGACCTCACCGACCGGCTCGAGGTCGGCGGCGGGCTTCGCTACAGCCGCAGCGAGAAGACGTCGGCGTTCGGGTCGAGCGTGCTGAACGGCCGCTCGATCCTCGGCGGCTTCATCGGGGCGCTGGCCCAACCGGCGGCCACCCGCACCGCCCTGCTCGGCGCCCTCGCCGTGCCGGGCGCCGCGAACATCCCGACCTCGACCCTCTACCCCGTCCCAATGTTCGGCCTCGGCGCACAGCCGACCCTCGCGAACGGCCAAGTGCTCTCCGACGACCTGGAGGACGAGGGGGTCACCTGGCGCCTGACCGCCCGCTACGCGCTGTCGGGGGACGCCAGCGTCTATGCGAACTATGGCCGTGGCCGGCGGCCGAAGGTGCTGTCGGTCGCCGCGCCGGCTGCGCCCTACGGCGCGCCGCGCTTCGAGGCGCTCGCCGCCGAGACGGTCGACAGCTTCGAGGTCGGCGCCAAGGCCGCGCTGCTCGACCGCCGCCTCAAGCTCGACGGGGCGCTGTTCCACTATACCTACGACAACTTCCAGACGGTGGTGCAGGACGGCACCCTGTTCGTGACCACCAACGCTGGCGAGGCCAAGGCCTACGGTTTCGAGGGCCAGGCGACCTTCGCGGCCAGCGCCGCCTTCGACCTCTTCGCCACCTACGCCTACAACCACAGCCGGTTCGAGGCCGGCGTCCGCGAGGGCAACCGGTTCCGGCTGTCGCCGGACCATACCCTGTCGCTCGGAGCCGCTTGGCGGACGCCGGTCGCGGGCGGGACGCTGGAGGTGCGACCGACGCTCAGCTGGCAGTCCAAAGTGTTCTTCGACGACGACAACGATCGGCCGGACCTGCAGATGCGGCCCCGCGCGCTCGTCGATGACCTCGTCGAGGACGAGCTTCAGGACGCCTACAGCCTGGTCAACCTTCGCGTCGACTGGACCGCGCCCGATGGCCGCTGGAGCATCGGCGCCTTCGCCACCAACCTGCTCGACGAGCGGTACATCAAGGACGCCGGGAACACGGGCGACGCCATTGGCATGCCGACTTTCATCGCCGGCGAGCCGCGGTTCTTCGGCGTCACCTTCGCGGGCCGACGCTAGATGTCGCGGGCGCGCCTCCACCGCCGCGGGCTGATCGGCCTCGGCCTGGCGGGCGGCGCGGGGCTCGCGCGCGACCACACGGTGAAGGTGGATCAAGAGCCCGGTTACGAAACGCTTCACGGTCCCGGCGTCCCCCTCGGAACCGCCGATCGTCGAGGCCTAGTATTTCACCGCCAGGCCCACCGAGACCGTCCTCGGGCGCCATGCGATGCTGCGGAAATCCGGCCAGGTTCTCGAGCGACGGGTGCGCAGCAGCACCTCGGCGTCGTTCAGGAGGTTCTCGACCAGGACGGTCGCTCGCACGCGTCCGAGAGACGTTCCCGCCCGTATCGTCGTGTAGTCGCTGGCCGGCGGTATCGGGATGGCGGGATCATAGGTCCGGGGAATGCGCGGGTCCTGCGTCGCGGTCAGCCCGCGTTGACGGCCGGAATGCTGCCAGTCGATCCGAAGGAAGCTGGGTCTGCCGAAGGCCTGGAAGTCGTAGATCGCCCCGAGCGCCAGGGTCCATGCCGGACCGCCGAGCCAGGTGCCGTCTCGCACGACGACCCGGCCCGCGGACGAGACCTCGTCTGAAAACCGGGCGTCGTTGTAGCCGAAGGCAAGTTCCACTCGCAGGCCGTCCAGCAGGTAAGCCTGGGCTTCGATGTCGACCCCGCGGCTGACCGCCCGGCCGCTGTTGTCGATGAATCGATAGGCGCAGATCGGGACGGTGGTCGCCTGCTGGATCTTGCTCCAGACGATGTAGTAGGCGCTCGACGAAAGCTGCAGCCGGCCATCGAACACGCGGTTCTTTGCGCCTGCTTCGAAGCTGCGGGTATTGTCCGACCTGTAGGTCGACGGCGTGTCGGTCAGGCCGAGCTGAGCCAATCCGTCCTGGCACGGTATCGGCGGGATGTAAGCGTTCGCGCCGCCGATGCGGTAGCCCTTCGCATACTGCAGGTAGAAGAGGTTCCGATCGTCGTGCTGATAGGCGAGCGCGACCTTTGGGGTGAACGGTCTTTCGGTGCTGCGTCCCGAGCCGTTCGACGGTCCGACGTTGATGTAGCCGTCCGCGCGCTGCGAGAAATCGAAACGGTTCAACGAATAGCGGGCGCCGACCGTCAGCGTGAGCTTGCGCCTCAAAGGCCAGTCGATTTGGCCGTACACCGCCAGCTGCTCGTCGATGGTCTTATAGAGGCCGTTGTAGGTGTCGCCGTTCGGCAGCAGAGGACCCAGATCGCCCTTGTTGTCGAGGTAGATGAGATTGAAGTACTCGCGGGCGGTCATGCCGAAAATGGCTTCGGTCGCCCGGTCGATGTGGGGGTCGCGGATGTACTCGAAATTGCTCGCCAGGTTGCGCTGATAGTAGGCGCCCATGACCCAGGTCGGACGGCCTTCGAGTTCGAAACTCTGCAGGCGTAGCTCCTGGACGAAGTTGGTCTGGCGGTTCGTCTGTCGAGCGGTCACGTCGTAGTCGGCGAGCGGCAACTGGACGCCCGCAGCGCTGACCAGCCTGCCTACCCCCGGCCGGAAGTACTCCGGCCGACTGTCGAACACGCTCGTCATGTAGTCGATCGCCGGGTACGCGTACGGGTTCGTCCGCTTGAACAGCGAGGTGTTGGAGGTCGCCCTGAACCCGTCGGTCTCGTAATCGACCCTGATCGAACCCAGGCCCCAGCGATCAACGTCCCGCGCGGTCTGTGAGATCGAGGTCCGGAACACGCCGCGGCCCGGATCGGAATGGAAATCCGAAAAGCCGACCACGCCGTTCGTGGTCCGCTTCTGGGCCATCAACGCGTAGGTCAGCGAGAGCCGCTCGGTCGGAACGTGGAGTATTGCGAGGCGTCCGCCGTAAACCGCGCCGGTGTTGTAGTCGCGATCAGCCAGGGCGTAGTCCCGATAGTCGAGGCGATCGATCCACCCGCCCATCCGCCGGGTGAAGACGCTGGCGCGGACGCCGAGGCGCCCATCGACGAGCGGGCCGCCGGCGATGGCGAACGCTTCCACATCCCGGCCGCCGCCTTCGACCCAGCCGACCCGCGAGTCGGCCTCGGCGGTGTAGACGGTCGTGCTGGGTTGCGCCGTGATATAGCGCACAGCGCCGCCTTGAGCGCCCGCGCCGAACAATGTGCCTTGCGGTCCCCTCAGCACCTCCACCCGTTCCAGGTCGTAGAGCGCCGGGATCGCGCTGCGGGTGCCGATCCCCACGTTCAACATCTGGATCGGCGTCTCGTCGATATAGACGCCCGTGGTCGCCGCTCCGGCGCTGGACGCGATGCCGCGGATGGCGACGGAGTTGGTCTCGGGCAGAAACTGCAAACCGGGGACCGATCGCGGCATGTCGGCGATGGTTCGCAGGCCCTGATCCTCGAGACGCGCCTGGTTGAGGGCGGTTGCGCTGATCGGCACACGGCTCAATGCCTCGGCCCGGCGGGTCGCCGTGACGACGATCTCTTCGATGCCGGTCGCGTCGATCCTCACAGTCGGCTCGAGTGTCCGGCTCCGGGGCGGGCCCGCGGTCGGCGCGCGTGGGCCAGGATCGGAGGCGGATGGAGCGGGC
The DNA here is from genome assembly GCF_044236515.1 of Phenylobacterium sp. Taxonomy (GTDB): domain Bacteria; phylum Pseudomonadota; class Alphaproteobacteria; order Caulobacterales; family Caulobacteraceae; genus Phenylobacterium. Next base: position 28,248 of record NZ_JBIIGK010000022.1, read on the forward strand.
CGCAGCACGATGACGCCGTCGCCGACGCGCGCCTCCAGGTTCGTTCCCGCAAGCAGGCGGCGCAATGCGACCGCGACGTCCAGTTCGCCGCGAACCTCGTTGGTTCGCTTGTTGGCCACCGCAGAAGCCGGCGCGATGATCTGGATCCTCGCCTGACGGGCGAATTCACGGATTCCTGAAGAGGCGGACTGGGCGTTGATATTGAACGGCGCGGCGTGAGCCGCGCCGCTCACGAACCAGGCGGCGGTCGCAACGCCCGCCCAACGGGACTTGCCCGTCACTCGCCGCTCCTCCCCCTTCATTCATGTCCGCCGACCGTCATGGCGGTGGCGGCCGAACCTTATTTCCTTGGCCGTATACGGATGGTCTGGCCCTCGATCAGAACTTCGCCGTCGAACGAAACGGCCGCGGCGCGGGCGAAGCCAGCCGGATCCTTGGCCTCGAACCAGCCGACCACGGTCTCGTGCGCCAGGGCCGGATGGACGACGATCTTCTTCTGATTGTACCGATTGAACTCGTTCGCCGCCGCCTGCAGCGTGTCGCCCGCAAGGCTGACGCTGCCGTTCTCCCAGGCGAGGTTGCGGGCGACGTCCTCCGGGTTCAGGCGCGAGACCTGCAAAGCTCCCGTCTTACTCAACATCGCCCTCGAGCCCGCTCCAAGTCGGGCGACAGCGGACCCGCGGCCATGTCCGCCGACTTCGACAACGCCCTCGGTGACCACCACGTCGATGCGATCCGGGTGACGGCGAACCGAGAAGGCTGTTCCCACTGCGGTGACCCGACCCAGGTCCGTCTCGACCACAAAGGGACGGGCCCGATCCTTAGCGACCTTGAAAAGGCCTTCGCCGCGATCCAGCCTTACAGTCCGGCGCCGCGCTCCCAGGCGCACAGACATGCTGCTGTCGGTGTTCAAGAGGACCGTCGAACCGTCCTCCAACGGCACCTGCCGGATCTCGCCCACGGAGGTCACCGTCTCGCGCGTCACGTCCGGGGCTGACGTCGAGACCCATGCGACGCCCACAGCGCCGAGCACGGCGGCGGCCAGCCCGCCGGCGAGGAGGGCCCGGCGCGCCGACCGCGGCGCGCTGTCATTGGCGCCCTGCGGAGCGGTCCGGCACGCGCGATCGATCAGGTGCATCGCCGCCTCCGCGCGCAAGAACGCGCCGCGTCGGCGCGCATCGCCGGCCAGCCAGACTTGGAACAAGACCTGTTCCTCGTCTGTCAGGCCGCGCTCGACCCTCGCCAGCCAGCGCTCGGCGCTGTCGCTAATCTCGGCGCTTGTCTCGAGCTCTGACACTGTTCAGCCACTTGTCCGGCAGGAAGCCAAAATCATGGGACCTTTCTGACAGGCCGGCGAGGACGGTCCTTATCCCCCTCGCCACC
>NZ_JBIIGK010000120.1:0-8980 GCF_044236515.1 Phenylobacterium sp.
AGCTCGCGCGTGTCGTTGGCCACGGCGGGCAGGGCCGAGCCGGCGTCGACCAGCTGCGGCTTGAACGGCGAGCGGCCCTTCGGCGGCGCGGCGGTCGTCGCCTGCTGCGGCAGCTTCACCACCTCCAAGGCCCGGGCACGGTGGGGCAGGCGGCGCAGGAAGCCGCGCTCTTCGAGCGCGGTGATCAGTCGGTGGATGCCGGACTTGGACGCCAGATCCAGCGCCTCCTTCATCTCGTCGAAGGACGGGGAGACGCCGGTCTCCTTGATCCGCTCATGGATGAACATGAGCAGTTCGTGCTGCTTGCGAGTGAGCATCTTGCAGCCCTCTGAAAGAACAAAAAGAAAACCTATGAATGTTCTCTAGGTGTTCTTCCTTAATGTCAAGTTACCGTCCGAGGCGCAGATTTCACTACGGAAATTCGGACGTGGGTCAGGCGCCGAGCAGCACCTGAGTCGCCGCCGTGACGTCGGCCTGACGCATCAGGCTCTCGCCCACCAGCATGGCCGTCGCCCCGGCGCGCTCCATGCGTGCGGCTTCTTCGGCGGTGAATATCCCGCTCTCGGTCACCAGCAGGGCGTCCTGCGGGGCGTCCTTCGCCAATCGCTCCGTGACGGCGAGATCGGTGACGAAGGTGCGCAGGTCGCGGTTGTTGATACCGACGAGATCGGCGCCAAGTGCGCCCGCCCGCGCCATCTCCTCGGCGTCGTGCACCTCGACCAGCGCGTCCATCCCCAGCCGCCGCGCCTCGGCCATCAGCTCGCCGGCCAACAGGTCGTCGACCATCGCCAGGATGACCAGGATCGCATCGGCCCCGAGCGCTCGCGATTCGGCCACCTGCCATGGATCGATGAGAAACTCCTTGCGCAGGCAGGGCAGGGCGGTCGCCGTCCGCGCCGCCGCCAGATAGGCATCGTCACCCTGGAAGCTCGGCCCGTCGGTCAGCACCGACAGGCAGGCCGCGCCGCCGGCCTCGTAGGCCCGCGCCAGCGACGGCGGATCGAAGTCCTCGCGGATCAGTCCCTTTGACGGCGACGCCTTCTTGATCTCGGCGATCAGCGCCAAGCGGCCCGGCGCGTGGGCGCGGATCAAAGCGGCGCGGAACCCACGCGGCGCCGGCGCGGCGCGGGCCGCGGCTTCGACCATCTCGAGCGTCCGCTCGGCCTTCCGCGCGGCGACCTCGTCACGCTTGTAGTCCGCGATCCGGGCCAGAATGTCGCTCACGCCTCGTCTCCCGTTAGGGCCGCCAGTCGGACGAGGGCGGCCTGCGCCTTGCCCTCGTCGATGACCCGGCCGGCCAGCTCGACGCCTTCGCGCAGGGTCTCGACCTGGTCGGCGACCAAGAAGGCGGCGGCGGCGTTCAACAGCACGATGTCGCGATAGGCGCCGGTCTTCCCGGCCAGCAGGTCGCGCAGGGCCTGCGCGTTTTCCTTTGGCGTCCCGCCGGTGATATCGGCCAACGCCGCTCGGCGGAGCCCCACCGCCTCCGGCGTCACCGTGAACAGCCGCACCTTGCCGTCGCGCAGTTCGGCGACCGAGGTCTCGCCGGTCGTCGTCATCTCGTCGAGGCCCGAGCCGTGCACCACCCAGGCGCGCTCCGAGCCCAAGGCTGAGAGCGCCTCGGCCAGCGGCCGCACCCAACGCTCGGCGTAGACTCCGATCACCTGCCGCTGGGCCCCAGCCGGATTGGTCAGCGGCCCCAGAAGGTTGAAGATCGTGCGGAAGCCGAGCTCAGCGCGGATCGGCGAGACGTGCCGCATGGCGCCGTGGTGGGCCGGCGCGAACAGGAAGCAGATGCCGGCCTCGTCCAGCGCCTGCAACTGCCGGTCAGGACCAGGGTTTAGCCCCACCCCCAATTCCGACAGGACGTCGGCCGTCCCCGACTTCGAGGACAGCGCCCGGTTGCCGTGCTTGGCCACCTTCAGCCCGCCGCCGGCCGCCACGAAGCCGACCGCGGTCGAGATGTTCAGCGTATGCAGCCCGTCGCCGCCGGTGCCGCAGACGTCGATCGTCGCGAACGGCGGCTCGATATGGATCGCCGCCCGCCGCATCGCTTGCGCACAAGCGACGATCTCGCCCAGCGTCTCGCCGCGCAGGCGAATGGCCGTCAGCGCCGCGCCGACCTGGGCCGGCGTCGGCTCGCCCCGCAGGCAGGCGGAGAAGAAGGCATCGGCTTCCTCGCCGGACAGGGTCGCCCCGTCGGCCAGGCGCGCCAGCAGCGGCTTGAAGAGGTCGGACATGCCCGCCCGGCCTTAGGCGCGGGCCACGCGGCGGACGCCGGCGATATCAAGGAAGTTGGCCAGCAGGTCGTGGCCACACTCGGTGGCGATGGATTCGGGGTGGAACTGAACCCCGTGGATCGGCCGGGTTTTGTGCTGCACGCCCATGATCTCGCCGTCGTCGGTCCAGGCGGTGACCTCGAGCGCGTCCGGCAGCTTGCTCCGCTCCACCGACAGGCTGTGATAGCGGGTCGCCGTGAAGGGGTTCTTCAGCCCGGCGAATACGCCCTTGCTGGTATGCTGGATCGGGCTGGTCTTGCCGTGCATCACCGCCTTGGCCCGCACGACCTCGCCGCCGAACGCCTGGCCGATGGCTTGGTGGCCCAGGCAGACCCCGAAGATTGGTAGATCGGCCGGCGCCGCCTCCAGCAGGCCAAGGCAGATGCCCGCCTCGTTCGGCGTGCAGGGCCCGGGCGACAACAGTACGCCGGCGGGCTTTAGGCCCAGCGCCTCGCCCACGCTCAGGGCGTCGTTGCGGCGCACGACCGTCTCGGCCCCCAACTCGTTCAGGTAGTGGACGAGATTGTAGGTGAAGCTGTCGTAGTTATCGATCACCAGGATCATAGGGTCTCTCTAGAGCATTTCCGGCCCGATTGGCGAGGCCGCCGACTCCGGCGATCCTCGCGCCTATGGCCGACACCGTGGATATCGAAGCCCTCAACCGCGCCCGCAAGCTGCTGCAGGCCCCGAGCCGCAAGGACCGCGTCTGGCCGGCGCTCGCCGCCGCAGCCCTGGCCGCGACGTCGGCCCTCGGGTTTGCGGTGGCCATGATCGTCGCGCCGCCCGTCGTCAGCCAGCCCGTCGAGGGCGTTGACTAGACGAAACGCCAGCTCTCCTCGGCAGCGCGCTTCAGCGCCCGGGCCTTGTGGAGGGTCTCGTCGTACTCAGCGTCGGGATCGGAATCGGCGACCACGCCGCCGCCGGACTGGACGTACATCATCCCGTCCTTGAACAGCGCCGTCCGCAGGACGATGCAGGTGTCCACCGAGCCGTCGGCCCCGAAGTAGCCGACGCCGCCGGCGTAGCCGATGCCGCGCTTCTCGATCTCCAGTTCGTCGATGATCTCCATCGCCCGCACCTTCGGCGCGCCCGACAGAGTGCCTGCGGGCAGGGCGGCCATGACCACATCGACCGGGTCGAGCCCGTCCGGGGCGTCCCCCTCCACGTTGGAGACGAGGTGCATCACGTGGCTGTAGCGCTCGACGAAGAAGCTGTCGGTCACCCGCACCCGCGGGGCGTGGCCGGCCTCGGCCGGGGCGTTGGCACCGTCGGCCTTCAGCATCGCCACCCGGCCGACGTCGTTGCGGCCGAGGTCGAGCAGCATCAGGTGCTCGGCCCGCTCCTTGGGGTCGGCCACCAACTCGGCCTCCAGCGCGGCATCCTCGGCCGGCGTCGCGCCGCGCGGCCGGGTGCCGGCGATCGGCCGGATGGTGATCTTGCCGTCCCGCAGCCGCACCAGGATCTCCGGGCTGGAGCCGGCCAGCTGGAAGTCGCCAAAGTTCAGGTAGAACAGGAACGGTGAGGGGTTCATCCGCCGCAGCGAGCGGTAGAGTGCGAACGGGTCGCGTGCGAACGGGCTTCGCGACCGGTGGCTCGGCACCACCTGGAAGATGTCGCCGGCCGCGATGTAGTCCTTCGCCTGGGCGACGATCTCGTGATAGCGCTCGCGGCTCACCGGGGTCGTGAACTGGTCCGGCTCCGGCGTGCCCGCGCCCGACAGCGGCGGCGTCGGCTTCCTCAGGTCGGTCATCACCTCGGCCAGGCGGCCTTGCGCGGCGCGATAGGCGTCGTCGGCGCTCGCCTCCCCCGGACGCACCGGCGTCACCAGCACGATCTCCTGGGCGATGGCGTCGAAGATCGCGACGATCGACGGCCGCGTCATCACCCCGTCAGGCAGGTTCAGCGGGTCCGGATTGACGTCCGGCAGGTGCTCGACGAGCCGGATCATGTCGTAGCCGATGGCCCCGTACAGTCCCGCCGATGGCGGCGGCAGGCCCGCCGGCATCTCGATCCGCGATGCGGCGACGAGGTCGCGCAGGCTGTCCAGCGCTCCGCCGGCTTGCGGCGTGAATCGGCCGGCGGCGATGTCCGCCCCCTCGGCGATCTCGGCCGCATCGCCGCGGCAGCGCCAGACCAGGTCCGGGTTCAGGGTGATGATCGAATAGCGGGCGCGGAACGCCCCGCCTTCGACGCTCTCGAACAGGAAGGCGTACGGCCGCCCGTGGCCGATCTTCAGATACGCCGAGACCGGCGTCTCCAGATCGTCGATCAGCCGGGTCCAGACGAGCTGGGCGAGGCCGGCTTCGTACTTGGATCGGAAATCGCCAAACTCCGGCTCGACCTTCACTTCTTCGTCCCGGCCTTGGAGGCGGCCTTTCCGGCCGGCGCTTCGGGCTCCAGGCCAAGAGCGGCCCGAGCGCGGGCATTGTCGATCTTGACCTTCACGGCCGCACGCGAAGCGTTCCGCGAGGTTTCCTCCAGCTCGCGGAACATCTCGACACTGGCCTGGTCGCGGGCCAGCACGGCGATCGGCGCCGCCTGGGCGGCGGTGGCCGGCCGCACCGCGTCCAGCCGACCGACCAGGATTGCGAACTGGTCGCCGCGAGCGGTGAAGGCCTCGTTCGGCTTGGCGCTGAACGCCCGTTGCAGCAGGTCCTGCGGCAGGCCGGTTTCGCGCGCGCTCTGACGCGTCAGGCCCGCCGTGCGCTGCACCTGCGCGCCGGCCGACGCGGCCACCGCATTGATTGCTTCGCCCTTGCGGACGCGGGCGGCCAGGGCCTCGGCGCGGGCCTCCATCCGCTTCAGGGTCTCGCGGCCGGTCCACACGCGGGCCAGTTCGGCCCGCAGGGCCGGCGTCATCGGCGGCAGCGACGGGGGCATGATGCGCTCGACGCGAACGGCGAAGTACTGGCCCTCGCCGAGCTCGACGAGGTCGCTCTCGCCGCCAGCCGGCAGGCCGAAGGCGGTTTCAAGCACACGGGGGTCGAGGGCGGGGAGGGTCTGGTTCTGCTCGGTGCGGCCGTCCTGGGTGATCGGGCCCAGCGTCACGGTCGGCACGTTCACCCGGCGCGCGGCCTCTGCGAGGTTGGCGCCGGCGGTGTGCGCCTCTTCATAGGCCTGGGTGCGGGCCAGCACCTTTTCGACGGCGTTGGTCCGGCGGACCTCGGCTTCGAGCTGCGGCCGGGCCTCCTCGAAGGTCACGACGCGACCGGGGGTCACGCCGATGACCTTGACGACCTGCCAGCCGAGCCCGCTCTGCACCGGTGCGACCTGGCCGGCGGCCAGCTTGAAGGCGGCGACGCCGACCTGACGGTCCGGGATCGCCGTCTGCGGGCGGTTGTCATAGGTGATGGCGTCGACCTTCAGCGACTGCGCGACCGCCGCCGGGCTCTCGCCCTTCTGCAGGCGGGTGGCGATGGCCTGGGCCGCCGCCTGATCCTTGGCCGGGATCTGCACGACGGTTCGGGTCTCCGGCGTCGACAGGGTGTCCTTGCGGAAGTCGTACAGCTTGCGGACCGCCGCAGCGTCGACCGGCCCGGCGGCGTCGGCCGCGGTCGGCGCGAACTGGACCAGCGTCAGGACGCGCAGCTCCGGGCGGGTCAGCTGGGCGGCGTTCTCGCGCATGAACGCCTGCAGCTGGGCGTCGGTCGGCGCCGCCGGCTGACCGGCCATCTGCGGCGTAACGGCGAAGTAGGCCACGTCGCGCGCTTCCAGGCCCAGCAGGCCGGCCAGGGCCGAATAGGCGAGGGGCGCCCTGGCGCCGGCGACGACCCCCGTCACCGCCATCCGCGTGGCGATGTCGTCGCGGGCCATCTGCTCGAATTGCTCGGTCGTCAGGTTGGCCTGCGCCAGCTGCTGCTGGTAGGCGTTCTTGTCGAACCGCCCTGAGACCCGGTCGAAGAACGCCGGAACCTTGGCGATCTCCCCGACCACCAGCTTGTCCGACGGGAGGATCCCCAGGCGCGTGACCATCGCGGCGAATGCCTCGCGGGTCGCGATGGCCTGCAGGAGCTGCTTGTCCATGCCCCGCTCGACCAGCAGTTCGGTCGGGATCGGACGGCGGTTCTCAGCTTCGAGCTGGCGCTTCTGCGCGTCAAACTCGCGGCGGAAGTCATTGGTCGTGACGGTGCGCGATCCGGCGGTGATCACCGCGTCCTTGAACCCGGCGCGGAACACGTCGTTGATGCCGAACACGGCGAAGCTGACGATCAGCAGGCCGATCAGGACGGCGGCGACCCAGGATTTCGCGAACTTGCGAGTGGCGGCGAGCATCAAATCCCTTTCCGGGGGCGCGGGGTTTGGGCCGGTATAGTGGAGGCCCTTCCATCCCTGCAAGGAGGTGACAGGTCGCCCGGCTTGGCTTAACCGCCCGGCGGACAAAAAGTATGTGAGGCCAAATGACCGCTCCCACGCCGCTGATCGCCGGAAACTGGAAGATGAACGGCCTGACCGCCTCGCTGGCCGAGGCCCGGGCGATCTCCGAGGGCGTGTCGGGCGCCAAGGCGCGCGTCGCGATCTGTCCGCCGGCCGTGCTGATCCACCAGATGAGCCAGGCGCTCGCCGGCGGCCCGGTGCTGATCGGCGGCCAGGACGCCCACACCGACGAAAGCGGCGCCTTCACTGGCGACGTATCGGCCGAGATGCTGGCCGACGCCGGCGCCTCCATGGTCATTCTCGGCCACTCCGAGCGCCGGGACGGCTACCGCGAGACCGACGAGCTCGTCGCTCGCAAGTCCCTGGCCGCCCTGCGCGCCGGTCTCGAACCGATCGTCTGCGTTGGCGAAACCCTCGAACAGCGCAAGGCTGGGCAGGCGCTTGAGGTCGTCACCGGGCAGGTGAGGGCCTCGCTTCCGCCCGAACTCTTGGGCAAGGCCTTCGCCATCGCCTATGAGCCGGTCTGGGCCATCGGCACGGGCCTGACGCCCAGCATCGACGAAATCGAGGAGGTGCACCTGGCGATCCGCGCCACCCTCATCGAGATGTTCGGCGACGCCGCCGACAAGGCGCCGATCCTCTACGGCGGCTCGGTGAAGCCCGCCAACGCCGCCGAAATCCTCCACGCCGCGGAAGTCGGCGGGGCCCTCGTCGGCGGCGCCTCGCTCAAGGCCGCCGATTTTCTCGGGATTGTCCGGGCGCTTTAGAGCTGTAGCTCGAACAACCTGAAATCGCGCCGGTCGCCGTTCGGGAGGCGGTGGCCGCGCACCAGGCCTTGTTCCTCGAAACCCAGCTTCTGCAGCAGACTCTCCGACCGCCGCGCCCCAAGGTGCGTGCGCGCCTTCAGCCGCCTGAGGCCGCTGCCCGCCGCGAACGCCGCCACGCTGCCCAGGGCCTCTAGGGCGTAACCCTTGCCCCAGGCGTCGCGGCCCAGCATGAAGCCGACCTCCGCCTCGCCCGACCGGCGGTCGATCTCCGTCAGGTCGCAGACGCCGACGAAGTCGCCGTCTTCCAGCTTGCGCAGCGTCCAGTGCACGGCCTTGCCGGTAGACATCGCCTCGACCTGACCGCGAACGATCTCGGCGACCACGTCCGGGTCGTCGCCTTCGGAGGTGTCCCAGTAGGCCATGACCTCCGGGTCATCCATGATCCGGAACAGCGGCTCGGCGTCGCCCTCGGTGAGCGGCTCCAGCCGCAGGCGCTCGGTCTCCAGCCGGCCGGTCGCGAGGCGGGGTGTCGGGTCGAGAAACGATCTTGCCACGGCGCTGCGACGTCCTAGGTATGGCCTTGCCGCACACTCGGTGTTAGAGCGCGCGCTTCGAACTTTGAGGGGTGGGTCCCCCGCCTCAACGCACCGGACGCCAAGAAGCCCATGCTGCTCACCATCCTTCTCGTCATCGAGATCCTCGTCAGCCTCGGGCTGGTGGGCGTGGTCTTGCTCCAGCGCTCGGAGGGCGGCGCGCTGGGTATGGGCGGCGGAAACTCGGGCTTCATGACCGCGCGAGGCGCCGGCGACCTGCTGACCCGCACCACCTGGATTCTTGGTACGGCCTTCTTCGTTATCGCCCTGGCCCTGACCATCCTGGCCGGTCGCGAGCGGGGCGCCTCGTCGGTCGTGGACCGGCTGAAGGTCAACGCCATCGATCCCAACAGCCTGAACCAGCCGCCGCAGCAGGCGCCGGCTGGCGCCCAGCCCAGCGATGCGCCCGCGCCGATCACCGCGCCGGCCCCGGCTATCCGCAGCCCGCTGCTCGGCGATCCGGCCGCGCTTGCTCCGACCGCACCGGCCCCCGTGGCCCCCGCGCCGACCGCTCCGGCGCAATAGTCGTGGATGAAATGTCCGGTCGGCGGAGCGTCTCCGGCGAATCACGGCTAATCTGAACGCCCATGGCCCGGTACATTTTCATCACCGGCGGCGTGGTCTCTTCCCTTGGCAAAGGTCTCGCGTCCGCCGCACTCGGCGCGCTTTTGCAGGCGCGAGGCTACAAGGTCCGCCTGCGCAAGCTCGACCCCTATCTGAACGTCGATCCGGGGACCATGAGCCCCTATCAGCACGGCGAGGTCTTCGTGACCGAGGACGGCGCTGAGACCGACCTCGACCTCGGCCACTACGAGCGCTTCACCGGCGTCAACGCCACGCGCGGCGACAACATCACCACGGGCCAGATCTACAAGACCATCATCGAGAAGGAGCGCCGCGGCGACTATCTCGGCGCGACGGTCCAGGTCATTCCGCACGTCACCGGCGAGATCAAGGACTTCGTCCT
>NZ_JBIIGK010000121.1:0-8974 GCF_044236515.1 Phenylobacterium sp.
GCTCGTCCAGCAGGCGGGCGATGACCCGGCGCTCGCCCTCGCGGAAGGCGGCCTCGCCCATCTCGGCGAAGATGTCGGAGACCGAGCGGCCGGCGGCGGTCTCGACCTCGGTGTCGGCGTCGCGGAAGGGCAAGTCCAGCGTCGCGGCGAGGCGTCGGCCGACGCTCGATTTTCCCACCCCCATCAGGCCGACGAGGGCGATGGTGCGGCGACGCAGCGGTAGGTAGCGGTCCATGGACGGCGCAGGCTTACACGACGTGAGCGGTTCGCGCCAAGCGTCGGGCCACGCTTTGCGGCCGGGCCTCTGGGGGTGGTGGCAGTCTCGTCCGGCTTGGTTATGGTGCGGGGATGGTCCGCCTTTCCCTCGCGTTGGCGCTCGCCGCCGCCCTGAACGTCGCGCCTGCGGTGGCGCAAGAGGTGGAGGTGCAGCCGCTGGCGGCGCCGGACTCCTTCTCCATCCCGGCGCGCGAGACCGGCCTTTCCGCGAGCCTGTGGCGCGGGACGGCGGTGGAGACGCTGCGGACGGTGTTGCCGCTGATCGCGGGCAAGCCGCTGTCGCCCGCGGCCCAGGCGCTGGCGCGGCGGGTGCTGGCGACGGGGGCGCCGGGTCCGGAGGGCTCGGCCGATCCGGCCCTGCTCGGCGCCCGGGCGCAGGCGCTGCTGGCGCTTGGCGACGTCAAGGCGGCGGCGGCGGTGCTGGAGCGGGCGAGCGGTCTGGAGCGCAACGCCGAGCTGTCGCGGGCCGCCGCCGAGACGGCGCTGCTGACCGGCCAGGACGCCCGGGCCTGTGCGCTGGCCGAGGGCCTGGCGGTCGGGCGCGAGGACATCTACTGGCTGCGGCTGCGGGCGTTCTGTCAGGCGGCGGCGGGACAGACGGCGCAGGCGCAGCTGACCTTCGATCTGGCGCAGGCGCAGGCGCGCGACGCGGTGTTCGGGCGGCTGATGAGCGCCAGGCTGTCGGGCGCGGCGCCCGGCGCGCCGTCGCTGCGCAACGGTCTCGACTACGCCCTGTCGCGGGCGCTGGAGCTGGACGTCACGGGCACGACGCCGTCCCCGGCGGTGGCGGCCGCCTTCTCCGATGCGCCGCCGGCCGAGCCGGTGTTCGAGATCGCCGCCGCCGGACCGGCGGTCGCCGGGCTCGCGGGGACGCTGGCGACCGGCGACGCGCTGTCGGACGACGGGGTGTCGGCGCTGATCGCAGCGGCGGCGGAGGCTGACGCCAAGAGCCGGCCGCGCTTGCAGAGCCAGGCGGTCCTGATCGCGGCGCTGAAGCCGGAGCTGACCCCGGCGGACCGGCGGCGGCTGGCGGGGTTCGCGGTGGCCGAAGGCAAGGCGCCGGCCGGGCGCAGCCTGGCGCTGGCCGATGCGGCGCAACGCGGGCTGGCGGGCGAGACGGCGCTGCTGGCGCTATGGACGGCCGCCGAGAGCGGCGCGGCGGGGCCGGCGGTGGCCGACCGGGCCCGGATCGCCCGCGCCCTGGCCGCCGCCGGGCTGATGGCCGACGCGCGCGCCTTCGTGCTGGAAGGCCTCGCGGGGCTGAAATGAGCCCTCCGCCATCGAGGTCGGGGTTTGGCTGGGCCGAGGCCTTCCTGGAGATGATGTCCGCCGAGCGGGCGGCGGCGAAGAACACGCTGACGGCCTACGCCAAGGACCTCGAGGACGCCTCGGGCTTTCTCGCCCATCGGGGGCGGGACCTCGCGGACGCCGCGGCAGAGGACGTGGAGGCCTATTTCGTGGCTCTGGGCGCACGCGGCCTGGCGCCCGCGACCGCGGCCCGGCGGCGCTCGGCGGTGCGGCAGTTCTATCGGTTCGTACTCGGCGAGGGTTGGCGCGAAGACGACCCGTCCCGCCGCGTCGAGGCGCCGCGCAAGGGACGGCGTCTACCCAAGGTGCTGAGCCGCCAGGAGATGGACCGGCTGATCGCCGCGGCAGGAGCGCGGGACGGGGCGCAAGGGCTGCGACTCGCCTGCATGATCGAGCTGGCCTATGCGGCGGGGCTGCGGATCTCGGAGCTGACCGGGCTGTCGCTGGCGGCGCTGGCGCGTGATCCCGCCTACCTCATCGTGCGCGGCAAGGGCGGCAAGGAGCGGCTGGCGCCGTTGAACGACGCGGCGCGAGCGGCGGTGAAGGCCTATCTGGCGGTCCGGCCGGCCTTCCTGCCGAAGGGCGACAAGGCCAACCCGTGGCTGTTTCCGTCGCGCGGCAAGGGCGGCCGTCTGACGCCGCGAAGGTTCGGCCAGTTGCTGGATGCGGCGGCGGCGGACGCCGGCGTTGATCCGGAGCGGGTCAGCCCGCACGTGCTGCGGCACGCGTTCGCGACGCACCTGCTGGAAGGCGGCGCCGACCTGAGGGTCGTGCAGACCCTGCTGGGCCACGCCGACATCGCCACGACGCAGATCTACACCCACGTGGCGGGGGATCGGCTGCGCGAGGTCGTGGCGACGAAACATCCGCTGGCGAAGAAGTAGGCGTGCGCGCCGGCGGCATCGGGAAGGCAAACGAAAAAGGCCGCCGGAGGGCTCCGGCGGCCTTCTTTTGGGTCAGGCCGAAGCCTCAGCCGAAGCGGTAGCGACCGTCAGCGTCCGGGCAGACCCGGACGTAGCGGTAGTCACGCCCGGCGTCGTCGATCGGCGCCGGGGCCAGGCGGCAGCGCTGGCGGTTGTAGTAGTCGTAGCGGCCGGTGCCGAAGCCCGAGGCTTCGCGGTACGGGATGGTCTCGCTGTAGGCGACGTACGGGCCGCGGCTGTCGCACTTGTAGCGGTCGTTGGCCCGGCCGACGCCGGCGCCGATCGCGCCGCCGACCACGCCGCCGAGGACGGCGCCCTCGGTGCGGGCGTTACGCGCCGCGACGTTCGAGCCGAGCACGGCGCCGGCCAGGGCGCCAATCACGCCGGCGGCGACCGTCGAGTTGTTGTTGCAGCGGACGCCTGAGGCGTAGCTGGCGTTGGAGCCGTAGTAACCGGCCGACGGAGCGCTGGCGTAATAGTCGTTGTCCCACACGGGGCGGGCGTAGCGACGGGCGTAGGCGCCGTAACCGTAGCGAGCGTCGTAGCGCGCGCGCTCGCGCTCCCAGTCGGCCAGGCGACGTTCGTACTGGCGGCGGGCGTCGGCGTAGTCGGTGCGCGAGTTGTTGTAGTCGCGGCGGGCCTCGCGATAGGCCTCGCGGCTGTCCTCGTACTGGTAGCGCTGGCTTTCGTAATCGCGCTGGGCGCGTTCGTAGTCCGGGGTCGGGCGGTAATATTGGGCGGCGGCCGGCGAAACGGTCGCCAGGGCCAGCACCGAAGCCATCCCGATCTTAAGGGGGGCGTTCATGTTTTCTGCTCCATCTCTCCTAGACCGCGGGGCTGTGTCATGGCGTCCGCGGATCGGTGGCGAGGGCGCGCCTGGGTCCGTCTCGCACCCCCCGTTGCGACGCGGGCTCGACGACCTCGGGCTAACAAACGAGGCTCGGCGCCGGAGGTTGCACGCGCCGTCGCGCTCCAGGCTCAGCCGTACTTGTGGCGGCAGGTGAACCCGCCTAATTTCCGCCGCTTGTTCGTTCCGGCAGGGGAGCCGAATGGCTGCGCATTACCTCGAGTTCGAGCGTCCGATCGCCGACCTCGAAGCCAAGATCGAAGAGCTCTCCAAGCTGTCGGAGACGGCCGGTCCCGGTGCGTTCGACGCCGAGATCGACGCCCTGCGCACGCGCGCCCAGGACATGCGACGGGAGGCCTACGCCAACCTCGACCCCTGGCAGAAGACCCAGGTCGCCCGACACCCCGATCGGCCGCACTTCGTCGACTATTGCGCCGGGCTGATCGAAGAGTTCCAGGAGCTGCGCGGCGACCGCCGGTTCGGCGACGACCAGGCGATCATCGGCGGCCTCGGCCGATTCCGCGGTCGTCCGGTGGCGGTGCTCGGCCACGAGAAGGGCCGCGATACGGTCAGCCGGGTGAAGCACAACTTCGGCTACGGCCGACCGGAAGGCTACCGCAAGGCGATCCGGCTGATGGAACTGGCCGAACGGTTCAAGTTGCCGGTCGTCAGCTTCGTCGACACTGCAGGGGCCTATCCGGGCATCGCCAGCGAGGAGCGCGGCGTGGCCGAGGCCATCGCGCGATCGACCGAGGCGTGCCTGATGCTGGGCGTGCCGAACATCGCCATCGTCACCGGGGAGGGCGGCTCGGGCGGGGCGATCGCCATCGCCGGCGCCAACCGGGTGCTGATACTGGAGCATGCCATCTATTCGGTGATCGCGCCCGAGGGGGCGAACTCGATCCTCTGGCGCGGGGCGCGCACCGGCGCCGACGCGGCCAAGGCGATGAAGATCACCGCCCAGGACCTGCTGGGCATGAAGATCGTCGATCGGATCATTCCGGAGCCGCCCGGCGGCGCCCACTCTGCCCCGGATGCGGCTATCGCCGCGGTCGGCGACGTGCTGGAAGAGGAGCTGGCGGCGCTCGATCCGCTGGGTCCGGACGAGCTCAAGCGCCGCCGGGCGGACCGCTTCTACGCCATCGGCCGGACCGGGCTGCAGTAAGCGTAACCTCCGCCCCAGGGGGATCACGAACCGCGAGGGCGTTGAGGGGCGGAAGTCTGCGCCCCGCAGCCCCCCTCGCCCGCCTCGCGGGCGCTCCCCTAGAACCGCGCGGTGAGGCCGACCTGGTAGTAGCGGCCGAGCACGTCGTAGGTGCCAGCCGAGGCGCCGGCGTCGGGCGTGGTGGCGCCGTAGGGCGGCTCGACGTTGAAGAGGTTGCGGACTGCGAAGCGCGCCTTCACCCCCTTGAGCGGGGTTCCGCCGGTGAAGCGGTCGAGGGCGACGGCGCCGGCGATGTCGTGGACCATGTAGTCGTCGACGGTCAGCGGGTAGCGGGTCTCGAACACGTAGTCGTTGTTGTACCGCGAGCGGTCGATCCAGGTGGTCGCCCAAACCAGCGACACCGGCTCGCGGTCGTAGCCGATCTCGGTCCGCCAGCGCCACTTGGGCGCGCCGATCTCGCCCTGATCGGTGTTGAGGTCATAGCCTGTGATCGATGTGGCCAGCCGCTGGACGTGCGTCAGCTGGAAATCGACGTCGAGGCGGCCCGGATCGCCGCCCCAGAGGTTGCGCAGGGCGCCGCCGAGCAGGTCCTCGACCGGCGAGCCGTAGCGGGCGGCGGCGGTGAAGCCTTCGAAGTCGACATAGCCGGCGTTGACGAAGCCGGTCGCGGGACCGGCGGCGGGGCCGGCGGCGGTCACCTCGCCGGTCTGCAGCACCTGGCCGCGGCGGTTGGCGGCGAGGGTCGCGCCGCCGCGCTGGAAACGGCTGCAGGCGTCGGGATTGCCGCCTGGGGTGTCGTAGCAGGCCTGCAGGATGTTGGTCAGGCTGAAGGCGGTAATGGCGTCGGTCAGCCGGACGTCCGTCCAGTCGAAGCTGAGCGTCAGACCCGGAAGCTGGGCGGGCGTGTAGACGACGCCGGCCGACCATTGCCGGGCGGTCTCGTTCTGAAGATCAGGATCGCCGGAGACCGTGCCGGCGATGGTGGTCGCCTGGCCGGTCAGCTGGAAGTTGGCCGGCAGGCCCGCGGCCTGGAAGGCCGCCTGGCAATTGGCGGCGCGGGTCGCGGGATTGGGGCCAAGGCCGATGTTGCGCGCGTCACAGGGATCGACCGTGCCGCTGATGAAGGCGGTGGCGCGCGGCAGGAACAGCTCGGTCACCGCCGGGGCTCGGAACGAGCGGCCCTTCTGAGCGCGGAAGGTCAGGTCGCGCACCGGCCGCCAGCGGCCACCGTAGGTCCAGGCCCGGTCGTTGCCGGAGCGTGAATGGTCGATGACGCGGTAGGCCGCCTCGATCTCCAGCGCCTCGGCCAGCGGGAAGGCGAAGTCCCCGCCAAGCAGGGGGACGCGCGTCTCGATGTAAGCCTCGCGGGTGTCGTACTTGCCGCTGACGGCGCTGATCGCCGCCTGGCGGCCGACGCCGCGTTCCTGGGCGTCGTTGGGATTGAGGTCGGACTTTTCGTAGCGGGCCTCGAAGCCGCCGGCGATGCGCCAGGGCCCGGCCGGCAGTTGCGCGACGTCGAGGCCGGCGTTCCCCTGGTAGATGGTCTGCAGGAGTTTGAAGTCCGAGCGGAACAGCGTGCCGATCCAGGCGATCGCAGCGTCGCTGGGCGCGCCCTCGCCGAAGAGGTTCAGCGGCACGCAGCCGGCGGCGCGGGCCGCCGGGTCTCGGCAGACGATGGCCCCGGACGCGTCGCGGGTGACGTTCACCGCCTGGGCGAAGCGCGACTGGACGATGTTCGGCTGTTCGAAATGGCCGTCGGCCTGGGCCTGGCTGAACGACAGGTTCCAGAAGCCCTGGCGGCCAGAGAGCTCAAAGTCGCCTTCGAGGCCGACGAGGCCGCGCCAGGTCTCGGTCTCCGACGAGGTGCGGTTCGGACCGAGCTCGGGCGAGGCGCGGCTGAGGAGGAAGATGACATCGCCTGGCGAGTTCGGGTCCGGCGTCAGGGCGACAGGCTGGGCGAGGATCGCCGCGCGGCTGGCGGCCGGCAGGAACGGGTTGGCCGTCGACATCGTCAGCTGGGCCGAGGTCCCGGTGAACAGCGGGGCGTTGAAGATCGGCTGGTTGTAGGGCTCGACGGCCTCGGCGCGTGCGTAGAACAGCTCGGCGCGGGCGCGGACCCGATCGGTGATGTCGTAGGTCGCAAATCCGGTGGCCACATGCCGTTTCACCGGCGTCACCAGGGTGGTCAGCGGGGCGGTGTCGAGGCCCTGGCCGCCGGCGGCGATCGACGGCTGATAAGCGACGCCGGGGTCATAGGGGATCAAAGCGCCGCCGGGGCCGAACTGGGCCGGGACGCGGACGCCGCCGACGACGATGGTCAGCGGTTGGATGGCGCCGCCGGCGACGCGGAACGGCAGGCCGCCGAGGGTGATCTCCGGCAGGCGGCGGTTCTCGATCAGGATCGAGCCGGGAATGTTGTCGCTGGACGAGCGGTTGGCCGGGTTGGCGGCGAACACCAGGCTGCGGTTCCCCGCCTTGCGGTCGGCGAAGGAGAGGGCGGCGTTCTGGCTGTATTCGTAGCTGCCCATCAAATGCAGGCGGTCGCCGGCGAAGCTGCGGCCGGCGGTGAGGCGGGCGCGCCAGTCGTCGTAGCCGCCGGCAGACCAGCCGTAGCGGCCGTCGAGCTCGACGCCGTCGAAGCGGTCCTTGAGGATCACGTTGACGACGCCGGCGATGGCGTCGGAGCCGTAGACGGCCGATCCGCCGGCCTGGATCACCTCGACCCGGTCGATCAGGGCGGTGGGCAGGGTGTTGAGGTCGACCTGGCCGCCAGCCGAGGCGCCGCTGAAGATCGACGCCGGATTGCCGCCGACGAAGCGCCGGCCGTTGACCAGCACCAGGGTGCGGTTGGTGCCGAGGTTGTTCAGGTTGACGAAGTTGCGGCCGGCGCCGAACAGGCCCTGGTCGCTGATCGGGCTGACCGGCACGCCCATGGCCGGAATGTCGTTGAGGGCGTCGGCCAGGTTGGTGAAGCCGCGGGCGTCGATGCGGGCGGCGGTCAGGGTCTGGAGCGGGGCGAGGGCGTCCTGCTCGGCGCGGGGAATGCGCGAACCGGTGACGACCACCTCGGTGATTTCCTGGGCGGCCGCCCGGCCGGCGCCGAGGAACGCCACACCGCAAGCCGTCGCCATCAGGACGCGCCGCAGCGTCGAGTTCGCGTTCATCATGAAGGCTCCCGCGTCAAGAAATGGGATGCCGGCGTGAACGGGGTCTTTCGCCCCATGCGCCACGCCGCACATACTCATAGAAAATGGTTGACGAAATCGTCTGCGATCACGGTGGATCGTCCGGGCGCAGCCTATTTCACGCCTAGCTTAACCTTAGGTGAAGCCCCTAGGCGAGATCGCACAACGTCGCGGTAAACTCGTCGACAGCTTCGGCCGTGGTGGCCCACGAGCACATGAAGCGGACCGAGCCGTCGAGGAAGCGGTAAACGGCCCAGCCGAGCGCCTGCAGCCGCTGCAGCCGCGCCTCATCCATCTGCACGAAGACGGCGTTGGCCTCGACCGGGTGGGTGACGGGGAAGGGCTGGGCGGCCGCCAAGCGGCGGGCCATGGCGTTGGCGTGGGCGGCGCGGGTCACGAAGGCGCCGGTCTGCAGCATGCCAACGAAGGGCGCGGCGTAGAACCGGCCCTTGGAGGGCAGCTGGCCTGCCTGTTTCAGCCGCGCGTCGAAGCGGCCGGCGAGGTCGCGGTCGAAGATCGCGATCGCTTCGGTGGGCGGCATGCCCGCCTTCGTCCCACCGATGACAGCGACGTCGACGCCGAGCCGGCCGATCTGCTTCAGGTCGAAGCCGGCCGCGGCGGCGTTGGCGAGGCGCGCGCCGTCGAGGTGGACGCGGCAGCCCCCGGACCTGGCCGGGGCAGTGAGCGCGGCGAGCTGGTCGGGCGTGTAGACGGCGCCGTATTCGGTGGCGTTGGCCAGCGACAGGGCGGCCGGGGACTGGCGGTGCGAGACTTCGGGCCGCTCGAGGGCCGCCCCGAGCGCCGCCGGATCGATCCGGCCCGAGACCCCAGGCAGGGGGATCAGGCCGAGGCCGTGGCCGAAGAAGCCGGGAGCGCCGGTCTCGTCCGTGCAGACGTGGGCGTGTTCGTGGGCCAGAACCGCCTCGAACGGGCGGCAGAGGGTGGCCAGGGCGAGGGCGTTGGCGGCGGTGCCGGAGGCGACGAAGCGGATCTCGGCGTCGGCGTCCAACAGCGTCCGGACCAGGTCGGCGGCCTGCCGTGTCGTCTCGTCGGCCCCGTAGCCGGCGGCGAAGCCGCCGTTGGCGTGGGCCAGGGCAGCCATCGCTTCCGGCGCCGCAGAGGCGCTGTTATCGGACGCGAAGTCGTAGCGGAGGTTCATTTCGCCGCCGACTTCAGGCCCTTTTCGAGCGTGACGCCGAACCCCCGGTGCAGGTGACGGGCGGCGCCGGGCGGCAGCTTGCCGGCCATCTCCAGAACCACCAGCCCATGG
>NZ_JBIIGK010000122.1:0-8900 GCF_044236515.1 Phenylobacterium sp.
TCTTCGCCGTTCGGATAGCGGCGCAGGGCATGCTCGCCGCGGAAGCGCGGGCTCTGCGGATTGCGCTCGTGCGGGTACTGCACGGTCTTCTTCGGCCGCATCATGTGCTTCATGGCCAGGCCGAAGGCGCCGGCGAAATCGAGGAGCGCCGCTCCCTTCACCGCCTGTCCGATACGATTGAGCATCTCAGTTCCTCTCGCAGGCGTAGTTTCCGAGATCCTGGAAATCCCCGCCCCGCTTTTGCGTCAGTTTCCCGCCCTTGGCCGCGCACTCGGTCTGCAGCCGCTGGAGGGTGTCGTAGCTCATGATCCCGCCGTCCGGCGACGCGGTGGCGCAGGCGCCGAGCGCGAGGGCCAGCATCACGGGCAGCGCCGCCCTCATGCCGCCGCCGCCGCCGGGCCAAACACCCGCCAAGCCGCAATCAGCACCACGGCGACCAGCGAGGTCGGCAGGAAGACCTTCCAGCCGAGCCGCATCAGCTGGTCGTAGCGGTAGCGGGGGACGATCGCCTTCGCCATGGCGATCAGGAAGAAGAAGAACACCAGCTTGGCGAAGAACCACAGGAAGCCAAACAGGCTGGCCACGACCGGCGGCCAGGCTGCGGTGAACGGCGTCGGGAACGGGGCGGTCCAGCCGCCGAAGAAGAGCACCGTCACCAGGGCGCACATCAGGACGATGTTCGAGTACTCGCCGATCATGAACAGCAGGTACGGGGTCGAGGAGTATTCGACCTGGTAGCCGGCCACGAGTTCGGACTCCGCTTCCGGCAGATCGAAGGGCGGGCGGTTGGTTTCGGCCAGGGCCGAGATGAAGAAGATCACCGACATCGGGATCATCACAAGCGCCGCCGGCAGGCCCAAGAGGCCGTTGCCGCCGAGGACGTTCCAGTTCCAGAAGCCGCCGTCCTGCAGCTCGACGATCTCGCGCAGGTTCATGGTGCCGGCCAGCAGGATCACGGTGATGATCACGAAGCCCAGGGAGACCTCGTAGGACACCATCTGCGCTGCTGAGCGCAGCGAGCCGAGGAACGGATACTTCGAGTTCGAAGCCCAGCCGCCCATGATGATGCCATAGACGCCGAGCGAGCTGATCGCGAAGAGATAGAGGATCCCGACGTTGATGTCGGAGACCACCCAGCCCGGCGCCAGCGGCACGACCGCCCAGGCCCCGAAGGCCAGGACGAAGCTGATCAGCGGCGCCAGCAGGAAGACCGCCTTGTCGGCGCCGGCCGGGATGACGATTTCCTTCAGCAGGAACTTGCCGAAGTCGGCGAACGACTGGAACAGGCCGAAGGGACCGACGACGTTCGGGCCTTTGCGCATCTGCACGCCGGCCCAGATCTTGCGGTCGGCCAGCAGCAGGAAGGCCAGCGACAGCAGGATCCAGATCATCACCAGCAGGATCTGGCCAGCGGTCAGCAGGGTCCAGCCGCCGGGCGTTTCCCAGAAGCTTTGGGTGGCAGGTTGCATCCCTTACTCCGCCGCGATCTTCGTGGCGCCCGAGGCCAGGGCCGCGCACTCCGCCATCGTCACGCTGGCGCGAGCGATGGGATTGGTCAGGTAGAAACTCTTCACGCCGCTGGCGAACGGGGCGTCGGCGAGATCGCCGGCGGCGCCGAGCTTGCCCAGGTCGAGGCCCTTCGCCCCCTCCGGGCCGGCGACATAGTCGATGCGGCCGAAGGTCGGATGATCGGCGAACAGCTTGGCGCGAAGTTGGTCGAGGCTGTCGTAAGGCAGCGTTGCGCCGAGACGCTCCGACAGGGCCCGCAGGATCGCCCAGTCCTCACGGCCCTCCCCTTTCGGGAACACCGCGCGGACGCCGAGTTGCACGCGGCCCTCGGTGTTGACGTAGAGGCCGTTCTTTTCGGTGTAGGTCGCGGCGGGCAGGATGACGTCGGCGCGGTGCGCGCCGGCATCGCCGTGCGTGCCAAGGTAGACGACGAAGGCGTCGGACTGGGTCGCGTCGATCTCGTCAGCCCCCAGCAGGAAGAGGACGTCCGCCCCGCCCTTCTGGACCAGTTCGCGCGCGGTCTTACCGCCGGTCGCCGGCACGAAGCCCAAGTCGAGGCCGCCGACGCGGCTCGCCGCCGAGTGCAGCACGTTCCAGGTCGCACCGAAGGCCTTGGCGACTCCGGCCGCGGCCTTCACGACCGCTGCACCGTCGGCGCGGCCAAGGGCGCCGGCGCCGACGATGATCGCCGGAGCCTGGGCTTCCTTGAAGGCCTTCATGAAGTCGTTCTTCTGCCTCGCGAGGCCCGACAGGGTCTTCGGGCCGGCGCCCAGATAGTCGTAGGCGTAGGTCAGGTCGCCTTGCTCGCCGATCACGCCGATGCGCAGGGCGCCGGCCAGCCAGCGCTTGCGCAGGCGGGCGTTCAGCACCGGGGCCTCAATGCGCGGATTGGTTCCGACGAGAAGGACGACGTCCGCCTCTTCGATGCCGGCGATGGTCGAGTTGAAGAGCCAGCTTTCGCGCGGACCGTCGCCCAGGGCCATGCCGTCCTGGCGGCAATCGAGCGAGGCGACGCCGAGGCCGCCGAACAGGTCCTTGGCGGCCTTCATGGACTCGACGTCCTGCAGGTCGCCCGCGATGACTCCGATGCGGTCGGCCTTGGTCGCCTTCAGCTTCTTGGCGACGGCGTCGAGCGCCTCGTTCCAGCTGGCCGGCCGCAGCTTGCCGTTCTCACGGACATAGGGGCGGTCGAGACGCTGGCGCGACAGGCCGTCGACGGCGTAGCGGGTCTTGTCGGAGATCCACTCCTCGTTGATGTCCTCGTTCAGGCGCGGCAGCACTCGGAGGACGGCCGGGCCGCGGGCGTCGACGCGGATCGCCGAGCCGAGAGCGTCGTGGACGTCGATGCTCTCCGTCTTCTTCAGTTCCCAGGGCCGGTAGTTGAAGGCCCACGGCTTGTGTGTCAGGGCGCCGACCGGGCACAGGTCGATCACGTTGGCCGACAGTTCCGAGCCCACGGCCTTGTTGAGATAGGTCGTGATTTCAACGTCTTCGCCGCGGGAGATGAGACCGATGTCCGGCACGCCGGCGACCTCGGTGATGAACCGGACGCAGCGGGTGCACTGGATGCAGCGGGTCATGACCGTCTTGATGAGCGGCCCCATGAACTTCTCTTCGACCGCGCGCTTGTTCTCCGCATAGCGCGAGCCGTCGCGGCCGTAGCCCATGGCCTGGTCCTGCAGATCGCACTCGCCGCCCTGGTCGCAGATCGGGCAGTCCAGCGGGTGGTTGATCAGCAGGAATTCCATGACCCCGTGGCGGGCCTTCTTCACCATCGGCGTGTCGGTGAAGATCTCCATATTCTCGGCGGCCGGCAGGGCGCAGCTGGCCTGCGGCTTCGGCGGGCCCGGCTTCACCTCGACGAGGCACATCCGGCAATTGCCGGCGATCGACAGGCGCTCGTGATAGCAGAAGCGGGGGATTTCCTTCCCCGCCAGCTCGGCGACCTGCAGCACGTTCATGCCGGGTTCGAACTCGACCTCGACCCCGTCGACCTTGGCGATAGGCATACCGTCTACTCCGCCGCGATGGATGCGCCGGCGTAGCTGCCCTTGCGCGCGCGGTAGTTGTTGATGCGCTCCTCCACCTCGTGGCGGAAGTGGCGGAACAGGCCTTGGATCGGCCAGGCCGCCGCGTCCCCGAGGCCGCAGATGGTGTGGCCCTCGACTTGGCTGGCGACGTCGAGCAGCAGGTCGATCTCGGACATCTCGGCTTCGCCGGTGACCATCCGCTCCATGACCCGCCACATCCAGCCGGTGCCCTCGCGGCACGGCGTGCACTGGCCGCAGCTCTCGTGCTTGTAGAAGTAGGAGGCGCGGGCGATGGCCTTCACCAGGTCAGCGTCCTTGTCGAACACGATCATGGTGCCGGTGCCGAGGCCCGAGCCGCGGGCCTGCAGATCCTCGTAGGTCATCACGGCGACCTCGGCCTCCTCGGCCGGGATCATACGGACGGAGATGCCGCCCGGGATGACCGCCTTGAGGTTCTTCCAGCCGCCGCGCACGCCGCCCATGTGCTCTTCGATGAGCATCTTGAGCGGTATGCCGACCGCGTCCTCGACGACGCAGGGCTTGTTGAGATGGCCCGAGCCGGCGAACAGCTTGGTGCCGGTCGACTTCTCGGTGCCGAAGCCGGCGAACCACTCGGCCCCGCGGCGCAGGATGGTCCCGACGACCGAGATGGACTCGACGTTGTTGATGGTGGTCGGCGCGCCGTAGATGCCGGCGCCGGCAGGGAACGGCGGCTTGAGCCGCGGCTGACCCTTCTTGCCCTCGAGGCTCTCCATCAGGGCGGTCTCGTCGCCGCAGATGTAGGCGCCGCCGCCGTGGGTGACGCGAACGTCGCAGTCCCAGCCGTTGACGTTGCCGGGGCCGATCAGCTTGGCGTCATAGGCCTGCTGGATGGCGGCCAGCAGCCGCTCGCGCTCGAAGACGTACTCACCGCGGATGTAAATGTAGGCCGTGCGCGCGCGGATCGCCCGGCAGGCGATTAGGCAGCCTTCGATCAACAGATGCGGATCGTTGCGCAGGATCTCGCGGTCCTTGCAGGCGCCCGGCTCCGACTCGTCGGCGTTAACGACCAGGAAGTGCGGCCGCTCGCTCTCCTGCTTGGGCATGAAGGTCCACTTCAGCCCGGTCGGGAACCCTGCCCCGCCCCGGCCGCGCAGGCCCGAGGCCTTGATCTGGTCGCAGATCCATTCCGGCGTCTGGGCCAGAATGTCCTTGGTACCGTTCCAGCAGCCGCGCTTCTTCGCGCCCTCGAGGCCCCAGTCGTGGAGGCCATAGAGGTTGGTGAAAATCCGGTCCTTGTCCTGGAGAAGTCCGGGCATCACGCGGGCTCCTTGGCGGGCGGCTTGGAGGACGGAAGGTTCGGAATCTTGATCTTCTTCGCCGCGCTGCCGTCGTAGAGGCTGGCGTCGGTGAGGGTCAGCGGGCCGCCCTCGGGCGAGGCGCCCTGGCGGCCGATCACCGAGCCCGGCGCCGGCTTTTCACCCGCCGCGAATTGGTCGAGCAGCTTCTCGAACGACGCCGCATCGAGGTCCTCGTAATAGTAGTCGTTGATCGCGGCCATTGGTGCGTTGGAGCAGGCGCCCAGGCACTCGACTTCCTGCCAGTAGAACTTGCCGTCAGCCGAGCGGTGATCGTGCGGGCCGATGCGGCGCTTGCAGACCTCGATCAGTTCGCCCGCGCCGCGGACCATGCACGGCGTCGTGCCGCAGACCTGGACCAGCGCATGGGTGCCAACCGGCTCCAGCATGAACATGGTGTAGAAGGTCGCGATCTCCAGCACGCGGATCACCGGCATGCCGAGAAGTTCGGCGACGGCGCGGATCGCGGGCTCCGGCACCCAGCCTTCCTGCTTCTGGACCAGCCACAGGATCGGGATCACCGCCGACTGCTGCTTGCCGGGCGGATAGTTGGCCATCCAGGCCTGGACCTGCTTCAGAACCTCGGGCTGGAAAGCGAAGCTTTCCGGCTGGTTCGGCGAAAGGCGACGGACGCTCAAGACGGCCTCACTTCACGAAGTCGACGCGGGCGATCTTGCCGCCGGCGAGGGTGTAGATGGCGAGCACCTGGAAGGGCTCGACGCCGGGGCCGCGGATCACGTCCTCGTGGTCGACGACGACGGCGCCGGCGGTAACGCGGTTGGTGCGGGCGGCCTTGTTCTTCGGAAACTCGGCGAACAGCTTGGCGTGACGCTCGCGGATGGCCGCAACGCCCACCGTGTGCGGCGCCTCGCCGTAAGCCCCGAGCGTCGCGTCCTCGGTGTAGAAGGCGCAGAAGGCGTCGAGGTCCTGGGCGTTATAGGCGTCGAGCTGGGCGTCGACGATCGCGCCGAGATCGCTCATCGATCGATCTCCCCGAACACGATGTCGAGGGAGCCGAGAATGGCGGACACGTCGGCAAGCATGTGGCCGCGGTTCATCCAGTCCATCGCCTGCAGGTGCGGGAAACCCGGCGCGCGTATCTTGCAGCGGTAGGGCTTGTTGGTGCCGTCGCTGACCAGATAGACGCCGAACTCGCCCTTCGGCGCCTCGACACAGGCGTAGATCTCGCCGGCCGGCGGGCGGTAGCCTTCGGTGAACAGCTTGAAGTGGTGGATCAGCGCTTCCATCGAACGCTTCATCTCGCCCCGGCGCGGCGGCGAGACCTTGTTGTCCTCGCTGAGAACCGGCCCCGGCGTCTTCATCAGTCGCTCGCAACACTGCTTCATGATGCGGACGGACTCGCGCATCTCCTGCATGCGGCAGAGGTAGCGGTCGTAGCAGTCGCCGTTGACGCCGAGCGGGATGTCGAACTCCAGCTCGTTGTAGCACTCGTAGGGCTGGGCGCGGCGCAGGTCCCAGGCAATGCCCGAGCCGCGCACCATCACGCCGGAGAAGCCCCAGGCGATCGCCTCTTCCTTGGTCACGACGCCGATGTCGACGTTGCGCTGCTTGAAGATGCGGTTGTCGGTGATCAGCCCGTCGATGTCGTTCAGCATCGACGGGAACTCGTCGCACCAGTCGGAGATGTCCTGCACCAGCTCCGGCGGCAGGTCCTGGCGAACGCCGCCGACGCGGAAGTAGTTGGCGTGCAGGCGCGCGCCGGACGCACGCTCGTAGAACACCATCAGCTTCTCGCGCTCTTCGAAGCCCCACAGCGGCGGCGTCAGGGCGCCGACGTCCATCGCCTGGGTGGTGACGTTGAGCAGGTGGTTCTTGATCCGGCCGATCTCGGAATAGAGCACGCGGATCAGCTGGCCGCGGATCGGCACCTCGACGCCCATCAGGCGCTCGAGGGCGAGCACGTAGGCGTGCTCCTGGTTCATCGGCGCCACGTAGTCGAGGCGGTCGAAGTACGGGATCGTCTGCGCGTAGGGCCGCGCTTCCATCAGCTTCTCGGTGCCGCGGTGCAACAGGCCGATGTGCGGATCGACCCGCTCGACGATCTCCCCATCGAGCTCGAGAACCAGCCGCAGCACGCCGTGGGCGGCCGGGTGTTGGGGGCCGAAGTTGATGTTGAAACGGCGGACGGGCGTCTCGGCGGCGGCCTCGACTTCCGGGGTCTCGCCAGGCAGCACTGCAGCGGCCGGCGTGTTCTGTCCCGGCATCACTTGGCCTCCGGCTTGGCGACGATCTCGCCCTTCTCGTCGCCGGGCAGCGGACCGAAGCCGCGCTCGACGCCTTCCCAAGGCGACAGGAAGTCCCAGTTGCGCCACTCGACGGACTTCACCGGCTCGTAGACCACGCGCTTGAGCTCGTCGTCGTACCGGACCTCGACATGGCCGGTCATCGGGAAGTCCTTGCGCAGCGGATGGCCGTGGAAACCGTAGTCGGTGAGGATGCGGCGCAGATCCGGATGGCCGTCGAAGAAGATGCCGTACATGTCGAAGGCTTCGCGCTCGTACCAGTCGGCGGTCGGGAACACCGAAACCACCGACGGGACAGCGGTGTCCTCGTCGACCTGAAGCTTCAGCCGGACGCGCTGGTTCTTGGTCATCGACAGCAGGTGGTAGACGACATCGAAGCGACGCTCGCGCTCCGGATAGTCGACGCCGGCGATGTCGACGAGCTGGTGGAAGCCGTACTGGTCGCGCAGAGCTTCGAGAGCGGCGGCGATGCGATGGGTCTGGACCGTCAGGGTCAGGTCCCCGAACGCCACGTGATGGCCGGCGAACATGCCGGCGCCGTTGGCGACGATCTCCTGGCCGAGCGCCTCGAGGTCCTGGTGCGAAAGGGGCCAGCTCATCGGACGATCGTCCCGGTCCGGCGGATCTTCTTCTGCAGTTGCAGGATGCCGTAGACCAAGGCCTCGGCGGTCGGCGGGCAACCGGGGACATAGATGTCGACCGGCACCACGCGGTCGCAGCCACGAACCACCGAATAGCTGAAGTAATAATAGCCACCGCCGTTGGCGCAGCTGCCCATCGAGATGACGTACCGCGGCTCCGGCATCTGGTCGTAGACCTTGCGGAGGGCCGGAGCCATCTTGTTGCACAGAGTGCCGGCGACGATCATCACGTCCGACTGACGCGGGCTGGCGCGGGGTGCAAAGCCGTAGCGCTCGACGTCGTAGCGCGGCATCGAGGCCTGCATCATCTCGACGGCGCAGCACGCCAGGCCGAACGTCATCCACATCAGCGAGCCGGTGCGCGCCCAGGTGATGAGATCGTCGGCCGCAGCGGTGACGAAGCCCTTGTCGGCCAACTGCTGAGAGACGCCGTCGAAATACGGGTCGTGGAGGCGGGGATCGTAGCCCTCGACCGTCGTGCGGCCGGCTGCGCCCGCGGGAACGATCACTCCCATTCCAGGGCCCCCTTCTTCCATTCGTAGATGAAGCCCACTGTCAGGACGCCCAGGAAGGTCATCATCGACCAGAAGGCGAACTGCCCGACCTCGGCCGGGAGCTTCATCAGCGTCACCGCCCACGGAAACAGGAAGGCCACTTCAAGGTCGAAGATAATGAACAGGATCGAGACCAGGTAGAACCGGACGTCGAACTTCATCCGCGCGTCGTCAAAGGCGTTGAAGCCGCACTCGTAGGACGACAGCTTTTCAGGGTCCGGCGCCTTGGGCGCCAGCACCCAGGCGCCCAGGATGAAGACCAGGCCCAGCGCCGTCGCGATCCCCAGGAAGATCACGATGGGCAGGTACTGCAATAGGAACGCGTTCATGGAGTCCTCAGGGGAGTCGCGCGCCCTTCTAGACCACCCGTCCCGGGGTTTCAAACGACCGAACACACTTGCGAAACGGTCGCAACAGAGGGCGCCGCCGCGGCCGGAAAAACGCGCCAAATTCGTCCGGCCGACACTCTGCCGTTGACACGATTCCGGTCCGCACCTATCAGGGCCGCCTTCGCCGGCCGCAAGGCCTACGCGGGTGTAGCTCAGTTGGTTAGAGCGCCGGCCTG
>NZ_JBIIGK010000123.1:0-8882 GCF_044236515.1 Phenylobacterium sp.
CAGGAGAACGCCGAGTTCGCCGCCGCCGACCTCGACGTCTAAAGCTCGACAGCGCGCCGCACCGGGCGTTTGATCCGGGCATGCGGCGCGAGACGACCGACTGCGTCATCGCCGGCGGCGGGCCGGCGGGGGTCATGCTGGGATATCTCCTGGCGCGGGCCGGCGTGCGGGTGATCGTCCTCGAGAAACACGCCGACTTCTTCCGCGACTTCCGCGGCGACACGGTCCATCCCTCGACGCTGCAGGTGATGCACGAACTGGGTGTCCTGGATCGCTTCCTGCAACGGCCGCACGACCGCCTGGCGCAGGTCGGCATCAACTTCGACGGCCGGGAGTTCGCTATCGCCGACTTCCGGCGCCTGCACACCCGCTGCAAGTTCATCGCCTTCATGCCGCAATGGGAGTTCCTCGACTTCCTGGCCGACGAGGGCCGGGAGTTGGCGAATTTCACCCTGCTGATGTCGTCGCGGGCCGAAGGGCTGATCGAAGAGGCCGGACGGGTGCGCGGCGTGCGCGCCCAGACCCCTGACGGCCCCGTCGAAATCTTCGCCGACCTGACGGTGGCCGCGGACGGGCGCAGCTCGACGCTGCGGTCGGCGGCGCGGCTGGTGTCGATGAGCTTTGGCGCCCCGATCGACGTCCTGTGGATGCGGCTGTCCAAGCAGACGAGCGACCCTGCCCAGACGCTGGGCCGGATCGGCCGCGGCAAGATGCTCGTCACCATCGACCGCGGTGACTACTGGCAGTGCGCCCTGGTGATCCCGAAGGGCGGCTATGAGGCGCTGCGGGCCCGGGGCCTGCCGGCTCTGCGCCAGGGCATCGCCGAGGTCGCGCCGCACCTCGCCGCCCGTCTGCAGGAACTCGCCGGCTGGGACGACGTGAAGCTGCTCACCGTGCTCGTCGACCGGCTGGAGCGCTGGAGCCGGCCGGGATTCCTGTGCATTGGCGATGCCGCCCACGCCATGTCGCCGATCGCCGGCGTCGGGGTGAACCTGGCGGTGCAGGACGCCGTGGCGGCCGCGAACCGCCTCGCCAAGCCGTTGCGAGAACATCGCCTGAGCGAGGCCGACCTTGTCGCCGTCCAGCGCCGGCGCGAGCCGCCGACCCGCATCACCCAGGCCATGCAGATGTTCGTGCAGGACAACCTGCTCCGGCCAGTGATCGACGGGCGGGCGCCGATGAAACCCCCGCTGATCTTCCGGCTGCTGGACGCCCTGCCGCCGCTTCGGGCGCTGCCGGCGCGGTTCGTCGGCCTCGGCGCGCGGCCCGAGCACATCGGGCCGGAACTGGCGCGGCCTTAGGGCCGGAACGCTCCAAACAGCTTGGGCGTTTTCGTCGCAACAGGAGCGCGACATGTCCAAGAAGAAGAAAAGCCTGCCCAAACGGATCGGCGGCGTGAAGGTTCCGAAGGCTGTACGCAAGGGCGGCATGGCCAAGGTGCTGAAGTCGAAGGCCGGTCAGGCGCTGATCGCCGAGGCGGTGATGGCCGTCGCCGCCGTGGCCACCGCCAAGAAGGCCAGCGACAACCCGAAGGTCCGTCGGTTCACCCACGAGGCGGCGGAAGCGGTTCGCGACAAGAGCGGCAAGGGCAAGGCCGAGGTCGGCGCGGCCGGCGGCGTGCTGGCCTTCGCGCTCGGCGAAGCGGTGCGCTCGTTCTCCGACGCGCTGCGCAACGGCGAGCCGCGCGGCGGCCATATCGACGCGGACTGGAGCCCGGCCGACGCCGGCGCGGGTGGGCGCACCGGCCCCGGCGCCGCCGCACAAAAAAAAACCACCCCCCGATCCTCGCCTCCGTCGGAAGCGGGCCAGATCTGACGCCCGTCCGCCTCCCGCCGCGCCCGACGCTGGTCGGGCGTGTCGCGGCGTTCGGAACGCGCGGCGCAGTGCGGTTCACCGAATGGCGTCAGCGCCGCGAGGCCGCCCGCGAAGTGACGAGAGGCTCGCCACATACCTTCCGCGGCTTCATCCAGATCAACCTGATAAGGTCCCATTGAGAGGGAACGCGTTGACTTGGGGCCCGCCGCCCGTATCCTCCGCGCGCGTGACGACCTCCGTTCGCGCCGCCGCGACGCGTGCGCCTTGGTCTCCGACGGAGATAGGCGAGCGCCCGCCCATTCGTAACAGATGACAGAATTTTCCGAACTGGGCCTTTCGCCCGCGACTCTCAAGGCCGTCGCCGAGACGGGCTACACCACCGCAACGCCGATCCAGGCGCAGGCCGTCCCCGTCGCCCTGCAAGGTCGCGACGTGCTCGGCATCGCCCAGACCGGCACTGGCAAGACCGCCGCCTTCACCCTGCCGATGATCGACAAGCTGGCCGCCGGCCGCGCCAAGGCGCGCATGCCGCGGGCCCTTGTGCTGGCGCCGACCCGCGAACTGGCCGACCAGGTCGCCGCCTCGTTCGAGAAGTACGCCAAGGGCCAGAAGCTGTCCTGGGCGCTGCTGATCGGCGGGGTCTCGTTCGCCGACCAGGAGCTCAAGCTGGACCGCGGCGTCGACGTGCTGATCGCCACGCCCGGCCGCCTGCTCGACCACTTCCAGCGCGGCAAGCTGCTGATGACCGGCGTGCAGCTGCTGGTCGTCGACGAAGCCGACCGCATGCTCGACATGGGCTTCATCCCAGACATCGAGCGCATCTTCCAGATGACGCCGCCGAAGAAGCAGACGCTGTTCTTCTCGGCGACCATGCCGCCCGAGATCACCCGGATCACCAAGCAGTTCCTGAAGGATCCGGTGCGGATCGAGGTGGCCCGCCCCGCGACGACGGGTGAGAACATCACCCAGTATATCGCCCGCATGCCGACCTCCGACCACAAGGCCAAGCGGACGGCGCTGCGGGCCCTGATCGAGCGCAGCGAGGTCAACAACGGCATCGTCTTCTGCAACCGCAAGTCGGAAGTCGATATCGTCGCCAAGTCCTTGAAGACGCACGGCTTCGACGCGGCTCCGATCCACGGCGACCTCGACCAGTCGACGCGGATGCGGACGCTGGAAAGCTTCCGGGGCGGCGATCTGAAGCTGCTGGTCGCCTCCGACGTGGCGGCGCGCGGGCTGGACATCCCGGCCGTCAGCCACGTCTTCAACTACGACGTGCCGCACCAGGCCGACGACTACGTCCACCGGATCGGCCGGACGGGCCGCGCCGGCCGGTCCGGCGAGGCGTTCATGCTGGTCACCCCGGCCGACGCCAAGAACATCGACAAGGTCATCAAGCTGATCGGCAAGACGCCCGAGGACGTCGTGCTCGACCTCGACTGGGCCAACCTGAAGGACGAGCCGCGCCGCGACCGGGGCGGCCGCGACCGCAACGGCGGCCGTAGCGGCGGCCGGGACCGCGATCGCGATCGCGATCGGCGTCCGCGCGAGATCAAGGAACATGGCCAGCGCGCGGCGATGGAGCCGTTCCAGCCCACCGCCGAGCCGACCGGCGACGAGGCCCCCCGCCCCGCCCGCCGCTCGCGCCGCCGCGAGGAGCCGGCCGCTCCGGCTCCGGACGTCGTCGAGGCGGCGCCCGCCGCGCGTCGGGAGCCGGAAGGCCGCGAGCCCGCGCGCCGTGAGGCTCGCCCCGACCGCGCCCCGCGCTCCGCACCTGTGCAGGACCGCGCCGAGCGGCCCGAGCGCGCCGAGCGCCAGGACCGGGGGCGCGAACGCGGACGGGATCGTGATCGCGACAGGGACCGCGACAGGGACCGGGATCGGGGCCGCGACCGGGACGACGGCGACCGCGTGGTCGGCTTCGGCTCCGACGTTCCGGCCTTCCTGATGCGGGCCCCGCCGCCCCGCGCCGACGATTGACGCGGAATCTGCGCGCCCTTTAACGGGCCGTTTGGGCTCCCTTTGGTAACGTCCTGCTCGGGATCGGCCGCTCCGGCGGCCACTCGGGTCGGGAAAGCGCCATGTCCAACGAAGTCGAGACCGTCATCCGCGCGCCACAGGGCTATGCCCTGGCGCGGAAGGCCGTCCAGGCGATGGAGCAGCACAAGGTCTGGCCGACGCCGCTGAATTTCGAGCTCTGGCTGCATTATGTGGGCGCCCGCAACGGCCCCCTGGCGCTGGAGATCGACCGGCTGCTGGCGGCCGGTGAGGCCTTCACCGAAACTCTCAGCGAGAGGCTGGCCGAGCGCTACCTGCCCAAGGCCAAGCTGAACGGTGAGATCCGCGAGGCCGGCGACGCCCTGGCCCACGAACTCGACAGCGTCAGCCGGGCCATCGAATCCGCCCGCGAATCCAGCGAGGCCTATGGCCAGCAGCTGGCCCGGGCCTCGCAATCCTTCGACGGCGAGGACGGCGGCGCGATCAAGACCATGGTCGAGAGCCTGGCCACCGCCACCCGCCGGGTGCAGCGCGAGAACCGTTCCTTGGAAACGCGCCTGGCGGACACCACCGCGGAGGTCGGCCGCCTGCGCGAGCACCTCGAACTGGTGCGCCGCGACTCCATGACCGACGGCCTGACCAACCTCGCCAATCGCAAGGCGTTCGACGAGTCGCTGGAGCGGGCCTGCGCCGAGGCGGAAGCGGCCGGAGCCACCCTCACCCTCGCGGTCATCGACATCGACCACTTCAAGAGCTTCAACGACACCTGGGGCCACCAGACTGGCGACCAGGTGATCCGCTACGTGGCCAGCGTGATCGGGCGGGCGGCGCGGCCGCCGCGGATCGCCGCCCGTTACGGCGGCGAGGAGTTCGCGCTGATCTTCCCGGGCGAGGACGCCGCGGCGGCGCTGTCGACCCTGGAAGAGGTGCGCGAGGAAATCTCGTCGCGGGTGCTGAAGCGCCGCTCGACCAACGAGGATCTCGGCGCCGTGACCATCTCGGCCGGGCTGGCGGAATGGTCCGCCGGCGAGACCAGCGCGACGCTGATGGAGCGCGCCGACGAGGCGCTCTACGAGTCCAAGCGTGGCGGGCGCAACCGCACCTCGGCGGCTCCGCGGGCCTCGCGCGCAGCGGCCTGATCAGGCCTCCTTGGCCGGCTCGATCGTGACGCTCTCGCCGCAGCCGCAGGCGTCGGTCTCGTTCGGATTGCGGAACACGAACTTGGCCGAGAGCTTCGAGACCTCGTAGTCGATCTCCGTGCCGATCAGGAACAGCACGGCCTTGGGCTCGACCAGGATGGTGACGCCCTTGTCCTCGACCACCTCGTCGAAGGGATTGGCCGCCTCGGCATATTCCAGGACGTACTCCTGACCCGCGCAGCCGCCGTTCTTCACCCCGACGCGCAGGCCAGCGTAGGGCTTTTCGGCCCCATCCTTCCTGGGCTTGCTCATGATCTCGCGCACGCGCTCGGCGGCGCGCTCGGTCAGGGTGACGACCTTGGGCCGAGGCCGGCGGGCGCGCGGTGCGGGGGTGAGGTCGAGGCCGGTCATCAGAACATGTTCAGCTGCAGCTTGGCCTCGTCCGACATGCGGGACGGGTCCCACGGGGGATCGAACACCAGGTCCACCTTGCAGGAGCGGATCTCGGGAATTTCCTTGACCGCATCCTCGACCCAGCCGGGCATGTCGCCGGCCACCGGGCAGCCGGGGGCGGTCAGGGTCATGTCGATGAGGACGTCGCGGTCATCCGAGACGTCGACCTTGTAGATCAGACCGAGCTCGTAGATGTCGACCGGGATTTCGGGGTCGAACACGGTCTTCAGCTGCTCGATCAGCCGGTCGGTCAGGGCGTTCAGCTCGTCCTGCGAGAGGGCGGCGGTCGGCGTTTCCAGGGATGCGGCGGCGTCGTCCATCGTCACTTCAAGCGAAAAAGGCCTGGGCCTTGGTCAGGGCTTCGACGAAGGCGTCCGCCTCGTCCTCAGTGTTATATAGGGCGAAGGAGGCGCGAGCGCTCGACGTCACGCCAAATCTCTTCATCAACGGCTCGGCGCAGTGGGTGCCGGCGCGCACCGCCACCCCGTAGCGGTCGAGGATCTGGGCCACGTCGTGGGCGTGGGCGCCGTCGACGGTGAAGGACAGGATCGCGCCCTTGTGCGGCGCCTCGCCGATCACCTTCAGCCAATTCAGACCGGACAGGCCGTCGCGGACCCGCTCATAGAGGCGATGCTCGTGCTCGGCGGCGGCGAGGCGGTCCTGGCCGGCCAGCCAGTCGATGGCGGCGCCAAGGCCGATGGCCTCGAGGATCGGCGGCGTGCCGGCTTCGAACCGGTGCGGCGGATCGGCGTAGGTGATCCGGTCCTGACTGACCTCGCCGATCATCTCCCCGCCCCCTTGATACGGCGGCAGGGCGGCGAGGCGCTCGGCCTTGCCGTACAGGATGCCGATGCCGGTCGGGCCATAGAGCTTGTGGCCGGAGAAGACGTAGAAGTCGGCGTCGATCGCCTTCACGTCGATCGGCTTGTGGACGATGGCCTGACAGCCGTCGAACAGCACGAGCGCCCCGGCCTCATGCGCCATACGGGCGAGGTCCTGGGCGGGGTTGATGGTGCCCAGCACATTCGACATGTGGGTCAGGGCGACGACCTTGGTGCGCGGACCGAGCAGGCGCTGGAAGGCCTCTAGGTCGAGCACGCCCTCATCCGTCACCGGCGCCCACTTCAGAACGACGCCGAGGCGCTCGCGCAAGAAGTGCCAGGGGACGATGTTGGCGTGGTGCTCCATCTCGGAGACGATGATCTCGTCGCCGGCCTGGAGGTGGGCGCCGACCCCAGCGGCGACCAGGTTGATCGCCTCGGTGCCGCCCTTGGTGAAGACGATCTCGGTCTCGCCCGCGCCGATGAAGGCCGCGACCTTGCGTCGGGCCGCCTCATAGGCGTCGGTGGTCTCGTTCGCCAGGGTGTGCAGGCCGCGGTGGACGTTGGCGTACGAGTGCTCCATCGCCCGGCTCATCGCCTCGATCACCGCCCGCGGCTTCTGGGCCGAGGCGGCGCTGTCGAGGTAGACCAGCGGCCGGCCGTGCACCTGCCGCTGAAGGATCGGGAAGTCGGCGCGGACGGTCTCGACGTCGAAGGTCATTGGCCGCCTCGCAACTGGCCGGCGACGAACGCGGCGGCGATCTCGCGCCCGCCCGCGTGGCCGATGCGGTCCACGACCTCGCCGACGAAGGCCTCGGTCAGCATGGCGCGGGCCTCGTCCTCGGGAATGCCGCGCTGGCAGGCGTAGAACAGGGCGTCCTCGTCGAGGGCGCCGACCGTGTTGCCGTGGGCGCAGGCGACGTCGTCGGCGTAGATCTCCAGCTCCGGCTTGGCGTCGACCTCCGCGCGGTCCGACAGGATGAGGGCGTGGTGGCCCATGCGGGCGTCGGTATGGTCGGCGCCCTCGGCGACGACGATGCGGCCTTGGAAGACACCGCGCGCCTGATCGCGGACGACGCCCTTGGTCAGCTGGTCGGCGGTCCCGTGAACGGCCTGGTGGGTGACGATGGTGGTGAAGTCGGCGTGGCGCTTGTCGGCCAGCAGATAGGCGCCGTCGAGGCGGACGGCGGCGTGACCGCCGGGATGGGCGATGCGGGTCTCGATCCGCTGGCGGCGGCCGCCGGAGGTCAGGACGGTCTGCGCATAGTCGGCGCCGGGCGATAGGGCGACATCGGCCTCGACCACCGAGACGCCGTCGGCCGTGTCGTCGGCCAGGACGATCCGCTCCATCACGGCCCCTTCGGCAAGGGTGATGGACAGGCTGGCCTGGGCGAGATAGCCGCCCTGCCCTTCGTGGCTTTCGAGCAGGGTCAGGCGGCCGCCGGGTGCGACGGCGATCCGAACCGCGCCGGCATGGGCGCCGTCGCCGCGGGAGATCAGGCGCAGCGCGAGCGTCGCCGCCTGGCCGGCCGCAACCTCGATCACCGGCGCGCCGTGGCCGTTGGCGAGCGTCCGGACCTCGGCGGCCAGGGCGTCGAACGGCCCGGCGCCGAGGTCGGCCAGCGGCCGGGAGGGATCGGGCAGCGCGCGGATCAGGCCGCGCAGGTCGGTCCAGCGCCAGTCCTCGTCCCGCTTGCCGGGCAGGTCCGCGACGTCCCGGCTCCGAATGGCGTCGGCGAGGCTCAAGCGGCCCTCGCGTACTTGTCATAGCCTTCGCGCTCCAGCTCGAGGGCCAGTTCCGGCCCGCCGGAGGCGACGATGCGGCCCGCCGCCAGGACGTGGACGCGGTCGGGTTTGATGTAGTCGAGCAGGCGTTGGTAGTGGGTGATCACCAGCATGCCGCGGTCGGGCGCGCGCAGGGCGTTCACCCCGTCCGAGACGATGCGCAGGGCGTCGATATCGAGGCCGGAATCGGTTTCGTCGAGGATCAGGAAGCGCGGCGAAAGCATAGCCATCTGAAAGATTTCCATGCGTTTCTTCTCACCGCCCGAGAAGCCGACGTTCAGCGCTCGCTTGAGCATTTCGAAGTCGATCTTGAGGTCGGCGGCCCGCGCCTTGGCGAGCTTCAGGAACTCCGGCGCCGCCATCTCCGGCTCGCCGCGCGCCTTGCGCTGGGCGTTGAGCGCGGTGCGGATGAAGGTCAGGGCCGGAACGCCGGGGATCTCCAGCGGATACTGGAACGACAGGAAGACGCCCCTGGCGGCGCGTTCGCTGGGGTCCAGCGCCAGCAGGTCCTCGCCGTCGAGCGTGGCGGACCCGCCGGTCACCTCGTAGCCGTCGCGGCCGGTCAGGACGTAGGACAGGGTCGACTTGCCGGCCCCGTTCGGCCCCATGATGGCGTGCACCTCGCCGGCCGGAACCTCCAGGCTGAGGCCCTTGATGATCGGCTTGTCCTCGACGGAGGCGTGCAGGTCGGAAATCTTCAGCATGGGCTCTTAGCGGGTCTCGTCGACGAGGAACTGGGCGATAAGGCGAAGGGCGTCCTCGACGGTGTCGACGCTCTCCTGCTCGCGGGGTGAGGCGCCCGGATGGGCGGCGCGTTTGTCGGAGAGGGCGACGGTCGCGCGGCCGTTCTCCCAATAGGCGGAAATCCGGT
>NZ_JBIIGK010000124.1:0-8835 GCF_044236515.1 Phenylobacterium sp.
CATCGGGCTGCTGTGGCAAGCGCCCGGGGGAGAGCAGGTGTTCGCCAACCTGACCCGCTCGGTCGAGCCGCCGAACTTCAGCGCCCTGTCGCCGAGCAATCAGGGACTGGCGGACATCGACGCCCAGAGCGCCTGGACCGCCGAGATCGGCGCCCGTGGCCGGCGCGGCGCGCTGGCCTGGGACGTGAGCGCCTATCGCGCCGAACTGCGCGACGAACTGTTGCTCTACGCGACGGCGGCGAACGGGCCGGCCATCACCTTCAATGCCGACGAGACCGTGCACCAGGGCCTGGAGGCGGCGCTGGACTGGACCGTCGGGTCGCTGCGGCTGCGCCAGACCTACACCTGGTCGGACTTCCGGTTCCGCGGCCGGCCTTACGACGGCAGGCGGCTGCCGGTCGTCCCCGAGCATTTCTACCGGGCCGAGCTGCGCTACCAGCATCCCGGCGGGGCGTTCGTGGCGCCGTCGCTGGAATGGTCGCCGTCGGGGGTTTGGAGCGACTTCGCCAACACCGACAAGGCCGACGGATATGTGCTGGTGAACCTCAACGCCGGCGTCGAGCTGCGTGACGGCCTCGCGGTGTTCGTCGAGGCGCGCAACCTCGCCGACAAGCGTTACATTTCCAACGTCCAGCCACAGATCACCACCGGCGCGGGCAGCGCCGCCTACTGGCCGGGCGACGGCCGTTCCATCTTCGGAGGCGTCAAATGGGACTTCTGAGAACCGCCGCGTTCGTCGCCGGGCTCGGCGCGGCCGGCCAGGCGGCGGCGCACATCTCGCCGATCCCGGCCGAGGCGCCGGCCGGC
Source organism: Phenylobacterium sp. (assembly GCF_044236515.1). Taxonomy (GTDB): domain Bacteria; phylum Pseudomonadota; class Alphaproteobacteria; order Caulobacterales; family Caulobacteraceae; genus Phenylobacterium. Next base: position 808 of record NZ_JBIIGK010000124.1, read on the forward strand.
AGCTATCAGGCCATCCGCTTCCGGGTCGGCCACGCCTGCACCGGCGCCGAGGCGACCACGGCGGTGCGGATCGAGGCGCCCGCCGGCCTGCCGGCGATGCGCGCCCAGCCGAAGGCCGGCTGGACGGTCAGCATCGAGCAGCGGCCCGGCGAGGGCGGCGAGATCCAGGCAGTGACCTGGACCGGAAACCTGCCGCCCGACCAGTTCGACGAGTTCGCCGTCTTCCTGAAGCTGCCGGACGTCGTTGGCGAGATCGAGTTCGCCGCCATCCAGACCTGCGGTGCGACCGAGACCCGCTGGGACCAGCCGCCGATGCTCGGCGGCCCGACCCCGGCCCCGGTGTTCCGTATCATCCCCGCCGCCCCCGTGGCCGGCCCGCAGCACAACCATTGAGGATTGCCATGAAAGTCCTGCCCCTCGCCCTCGCCGTGGCCGCGGCCGCGGCCGCCGGCGCCGCGCACGCCGAGATCCGCGTCACCGAAGGCTGGAGCCGCCCGGCCGGAGCCGGCTTCACCGGCGTCGGCTATCTGACGATCGCCAACACCGATCGCGCGCCCGTCGCCCTGATCGGCGTCGAAAGCGCCGTGGCCGCCAGGACCGAAATCCACCGCACCACCGTCACCAACGGCGTCAGCCGCATGAGCGCCGAGCCGCGGGTGGTGATCCCGGCCGGCGGGCGGGTGGTGTTCCAGCCCAACGGCCGCCACCTGATGCTGATCGGCCTGAAGCAGCCGCTGAACATCGGCGGCCGCGTGCCCGTCACCCTGCGCTTCGAGGGGGGGCGGTCGGCGACCGGCCAGCTCGAGGTCCGCGCCGGCGCCGCCCCCGCCCGCGGCCGCCACTGACCTCCCGGCATTGACCGGCGGCTCGCCTGACGAAAATGTAACGGGCGTGACACCCTCAAGGCGGGGCATGGTCACGTCCGTTGCGAATTCCACATAGCGAGCCCAATCCGACATGAAGACCACCTGGCTCGGCGCCGTCGCGGTCGCCGCCCTGCTGTCCGGCGCGCCGGCCCCCGTCCTGGCCCAGCCGGCCGCCGCCGCCGACCTCGCGGCGGCCAAGCGGATGGGCGCCTGGGGGATCGACCTTTCCGGCCGCGACCTCAACGTCAGCCCCGGCGACAGCTTCTTCCGCCACGCCAACGGCGGCTATCTCGACAGGCTGGAGATCCCGGCCGACCGCTCGACCTATGGCGCGTTCAACGCGCTGGACGAGCTCTCCAAGTCGCGGATGCACGCGGTGGCCGAGAAGGCGGCGGCCGACCGCGCCGCGACCGGACCGACCGCCAAGGTCGGCGCGCTCTATCGCAGCTTCCTCGACGAGGCGAAGGTCGAGGCGCGCGGGACCGCCGTCCTGGCCGAGGATCTCGGCCAGATCCGCGCCGCCCGCAACCACGCGCAGATCGCCCGCCTGATGGGCGAGTCGATGCGCGACTTCGGCTCCTCGTTCTTCTCGGCGGCGATCTACGACGACGCCAAAGACCCGATGAACTACACGGTCTACCTCGGCCAGGCCGGCCTCGGCCTGCCCGACCGCGACTACTACCTGCAGGACAGCTTCGCGCCGCAGCGCCAGGCCTACGAGGCCTATGTCGCCAAGATGCTCACCCTGGCCGGCTGGCCGCAGCCGGCCGCTCACGCCAAGGCCATCGTCGCCGTCGAGACCGAGATCGCCAAGGTGTCGTGGACCCGGGCCGAACGCCGCGACGACGACAAAACCTACAATCCCTTCGACGTGTCCAAGCTGCCGGCCTACGCCCCCGGCTTCGACTGGCAGGGCTTCATGGCCGGCATGAACCTGGCGGGCCGAGAAAAGGTGGTGGTCGCGGAGAACACCGCCTTCCCGAAGATCGCCGCCATCTACGCCAAGACACCGGTCGACACCCTGCAGGCCTGGATGGCCTTCAACCTGGTGGACAACGCCGCGCCCTATCTGCCGAAGGCGTTCGACGAGGCACACTTCGACTTCCGCTCCAAGACCCTGTCGGGCCAGCCGCAGCAGCAGCCGCGCTGGAAGCGGGCGGTGATCCTGGTCGACAACCAGGTCGGCGAGGCGCTCGGCAAGCTCTACGTCGACGCCTACTTCCCGCCGGAGAGCAAGGCCAAGATGGACGCCCTGGTGGCCGACATCAAAGCGGCCATGAAGGGGCGAATCGAGAACCTCACCTGGATGGGGCCCGCGACCAAGGCCAAGGCGCTGGAGAAGCTGTCCAAGTTCACGGTCAAGATCGGCTATCCCGACACCTGGCGGGACTATTCGGCGCTGGACCTGCGGCCCGACGACCTGTTCGGCAACGTCAAGCGCGCCTCCGGCTTCGAGTGGGCCTATCGGGCCAACCGGCTGGGCAAGCCCGTTGATCGCGGCGAGTGGGGCATGACCCCGCCGACCATCAACGCCTACTACTCCTCGACCAAGAACGAGATCGTCTTCCCCGCGGGCATCCTGCAGCCGCCGTTCTTCGACCCCGACGCCGACCCGGCGGTGAACTACGGCGCCATCGGCGGCGTGATCGGCCACGAGATCACCCACGGCTTCGACGACCAGGGGCGCAAGTCCGACGGCGACGGGCGGCTGACCGACTGGTGGACGGCAGAGGACGCCGCTCGCTTTCAGGCCGAGGCGGTCAAGCTCGGCAAACAGTATTCGGCCCAGGAGATCCTGCCCGGCGCCTTCATCAACGGCGACCTGACGATGGGCGAGAACATCGCTGACCTCGGCGGGCTGCTGCTTGGTCTCGACGCCTACCGCATCTCGCTGAAGGGCAAGCCGGCGCCGGTGCTCGACGGCCTGACGGGCGACCAGCGGGTGTTCCTCGGCTGGGCGCAAGTCTGGCGGGCCAAGTACCGCGACGATCGGATGAAGCAGCTGCTGGTCTCCGACCCGCACGCGCCGCCGCAGAGCCGGGTCGACCTGCCGGTCCGCAACATCGACGCCTTCTACGAGGCGTTCGGCGTCAAGCCCGGCCAGAAGATGTACGTCGCCCCCGAGGAGCGCGTCAGGATTTGGTAGCCCGGGTGTTCCGCCCGCCTCGGCGGGCGGTTCCCTTTGCCTCGACCAGAAGAAATTGACACCCTCGTCAAAAATTGCGTCAGGCAAAAAATAAGACCCGCTGCGGGGGATAATCGCAGCGGGCCTCATTTGAGCTTTCGCTCGGATAGAAGGCGTTTCCTCCCCGAAACGCCGGAGACTTCAGGACTTAGGAGCCTTCATGTCTCTCGCAGGTCCAAGGAACGGCAATTTCTGGGGCAAGTCAACGGCCTGCATTGCGGGTCTGTGTCAGATTTTCGTCATTGCATCCAATTTGACGCACAGATTTTAGGCATGGACGCCAAATAAGGCGGCGGAAAGCCGCTCGTACGGCGGGCAGCCGACATCGAAGACGAAATCCGGGCGGGCGGCGGTGACGGGACCGAGGCCGGCGCGAGTCAGCGCCGACGCCGCTTCGGCGACCCGAGGCGCGTCGATCAGCAGGCCGTTCGGCCGGCGCGAAGCGCCCTCGGCGGCGAGACGCTCGACGATCGCCGTCTCCTCCGCGCCGCCGGTCATCGGCCAGATCAGGGTGGCGCTCGTCAGGGCCCCGGCCCGGGCCTCGATGACCCGCAACAGCTTCTCGGCGGCGGCGGCCTGTTCGCGGCTCCAGACGGCGCGCAGGCTGGCGGCCAGCTGCGCCTGGCTCTTGAGAATCAGCCCGTCGTCGAGGGTCTTCAGACCGTTGGCGGCCAGGGTCGCACCCGTCGTGGTGATGTCGACCACCACCTCGGCTGCGCCGGCGGCCGGCGCCCCCTCCGTCGCGCCGCCGGATTCGACGATGCGGTAGTCGGCGACGCCGTGCCGGGCGAAGAAGGCCCGGGTCTGGGTCAGGTATTTGGTGGCCACCCGCATCCGTCGGCCGGTGCGGGCCAGGATGTCGTGGGCGACGTCCTCGAGGTCGGCCATGCCGTCGACGTCAAGCCAGCTCTTGGGCGCGGCCACCACCAGGTCGGCGCGGCCGAAGCCGAGGGCGCGCAGCAGCATCACCCGGCCGTCGAGCTCGCCGCGCTCGCGCAGCAGGTCCTCGCCGGTGACGCCCAGGTGGATGTCGCCGGCGTCGAGGCCCTCGGCGATGTCGCCGGCCGACAGCAGGCGGACCTGCACGTCGGGCAGGCCCTTGAGTTCGGCGCGGTAGCCGCGCGACCCGCCGACCGACTGCAGCGGCACGCCGCAGTCGGCCAGCCAGGCGTCGACCTGTTCCTTGAGCCGGCCCTTGGAGGGAACCGCCAGGATCAATTGCCCGCTCATGCCTCGCCTCCCGCGAACGCGCGCCACGGGCGCACCATGCATCCGACCGCGCGGCCGTCGGCCGGTCCGCCCAGCCGGGCCAGCAGGCCGTCGTAGCGCCCGCCGACCGCCACTGGCCGATCGGCCCCGAGCGTGGCGCTGCGGATCTCGAACGTCAGGCCGTCGTAGTAGTCGAAGGCGTGGCCGAGGGCGGGGGCGAACTGGATGTCCGCCGCCGGGAGTTGCGCCAGCCGCGCCTCCCAGGCGCGGAGGGCGGCGTCCAGGGCCGGCGCGCTGCGTCCGGCCAGTTCGCGCACCCGGATCAGGCCGGCGGCGGGCGCGGCGGAGATGGCCATGAACTCGCGCACCGCATCGGCTTGGCCCTGGGTCAGAGTCGGCGCCTCGCGGGCCTCCGCCTTGCGCACCAAGCGGGCGGCGATCTCGGCCGCGCCACGGCCGCCGACCGGCTCGACGCCGGCCAGGGCCCACATCTCGACCAGCAGGTCTCCGGCCTTGTCCTCCGGCAGACCGGCGAGCATGGCGGCGAGCGGCGAGGCCTCGGCGGGCGCGACCTCGGCGCCGGCGCGGGCCAGTTCGGCCTGCAACAGGCGCGGCCGACCGGCGATCCGCGCCAGCCGGGCGGCCAGCGCCGGGGCCAGAGACAGCGACTGGATGAAGGCGGCGAACAGGCCGACGTCGCCCAGACACAGGGTCAGGTCCCGGCGACCGCCGGCCTCAGCGGCGCGCCAGGCGAGGGTCACCGCTTCGACGTCGGCGGCGACCGGATCGGCGGCCGCGGCGAAGTGCTCGAGACCAAGCTGGAGGAACTCCTCGGGCTGGCGGCCGTCCAGCGACGCCCGGAAGGCGGGGCCCTGGTAGATGTAACGGCCGGCCGCCGCGCCGCTCTCGATGTGGCGACGGGCGACGGCGACGGTGAAGTCGGGGCGCAGGCAGGCCTCGGCGCCGCCCTCAGCCTGGACGACGAATAGCCGGGCGCGCATCGCCTCGCCCGCGAGATCGAGGGTGAGGCCGAGCGGCTGGACCAGCGGCGCGTCGATCGGCGCGGCGCCGGCCGCGGCGAGCGGCGCCCGGATCGCGGCCACGGCGTCGGCGGGAACGGCAGGTTCGATCCTCACGGCTCAGGCCTCCAGGATCGTGCGGACCGCCGCGACGAGCTCGCCGCGCGGGATGGTCTGCTGGCCCGGGCGCTGCTCGCGCCAGGCGGCGTTGTCGGTGACCTTGCTGGACAGCTCACGGCCGAGATCAAGGTCCTTGAGGGTCACGGTCCCGGCGGCCAGTTCATCCTCGCCGACGATGACGGCGGCCGGCGACAGGCGGCGGTCGGCATACTTCATCTGCGCCTTCATGCCCGACGCGCCAAGGTAGACTTCCGCCGCGATCCCGGCGGCGCGCAGCTCGCCGGCGACGGCGAAGTAGTCGGCCATGCGGGTCTGGTCGAAGGCGATCACCACCACCGGGCCACGGGCCTGGGCGGTCAGGTCGCGGCCGGCGGCGCGCAGGGCCGCGGCCAGGCGGGAGACGCCAAACGAGAAGCCGGTGGCCGGGGTCCGTTCGCCGGTGAAGCGGGCGACAAGGTCGTCGTAGCGGCCGCCGCCGCCGACGGAGCCGAAGCGCACGGCCTGGCCCTTCTCGTCGATGGTCGGCAGCAGCAGCTCGGCCTCGAACACCGCGCCGGTGTAGTACTCAAGTCCGCGCACCACCGACGGATCGAAGGCCGCGCGGTCGGCGCCGACGCCAAGCCCGGTCAGGGCCGCATCGATGGCCGCCAGTTCCGCCAGCCCTTCGTCGCCTTCGGCCGAGCCGCCGATCACCCCGGCCAGGGTGGCGAGGGTCGCGGCGCGGTCGCCGCCGGCCGCCGCGGCGGTGAAGGCCAGGACCCGCTCGGCCGCCTGGGCGCCGAGACCCGCGCCCTTGGTGAAGGCGCCGGATTCGTCCAGTCGGCCCTCGCCGAGCAGCAGGTGCACGCCGTCGGGACCCAACCGGTCAAGCTTGTCGACGGCGCGCAGCACGGCGAGCTTCTGGCCCTCGTCGGCGACACCGGCCGCGGTCATCAGGCCGTTGAGCAGCTTGCGATTGTTGATCTTCAGCACCGCCGTGCCGGCCGGCAGGCCGGCGGCGAGAAGGCCGTCGGCGGCCATGGCGATGATCTCGGCGTCCGCTTCCGGGCGGGCCGAGCCCACCGTGTCGGCGTCGCACTGGACGAACTCGCGGAAGCGGCCGGGGCCGGGCTTCTCGTTGCGCCAGACCGGGCCGTAGGCATAGCGGCGGAACGGCTTGGCCAGCGTCTCCCAGTTCTGGGCCGCGAACCTCGCCAGCGGCGCGGTCAGGTCGTAGCGCAGGGCCATCCACTGTTCGTCGTCGTCCTGCAGGGCGAAGACGCCCTCGTTCGGCCGGTCGGCGTCGGGCAGGAACTTGCCAAGGGCGTCGGCATATTCGAACGCCCCCGTCTCCAGCCGCTCGAAGCCATAGCGCTCGTAGACCGCGGAGACCGCGTCGAGGATGGCGCGCTCGGCGGCCAGGTCGCGTGCACGGCGATCGACGAAGCCGCGCGGGGCGCGCGCTTCGGGCCCACTGGATTTGGGGCGGGTCGGCTCAGTGGTCATGAGGCGCGCTTAGCCTTTGCGGGCGGCGGGCTCAAGGAAGGAAGGCGGTCCATGCGTCGGGTCCTGGAGGCTCGAGGGTCAGGACGGCGCCGGATTGTCCAGCCCCGTCCGCGGTCGGCGGGGCTCGGAAGGGGTCGCGCTTAAGCCAAGCGATCCCAAGCCGATCCCGCGCGGGTCGGATGGTGATGGCCGTGATGGTGGGCGCGGCGGGTCATTGCGGCGCCGCTATAGCCGAGATGTGTGAACGAAGCGAGTCGGCGGGCGGACCCGCCTCTCCGTCCCTCGCTGCCGAAGTGGCCGGGGCTAGCGCAGCCGCGCGATCAGGGCCGCGGTCGAGGCGTCATGCGCTCCGGCCTCGCCGCCTTCGAGTTCCGCCAGAACCCGGGTCGCGAGGGTCTTGCCGAGTTCGACGCCCCACTGGTCGAAGCTGTTGATGCCCCACAGGACGCCTTCCACGAAGGTCTTGTGCTCATAGAGGGCGATCAGGGCGCCGAGCGCCTGCGGCGTCAGGCGGTCCATGAGGATGAAGCTGGACGGCCGGTCGCCGGGGAAGGTGCGTTGCGGCGCGAGCGCGTCGATCCGCGCGACGGCCAGGCCTTTGGCGGCGAGTTCGGCGCGCACGTCGGCCTCGCTGCGGCCGACCATCAGCGCCTCGGCCTGGGCGATGGCGTTGGCCAGCAGCTTGCGCTGGGCGGCGGGGTCGCCCTCCGTAGCTTCGCGCACCGCGACGATGTCCACCGGGATGATGTCCGTGCCCTGATGCAGGAGCTGGAAGAAGGCATGCTGGCCGTTGGAGCCGGCGTCGCCGAACACCGTCGCGGCGGTGGCGTGGGCGACCGGTCCGCCGTCGGCGGCGACCCGCTTGCCGTTGGATTCCATCTCCAGCTGCTGGAGGAAATCGGGCAGCAGTCGCAGGCGCTGGGCGTAGGGCACGACGGCCCGCGCCGGCCGGTCAAGGCCGTTGCGGTTGAAGACGTGGGCCAGGGCCAGGAGCAGCGGCGCGTTGGCCTCAGGCGGCGCCTCGCGGAAATGGGCGTCCATGGCCGCGGCCCCGGCCAGCATGGCCTCGAAGGCGTCGGGGCCGAGGGCGATGGCGCAGGACAGCCCGACCGCCGACCACACCGAATAACGGCCGCCGACCCAC
>NZ_JBIIGK010000125.1:0-8805 GCF_044236515.1 Phenylobacterium sp.
ACCCCGGCCGACATGCACAAGCCGATGTTCATGATCGCCAACCTCGCCCTCGGCGGCTGGGGCGGCGCCATCGACAACGCCGACCTGCCGGCCGAAATGAAAATTGACTACATCCGCGCCTACGAACTCGGCGACGGCGGGACGGTGTCGAACCCGCCGCCGCAGACCGGCGGCTCGCAGCAACCGCAGCCGCAGCCCGAGCCTCAGCCGCAACCGCCGGTCAGCGCCGACGGCGTGACTTTGACCTACGGCCAGCACGGCGACACGCTTTCCGGCGGCGCGGGCGCGGACACCATCAACGCCAGCCAGGGCGCGGACCGCCTGACCGGCGGGGCCGGGGCCGACGTCTTCGTCTTCAAGGACATGCCCTGGAGCGCCGGCAAGATCACCGACTTCCAGGTCGGCGTCGACAAGCTGGACGTCACGAAGCTGTACCTCGGCGGCTATAACGGCCCGAACCCGGTCGCCGACGGCTATGTCCGCTTCGAGGCGGACGGCGCGGGCGGGACCAAGGTCATGCTCGACACCGACGCGGCCGGCACGGCCAACCCGTGGTCGTTCCACGTGGTCACCCTGACCGGCGTCAACGCCGCCGGTTTAACCGCCGCGCAGGTCTTTGGGTCGGCGACCCCGCCGCCCGCCGCGCCGCCGCCGGCGGCGCCGAGCACGCCGGGCGTGGCCCTGACCTCGTCGCAGTACGCCGACACCCTGACGGGCGGCGCTGGGGCCGACACCCTGAACGCCGGCCAGGGGCCGGACAAGCTGATCGGCGGCGCCGGGGCGGACACCTTCGCCTTCAAGGCCCTGCCGTGGAACGCCGGCAAGATTACCGACTTCCAGGTCGGCGTCGACAAGCTCGACGTCTCCCAGCTCTACCTCGGCGGCTACAGCGGCTCGAACCCGGTCGCCGACGGCTACGTGCGCTTCGAGGCGGACGGCGCGGGCGGGACCAAGGTCATGCTCGACATCGACGCCGGCGGCGCGGCCAATCCGTGGGCCTACACCATCGTCACCTTGAGCGGCGTCTCGCCGGTCGGCCTGACGGCGGCGCAGGTGTTCGGCGGCTCCGCGCCGACCCAGGCGCCAGCTCCGGCCCCAGCCCCGGCCCCGGTGGTGGTTCCCGGCGTGTCGCTGACCTCGAATAGCTACGCCGAGACGCTGACCGGCGGCGCGGGCGCGGACACGCTGAACGCGTGGAACGGCCCTGACAAGCTGGTCGGCGGCGCGGGCAATGACCACTTCGTGTTCGACAGCCTGCCGTGGAACGCCGGGCATGTGGCCGACTTCGCGCCCGGCCACGACGTCCTCGACCTGCGGGCGCTGTTCGACGCGGCCGGCTATCACGGGACCAACCCGATCGCCGATCGCTACCTGAGCTTTGAATCCGACGGGAACGGCGGCACGCGCGTGCTGTTCGACACCGACGGCGCTGGAACGGCGAACCCGTGGCCGTTCCACATCACGACCCTGGACGGCGTCGCGCCGAGCAGCCTGTCGGCCTCCGATTGGCTGGTCTGACGACCCAGGGTCAGGGCGGGCCCGTTCCCGAACAAGCGGGCCCGCTTCCTCTTTACCAGGCGCCAATCTCGCGGAGCTGGCGTACGAGTTCCGGCGGGGCGTCGGCGAAGGCGTCGCCGGCGAGGTCCGGCGGCGCGTCCGCCGTCTCGAGATAGCGCCAGCCCTGGAAGGCCCGTCGCGGGGTCGGGGCGACGCGGACGATCTCTTCGTCGAGCGTGACTTCGCAGCGGGCGGTGACGCCTTCGCCGACGGTCTGGACGGCGAGGATCCGTTGGCGGCAGAGGATCGAGCCCTTGAAAACCCGGTAGAGCGAGCCGCCGTCGATCATCTCGGCGGCGCGTTTCGGCGTCTGGCGGGTGCGCAGGGTCCAGGGCTGGCCATGTTCGTGATGCACGCGGCGCCATTCGAGCAGATCCTCGATGGTGTCGGCGCCGACGCAAAGCTTGAGCATGTGGAGGGGCATGGCCCTCCGACTTACGGCCGGGCGGCGCGGGGCGCCAGTGCGGCCGGCCGCCTCACTCCGCCCAGGCGGGCTTGCGGCCCTCGAGGAAGGCGCGGACGCCTTCCTGACCCTCGGCGCCGACCCGGGCGGCGGCGATTCGGTGGGCGGTCAGGTCCATGAGCTGGCGGTCGATCGCGCGGCCGTGGACGTCGGCGACGAGGCGCTTGGAATCTTCCACGGCGCCGGGAGCGCAGGCGCGGGCGTCGGCGGCGATGCGGGCCTGCACGGCGTCGAGGCCGACGGCGTCGGCGACGGTTTCTGTGACGAGGCCGATGTGCTCGGCGTAGGCGGCGTCGAAGACCCGGCCGGTGGCGAACAGGCCGCGGGCGGTGCGCGGGCCGATCGCCTGGATGACGTAGGGGCTGATGGTGGCCGGGATCAGGCCGAGCCGCACTTCTGAGAAGCTGAACTTGGCGTCAGCGGTCGCCACCGCCAGATCGCAGGCGGCGACGAGACCGGCGCCGCCGCCTAAGGCGCCGCCCTGGACCAGGGCGACGGTGAGGGCCGGCAGGTCCCAGAGCTGCTTCAGCATGCGGGCCATCTCGAAGGCGTCGGCGCGGTTGTCGGCCTCGGAGCTGTCGGCGGCGGCGCGCATCCACTCGAGGTCGGCCCCGGCGCTGAACACCTGGCCGGCGCCGCGCACGAAGACCACCCGCAGGCCCTCGGCGCCTGCCAGAGTGCGGAAGGCCTCCTCCAGGGCCGAGATCAGGTCGGCGTCGAAGGCGTTGCGCCGTTGCGGCCGGTTCATCGTCACGGTCGCCGCGCCATCGACGGTGGCGGCGATGGACACCAGGTCGGAGGTAGCGCTGGTATCGGGGATCTCGACCAGGGGATCGACGATGGGGTTGGTCATGACGGCCCTCGCGAAGCTCTCGCCTGAAGAACGCACGGCCGGGCCCGAAGGTCGATAGGCGCATGCGGCTGGCGGGGTTAGGCTCCGCACCCGTGGCAAAGCTTCCGGAAATTCCCGGCGATTCGGCCCTGGCCCGCCTGTTCCGCCAAGCGGCGGTCCAGCGCGAGACCACGTGGTTCTCCCTGCCCGGCGGCCAGCCGCTGTACGTGGCCGGCGATCCGGCCGACCGGCTCTATGTGGTCCGCGCCGGGCGGCTGGGCGCCTTCCGCCGCGAGGAGGGCCAGGAGACCCAGTTCCTTGGCGTGATCCGCCCCGGCGAGCCGGCCGGCGAGATGGCGCTGATCGCCGGATCGCCGCACTCGGCCGACGTCATCGCCCTGCGGGACACCGAGGTCGTCGGGCTGTCGCGGGAGGCCTTCCTCGAGGCTTGTGAGGTGGACGGGTCGGTGATGACCGAGCTCGCCCGGCTGATGATCCTGCGAACCCGCCAGGCGACGAGCGTCGGCACCACCGGCGAGCCGTCGGTGTTCGGCTTCGTGGCCGTCGGCCAGCCGGGACCGCTGCGGCCGCTGCTGGAGCGCATCGCCAAGGAGATCGCCCGGCTGGGCTATTCGGTGACCTGCGTCGGGGCCGAAGCGGCGGGGGCGCCGACCGAATGGTTCTCGGAGGTCGAGCGGACGCACGACTTCGTCCTCTATGTCGCCGAGGCCGACGACGAGGGCTGGCGCTATTCGGTGGCCCGGCAGGTCGACCGGCTGTTCCGGGTCGGACGCGGCGACCGAAAGCCGCCGGCCGATCCGCCGACCGACGCGCCGCTGCAGGCCCAGCAGCTGGTCGACCTGATCCTGATCCAGCCGCCGTCGGTGGCGGCGCCGTCCGGCTCCGAAGCCTGGGCGGCGCTGGTGCAGCCGGCGCGGATCTTCCACATGCGGCGCGGCGAGACGGCGGACGCCCAGCGCATCGCCCGGGTGTTGACCGGGCAGTCGGTCGGGCTGGTGCTGTCCGGCGGCGGGGCGCGGGCTTACGCCCACATCGGTGCGATCCGCGCCCTGCGCGAGCGCGGCGTGCCGATCGATTTCGTCGGCGGGGTCTCGATGGGAGCGATCGTCGCGGCCGGCGTGGCCATGGGCTGGGACGACGCCGAGCTCGACCGGCGGATCCGCGCCGCCTTCGTCGATTCCAGCCCTCTCGACGACATCGCCTTCCCGTTCCTGGCGATGACCCGCGGCGAGAAGGTCGCCGCGCGGCTGGCCGAGCACTTCGGCGACACCCATATCTCCGACCTCTGGCGGCCGTTCTTCTGCCTGTCGTCGAACCTGACCACCGGCGCCTACCACCTGCACCGCCAGGGCCTGCTGCGGACCGCGCTCAGGGCGTCGATCTCACTGCCGGGGGTGATGCCGCCGGCGACGGACGGGGCCAATGTTCTGGTCGACGGGGCGGTGCTGAAGAACTTCCCGGCCGACATCATGCGTTCAACCCAGCTCGGCCCCATCGTCGGCATCGACGTGACCGGCGGGCGCAGCATCACCGCCGCCCAGGTGGCGCGGCCGGAATCGGCGTGGCGCTGGCTGCTGTCCGGCAAGTGGCGCAAGGGCCCGCCGATTGTGTCGCTGCTGATGCGCGCCGCCACCGTCTCGTCGGGACGCGACCTGGCGGCGGCGCGGGAGGCCACCGACGTCCTGATCATGCCGGAGACGGCTGGCGTCGAAATCCGCGACTTCGCCGCCTATCAGCCGGCGGTGGCGTCCGGTTATGCGGCGACGCTGAAGGCGCTCGACGGCCTGACAGGGCCGGTGCAGGCCCTGCGGCGCCGTGTCAGCCTGGAAGAGCGGGCAAAACGCTGAGGGCGGCATTGCGAGGGCCCGCGCCGCCCCCATATCCGATGTCCTGTTCAACAGCTGAAAGGAGGTGATCCAGTGTCTCATTTGTCAACCCGAGGTACGCTTGAAATCTCCGAGGAAAATCAACGCCTCGGCTAGGCCCTCGTCCTCGCGGACAAATGTCTAGGTGTCATATGGGTGTCAGGCGCCCGATGGCGCCGAGAACGACGAAAGCCCCGGCCGGGATGGCCGGGGCTTTCTGATTCCGTGCACCGGTCGGTTAGTGCGTAAGGTCTGCCGTGTGTTCGTGCTGGTTCGCCCGCTCCCAGGCCTCAATCTCGTCGAGGCTGTAGCGGACCCGAGCCTTTAGCGTCCGGCCGGGCTTCACGAACCGGGGCCCCTGCCCTTTGACCCGCCAGTCGGCGAGGGTGGCGGGTCGCAGGCCCCATCGGTCGGCCAACTGCTGGGGAGTGAGGTAGGTCATGGGCGGCTCCGGGACAGAACGGCGGGTATCGAAGAGTAGCCGTTGCCGTTCGGCGAACCGAATCGACGTTTCCCCGAATGCCTACGAATCTCTACGACCGGCCGGGCCATTAACCGGAATGAAGGCGACGCGCCGAACCCTCGTGCCGTCAACAACCGGGCGGAATTCGCGTATGCGTAGGCCGAGGATCTTCCACGCTCCATGACCCGTGTCGCCGTCAGTCCCGAACTTCTGCGCTGGGCGCGCGAGCGCGCTGGGCCGGACGGGCATGACTTGGAGCGTCGCTTCCCCAAACTTCCGCAGTGGGAGGACGGCACAGCCCAACCGACCCTGAAGCAGCTGGAGCAGTTCGCGACGGCCGTCCACGTGCCCTTCGGCTATCTGTTCCTGCCCGAGCCGCCGGCTGAGCCGGTGCCGATTCCCGACTTCCGCACCATCGAGGGGCGCGCCGTGCAGCGCCCCAGCCCCAACTTGCTGGACACCATCTACGCCTGCCAGGAACGCCAGGCCTGGTATCGCGAATTCGCCCAGGTCACGCGCCAGCCCGATATCGCATTCGTGGGGAGCGTCACCTTGGCCACGCCGCCGGAAGTGGTCGCCCGCCGGATGCGGGAGGAGCTGGGCTTCGATCTCGACGAGCGGCGCAACTGCCCCACCTGGGCCGAGGCCCTGCGTCTCTTCCTCCAGCAGGCCGACCGGGCTGGCGTCCTGGCAATGATCAGCGGCGTCGTTCTCAGCAACAACCGCCGTGGCCTCGATCCCGAGGAGTTCCGTGGCTTCGCCCTAGCGGACCGTCGCGCGCCGCTAGTCTTCGTCAACGGCGCCGACACCAAGTCGGCACAGATGTTCACTCTCGCGCATGAGTTGGCGCACCTCTGGCTGGGTGCCACCGCCCTGTCGGACGTCGGCGCGCGGCCGCCGCAGGGGTATCGGCGTGAGGAGGTCTGGTGCAACCAGGTCGCCGCCGAGTTGCTCGTTCCGCTGGAGACCCTGCGTCGGGACCTCGTGCGTGACGAAGCCCTCGATCAGTCGCTCCGGCGGCTCTCGCGGGCCTACAAGGTCAGCACCTTGGTCATCCTCAGGCGGCTGCTCGACGTCGGCGCCCTTGACCGCGTCGCCTTCGACCGGGCGTGGCGCGACGAAAACGCCCGGCTGCGAGAGCTGGCGCAGAACGGCGGCGGCGGCGGCGACTTCTATCGGACGACGCTCTCGCGGGTCAGCCGCCGCTTCGCCCGGGCCCTGGTCGAGAGCACGCTGGAAGGCCAAACCCTCTATCGCGACGCCTTCCGGATGTTGGGGGTTTCCCGCACCGAGACGTTCAACAATCTGGGTCGGGAAGTCGGGGTCCTGATGTGACCTATCTGCTCGACACCAATATCTTCATCCAGGCGAAGAACCTCCATTACGGCTTCGACTTCTGCCCCGCCTTCTGGGACTGGCTGGCGCAGAAGAACGGCGAAGGGGTGGTGAACAGCATCGAGAAGGTCGGCGACGAACTCGAGGCCGGCGCCGACGAACTGGCCGAGTGGAAGACCGCGCGGGGTCGCACCTTCTTCCGGCCGCCTGATGACGCCGTCCTGCCGGCGCTGACACGGGTGAGCGCCTGGGCGACGGGCCAGAACTACGAACCCGCCGCCATCGCCACCTTCCTGCAGGTGGCGGACTATTGGCTGGTCGCCCACGCCCTGGCGCACGGGCTCACCGTGGTGACCCACGAACTTCCTGCCGAGACGGTCGGAAGATCAAGATCCCGAACGCCTGCATCGGCCTCAACATCGGCTGCATTACGCCCTACGAGATGCTGCGGCGAGAACGCGCCCGCTTCGTCCTAGGGCCCGGACGCGCTTAGCTGCCGACCCGTCCCGCCTATTCGCCGCCGTTTCTGCGATCCTCTTCGCCCGTAAGCCCGGGCCTCTAGCGTTCGTTCGTCCGCTTGTTCACATGCGGTCTCGTGTGGAGGCGGACATGCGGACAATCTCAATCATCAGCCAGAAGGGCGGAGCCGGCAAAACCACCCTCGCCGTCCACCTGGCCACGGCGGCCGCAGCCGAGCGCGTGACCCTCCTCATCGATACCGATCCCCAGGCGACCGCGAGCCGATGGAGTCAATGGCGCAGCGGCGCCGATCCGGAAGTCATCGATTGCGGCGCCCCTTCCCTGCTGGCGGACAAGCTGTCGAAGGCAGAGGGGCTCGGCGCCGAGCTGGTCGTGATCGATACACCGCCACACGCCGACGCCATGGCCCGACAGGCGGCGAAGTTGGCGGATCTTATGCTCGGCGAAGTTGAGCCGAACACCGGGGAACCAGCGAACGTCAAAGCCCTCCCCCTCGACCACCACCCCCGGATCGCCGTCGGCCTGGACCCTGAGGTAGTCCCACATCGCGGCCCAAAAGGTCTTGATATCGGCCACTGACCACCGCCAAAGGTCGGCATAGTCCCGAATATTCTCGCCATAGCGCGACCGCACCCAGTCGATCAGATCGGTGACGTTCGCAGCCGCCGCGCGACCGGGGGGCGGCGTCCAGAGAGGAGGCGGCGCCTCGACACGATTGGCGCGATATGGCCGATGAGGGTCAGACACGAACGATCCTGAGGACTGTATGGGCTGCCGCTTGCAACTTTCGCCGTCGGCATTCAGAGCGTCTTCTGGCACGCGGCGCTACGCCTCCCCGAGATGCAAATTGAGACCACTCGGTGCAGGCAAGGCACCCCCGTCCGGGGGCGTCGTCTGGGGCCTATCCGCCGACGCAGCAACGCAGATTCAGCACAACCCGATCGAGATCAAACACCGCCGGAAAGAAGTTGTGCGACGAGAAGCCCTGCGAACGGACTTAGATCGGAGTCTCGTCGATGTAGAGGCCGTGGTCGAGGCGTCGGCGCCCGAGGAAACGCCGCGGATCGAGATGTCGGTCGACTGGTCGTAGGTCGACCGGCTGAACTAAACACCGGGCGTGATGCGGAACACATCGTCAGCCACCCGAACGCCGCGTTGCTCCAGATCGCGCGATAGGCGCTGACGCTGAGCGGGACCTTGCTGCGGGTTTCCTCATGACAAGTGGCGGTGACCACGATCTCGCCGAGATCGGCGGCCTGCTGGGATACGCAGGCGTCTGGACAATGGCCGCCACCAGACTGGCCGACGAAAGCAGCATGAGGCGCCGCATGGCAGGCGTTCTCATATTTCCGCCTTAACTCGCATCCGGCGGCGCGCCATTCGACGCGCCGCTTAGCGGCAGGAGAGGAGAAACTGTCCGCGTTGCCAACCAGCATCCATCACCATACGGCTCAGAATGTTTGAGTGTGATTTTTGCGCGACACTCGCATTGGGAGCTGTCAGTCCCCGTGGACCACCGAACCTCCGACGATGGTGGCGTCCACCTGGATATCGAACAACTTGTCCGGCGCGGTGGTGAGGGGGTCATGACTAAGGACGGCGAAGTCGCCGAGCTTGCCCAGGCTGATCGAGCCCTTGGCGCGCTCCTGGTGGCTGCTGAAGGCGGCCCAGCTGGTCCACATCCGCAACGCCGTTTCGTAGTCGAGCCGGGAGCCGTCGGCCAAGCTGCCGCCCACGGAGGCCGGCGCCACCAGGGCTGCGATGCCGAACAACGGGCTGAACGTCGGGA
>NZ_JBIIGK010000126.1:0-8789 GCF_044236515.1 Phenylobacterium sp.
TTGGCCGAGTTGGCGCCCATCACCCAGCGCAGGGCTTCCAGCAGGTTCGACTTGCCGCAGCCGTTGGGGCCGACAATGCCGGTGACGCCGGGCTCGATGCGGAACTCCGTCGGATCGACGAAGGACTTGAAGCCCGAGAGGCGCAGCCGCTGGAAGTGCACCGGGCCCGAGCCTCCCTAGCCCCCCGCCGCGGCGACGGCCGCTTCGAGGTCTTCCAGGGATTGGACGCTGACCGGCTTACCGTTCACGAAGAAGGACGGCGTGGAACTTACCTTGTCGTCCATCACGGCGCGGCGGGCGCGGGCGTCGAACTGGGCGAGGGCCTGCTGGTCGGTCAGGCAGGCCTCGAACTGGGCTTCGGTCAGTCCGTTCTGCTGGGCGATGGCCAGGAAGATGGCGCGGACGTCGCCGGTCTGCCAGCGGGGCTGGCTGCGGAAGACCTCGTCGACGACCTTGAAGTACTTCGACGAGCCCGCGCAGCGGGCCATCAGGAAGCCGGCGGCGGCCAGCGGCAGAGGCGGGGTCGGCAGTTCCTTGAGTACGTAATGCACGCGGCCGGTGTCGACGTACTTGGCCTTGAAGACCGGCCAGATGGTGGCGTTGAAGTGGGCGCAGTGCGGGCAGGTGACCGAGGCGTACTCAACAAGCTTCACCTTGGCGGCGGGGTTGCCGAGGCTCATGTCGTCCGGCGCGGCGACGCCCGGGGCGGCCATGGCCGGGCCGCTGGCCGCGGCGGCCGCAGCGAGGGCCAGGGTCCGCCGGCGGCTGAGCGACAGGGTCACTTGGAGGCCGCGGCGACCGCGGCTTCGAGCTGGGCCAGGGTGACTTCGCCCGAGGCCAGCTTCTCGCCGTTGATGACGAAGGTCGGGGTGCCGGTGATGCGGTCTTCGCGGACGGCGCGTTCCATCCGGCCTTCGAGGGCCTTGATGGCGGCTTCGTCGGTCAGGCAGGCGTTGAACTGCTCTTCGGTCAGTCCGGCCGACTGGGCGATGCGCAGCAGGACGCCGCGGACGTCGCCGGTGGTGAACATTTCCTGTTGGTTGTGGAAGATGGCGTCCACGACGCCGAAGTATTTGTCCTCGCCGGCGCAGCGGGCGATCAGAAACCCGGCGGTGGCCACTTCCTGCGGCGGGGTGAGGAATTCCTTGAGCGTGTAGTGGACCTTGCCGGTGTCGATGTACTTGGCCTTGAAGGCCGGGAAGACCTCGTTGTTGAACGCCGCGCAGTGGCTGCAGCTGACCGAGGCGTACTCGACCATCTTCACCGGCGCCTTGGGATCGCCCAGGGACATGTCGCCCGCAGCCGGGCCGTTGACGCCACCCTTGTTACAGCCGGCCAGCGCCAGGCTCGCGACGGCGGCGGCGGCAAGGAGGAGACGACGGCTCAGCATGGTCGAACGCCCTTCGTGAAAGTCCGAATGAAAGATTAAAGCGCGATTCCCGGTGCGTCGCCCACTACGCCACCCAGGTCAACCGCCGCGTCGCAGGACGCCGCGGCCAAGGGCGGCCAGCGCCTGCTTGAGCTTTCCGTCCGGGGCGGCGGCGAGGCCCTGGAGAAGTTGCGCCTCCTGGCCGGCGTCGAGCGGTGGCGGACGGCGGCGAGCGACGGGCGGTTCCGGCGCGTGGCGCAGGGGTCCCTGTACGATGCGCAGCTTCTGAATCCCGTCGCCCCCGAGGAACAGGTTCACCCGCGCGAGGATCTCATGCGCCTGGTGCTGAATGATCGCCGCCGACGGCCCGGCGACACGGATCTCCAGGGACGAGGGCCCGCCGTTGCGGCCCTTGACCAGTTTGACCGGCTCGGTACGGCGGGCGATCTCCGGGCCGACGACCTCGCGCCAGCGGGCCTGCAGCGCCCCGGGCCCCTGGCCGTATTTGTCGTCGAGATCCCGGAGCAGTTTGTTGAGCCCGCGCCCGGCGGGCGGCGGCGGGCGATGCTGTGGCCGCGTCCGCTTCTCCGCCAGGATGCGGAGCGCCTCTTGCGGGGTCGGCAGCGGGCGGCGGGACATGTCGCCACAATAGCCGGGCCGGCGGGCGGGCGCTAAGGGGGAATGGTGACCGTCGAGACGATCCGCCGCGCGCTGCTGTCCTGGTACGACGCCCACGCCCGCAACCTGCCGTGGCGGGTGGGGCCGGCGGCGCACGCGGCCGGTGTGCGGGGCGATCCCTACCGGGTGTGGCTATCGGAGGTGATGCTGCAGCAGACCACCGTCCCGCACGCGACGCCCTATTTCCTGAAGTTCACCGCCCGCTGGCCGACGATCGGCGACCTCGCCGCAGCACCAGACGCCGAGGTGATGGCCGCCTGGGCCGGGCTCGGCTATTACGCCCGCGCCCGCAACCTCTTGGCCTGCGCCCGCGCGGTGGCCGCGGACCATGGCGGCGTGTTCCCGGACACCGAGGCGGGGCTGCGAAGCCTGCCTGGCCTTGGCCCCTACACGGCGGCGGCGGTGGGCGCGATCGCCTTCGACCGGCCAACCAACGTCGTCGACGGCAACGTCGAGCGGGTGGTCAGCCGGCTGTTCGCCGTCGAGACGCCTCTGCCGGCCGCCAAGCCCGAGCTGAAGCGGCTGGCGGGCGAACTGGTGCGCGACGCGCGGCCCGGCGACTGGGCGCAGGCGCTGATGGACCTCGGCGCGACCGTCTGCCGGCCCAAGGCGCCGCTGTGCGAGCGGTGCCCGCTGACCGCCCACTGCGCGGCGTTCGCGGCCGGCGCGCCGGAGACCTATCCCCGCAAGACGGCCAAGGCGGTGCGGCCGCATCGCCATGGGGTGGCGTACATCCTGACGCGGGGCGACGAAATCGCCCTGGTCCGTCGGCCGCCCGACGGGCTGCTGGGCGGCATGCTGGCGCTGCCGACTTCGGACTGGCGAAGCGAAGCGTGGACGCCCGACGAGGCGCTGGCGGCGGCGCCGAGCGACGCCGACTGGCGTCACGTCGGCGAGGTCGAACACGGCTTCACCCACTTCACCCTGACCCTGCAGCTGCTGCGGGCCGAGGGCGACGGGCGCGAGGTGATCTGGAGCCGGCGGCGCGACCTCGACGGCCTGCCGAGCGTATTCCTGAAGGCGGCCCGGGCCGGCCTGGCGAACCTGCTTTAGGCCGGCATCTGCGAGCGGACCTTGGCCCGCAGGACGTCGATGGGAGCCAGGCCCGCGTCGGACTTGAAGTGCCAGTACGTCCAGCCGTTGCAAGCGGGGACCGACTGCACCATCGCCCCGACCTTGTGGATGGAGCCGGCCATCTCGCCGACCACGAGGCTGCCGTCGGCGCGGACGCGGGCGGCGTTGCGGCCCTTCGAGCAATAGAGCACGTCGCCGGGGCGCAGCAGGCCGGCCTCCACGATCTGGCCGAACGGCACGCGCGGCTCGGCGCGCTTCGAGCCGGTGACGACCATTTCCTCGGCCGTCGCCGGGATCACCTTGGCGATGCGGGCCTTGGCCAGCTTGGCGTAGTCGGCCTCGCGTTCGATGCCGATGAACTTGCGGCCGAGACGGCGGGCGGCGGCGCCGGTGGTGCCGGTGCCGAAGAAGGGGTCGAGGATGATGTCGCCCGGCTTGGTCGACGCCAGGATCACCCGATGCAGCAGGGCTTCAGGCTTCTGGGTCGGATGGGCCTTGGCGCCGGTCTCGTCCTTGAGCCGCTCCTCGCCGGTGCACAGCGGCAACGTCCAGTCGGAGCGCATCTGCAGCTCGTCGTTGGCCATCTTCATGGCGTCATAGTTGAAGGTGTAGCGCCGGCCGCCGCGCGCCTTGGACGCCCAGATCAGCGTCTCGTGGGCGTTGGTGAACCGCGTACCCTTGAAGTTCGGCATCGGGTTGGCCTTGCGCCAGACAATGTCGTTCAGGATCCAGAAGCCGAGGTCCTGCAGCGCCGAGCCGACCCGGAAGATGTTGTGGTAGCTGCCGATCACCCACAAGGCGCCCTCGTCCTTGAGGACCCGGCGGCATTCTTTGAGCCACGCACGCGTGAAGGCGTCGTAGGCCTCGAAGCTCTCGAACTGGTCCCAGTGGTCGTCGACGGCGTCGACCTTGGAATTGTCCGGCCGCAGAAGGTCGCCGCCGAGCTGGAGGTTGTAGGGCGGGTCGGCGAACACCAGGTCGACCGAGCGGTCGGGGAGCTTCGCAAGCTCCTCCAGGCAATCGCCCTGGATGATGGTGTCGACGGGAACGCGCATGCCAAAACCTTGAGGGACGGCCCTTGGATCAGAAGGCGCAGGATCGCCCGACGTGGTGAAGGCCGACCTAACGGCTATGGTCAACGAGAGGTTAAGCCGCCTCCGCCTGCGCCGGCCGCGGACGCCCGAGGGCGGCCAGCAGTTCCGACACGGAAACCGGCTTCGACAAATGCCCGTCGGCCCCGGCGCTGAGCCCGGCGTCCATGTGCTCCTGCAGGCAGTTGGCGGAAACCATGAAGATCGGCGTGCGCGGCCGCCCGTCACGCTGCTCCAGCGCACGGATGCGGCGCGTGGCTTCCAGGCCGTCCATGACCGGCATCTGCAGGTCCATCAGGATGGCGTCGAACGCCCCGCCCTCGACCGCGGTCACAGCCTGGGCGCCGTCCTCGACGTCGACATGGCCGATGGCGGCCGATTCCAGGATCAGGCCGAGCACCTTGCGGTTGACCGCGTTGTCGTCGACGACCAGCACGCGGAAGCCGCCGCTCTCGGCGCTCGGCGGCTCGGCCGCGGCATCGGCCGGGGTGGCGATCGGCGACAGGTCGAGGGTGAAGGCGAAGGTCGAGCCTCGGCCCGGGACGCTGACGCAGTCGAGCTCGCCGCCCATCAGGCGGATGTATTCCTGGCAGATCGAGAGGCCGAGGCCCGCGCCGCCGTGCCGGCGGGTGGAGCTGTCGTCGGCCTGCTGGAAGCGGCCGAACAGGCCAGCCTTGGTCGCCTCGTCGAAGCCCGGGCCGGTGTCGGTGACGGCGAACATCACCTTGTCGTCGCAGCGCACCGCCGAGATCATCACCTCGCCGGCGTCGGTGAATTTCACGGCGTTGTTCAGGAGGTTGCCGAGCACCTGACGCAGGCGCCGGCCATCGCAATTGACCCAGGTCTCCTCGCCGAGATCGATGGCCGCGCGCAGCTTCAGGCCCTTCTGCGCCGCCCGGCCGGAGAACAGGTCGGCCGCCGACGAGACGATGGCGGCGAGGTTGGCCGGTTCCGGTTCCAGAGCCTCGACCCCGGCCTCGACGCGGGCGAGGTCGAGGAGGTCGGTCAGCAAGGCGTTGAGCAGGGCGCCCGACGACTGCATGACCCCGACCAGCTCGGCCTGTTTCGGCGATAGACCACTATGGGCCAGGACATCGGCGATGCCGAGCACGCCGTTCAGCGGGGTGCGGATCTCGTGGCTCATGTTGGCCAGGAAGGCGCTCTTGGCGCGGCTCGCCGCCTCGGCGGCGTCGCGGGCGGCGGCGAGGGCCTCGGTCTGCAGCCGCTGTTCGGTGACATCGGTCAGGACGGTGACGCCGCCGCCGCTGGCGGTGGGAAAGTCCTCGCGGCGGATCCAGCGGTGGTCCGGCAGGCGGAATTCGGCCGCGCGGCTGCGCCACTCGCCGGCGTCGGAGAGAGCGTCAGCGTCGGCGAAATCGAACCAGCCCGCCGCCTTGGCCTGGGACAGGATCAGGCTACGGCTCATGCCCACGCGCGGCGTGACGCCAATGTCGGCCATGAAGCCGTCCATGGCGTGGTTCCAGTTCTGCAACCGGCCCTCAGCGTCATAGAAGACGAGGCCGGCCGGAACCGTGTCGAGGGCGCCGCGCACGCTTTGCAGGGCGGCGCGCTGGGCGAGCCGCTCCATCATCACCAGGGCCACCGCGGCGGTCAGAATGAGGCCGGCGAGCACTGTCGTAGCGACGGCGAGCAGGGTCCGGCCAATAGCCGGACCGTGGACCAGGATGGTCGGATCCGGGGTCAGCACCACCGCGCTCATCGCCGTGAAATGCAGGCCGCAGACGGCGAACAGGAACATCGGCGCGGCGACGATCCACGAGCGCCGACGGGCGGCGGCGAAGGCGGCGACGCCGCCCAGGATGGCGAGGGCGATCGAGGCGACGACAGGCACCAGCGCCAGGGTCAGCGCCGCGTTGGTGCGGATCGCCGCGATACCGACATAGTGCATGGCGGCGATGCTGAGCCCGGCGGCGACGCCGCTTTCGACGACCCCGAGCAGGTCAGGGCGGCGCAGCGACAGAGTGAACGCCGCCGCCATCCCGAGGATCGCCAGCAGCAGAGAGGCGATGGTGCCGATCGGCTCGTAGGCGACATTGAGAGTCGGTTGGTAAGCGAGCATGGCGATGAAGTGGGTCGCCCAAACGCCCGACCCGGCGACGAGGGCGGCGAGGATCAGCCAGCTCGATCGCAGGCCCTCTCGAGCCTTGCGGCTCTGGCGGTGGAAGCCGAAGGCCGCGCACGACGCCACGGCGCAAATCACCGCCGAGACGAAGACCAATCCGAGGTCGTGGTTTTCAGTCACACAACCGATGACTTGCAGCATTGCGGCGCCCTTCGCGAAGCCGCGACTAGCAGGACGGCGGATTAAGCAATCCTTGCCGCTTCAGTTTACTCGCCGAAAGGTAGTTCTTCCTGCGTGCCGCCTTCGCCCGCGAGTAGCATTTTCACCGGAGTCCATGTCATTCGATGGATTTCGCAGGGGCCGAGTTCTCGCAAGGCCTTCTGGTGAGCCGGTGCGTTGTAGCCCTTGTGACTAGCGAAGCCGTAGCCGGGATAGACCAGGTCCATCTCGGTCATCAGCCGATCGCGCGCCACCTTGGCCAGGATGGAGGCGGCGGCGATCGACTTCGACTTGGCGTCGCCGCCGACAACGGTCTTCACCTCGCAGGGCAGCTTGAAGCGGTAGTTGCCGTCGACGAGGGCGAAGGTCGGCTGGACGGACATCGCCTCGATCGCCCGGCACATGGCCAAGCCCGTGGCATGCAGGATGTTGAGGCTGGCGATCTCCTCGACAGAGGCGAAGCCGACGCCCCACGCGACCGCCCTGGCCTTGATCTCGACCTCCAGCGTCTCGCGCGTCCGGGCGTTGAGCTTCTTGGAATCGTCGAGCCCCTTGGGGATCTTGCGCGGGTTCGGATCGAGAATCACCGCCCCGGCGCAAACCGGACCGGCCCAGGGACCGCGACCGGCCTCGTCGACGCCGCAGACGAGGCCGCCGACAAAGGCCTTCTCCAGCAGCATGGTCGGGCCCTTAGCCACGGGCCAACGCCTTGACGTCGTCATGCCGCGCACAGCAGGTCAGGTGGTCGTTGACGATGCCGACCGCCTGCATCCAGGCGTAGACGATCACCGGGCCGACGAACTTGAAGCCGCGGGCTTTCAGGGCCTTGGAGACTTCGACAGCGAGCGGGGTCTGGGCCGGAATGTCGGCCATCGAGGCGCGGCGATTCTGCACGACCTTGCCGTCCGTGAAGCTCCAGCAGAACTCGGAGAAGTCTTCGCCACGGTCGCGCATCCGCAGATAAATCCGGGCGCCGGCGATGGCGGCGTCGATCTTGGCGTTTGAGCGGACGATGCCGGCGTCGGCCATCAGTCGTGCCCGGTCGGCCTCGCCGTAGCCGGCGACGATCTCTGGATCGAAGCCGTCGAAGGCGGCGCGGAAGGCGTCGCGCTTGCGCAGGATGGTGATCCACGCCAGTCCGGCCTGGAAGCCGTCAAGGACCAGCTTCTCCCACAAGGCGCGGGAGTCGTACTCCGGCACGCCCCACTCGGTGTCGTGATAGCGCTCGTACAGCGCGTTTCCGACCATGCCCGGCCAGGCGCAGCGGCGGCCATCGAGGGCATGCGGATCCGGAACCGTCATCGGCCGCACTCTCAGCCGAGGCGACCGGGAACCTCAAGGGGCGTCGCGTCGCAGCCGCCGCTTCAGGCCGCCTTATCCCCAAGAGCCTGCACGAACCAGGCGGGCCGCTCGACCCGGACAGGGCGGCCGTCAACGGCGAGGCCGCCCGCCTCGATGCGGTCGAGCCGCAGCAGGGCCATGGCCCGGCCGTCGGCGGCGGACAGGGCTTCGCCGGCGCGCAGCTCTCCGACCAGCACTTCCGCCCCGGGGGCGGGCCGCGGACCGTCGAAGACGATCGGCAGCATCCGCGACTTGACCTGGCCGCGCCGCTTCATGCGCGAGGTGGTCTCCTGGCCGACGAAGCAGCCCTTCTTGAAATCGATGCCGCCGAGGAGGTCGAAGTTGGCCTCGATGGGATAGGTGCGATCCGAGCCCCAGTCCGCCGGGCCGGGAACGCCGAGGGCCAGGCGGTGGGCCTCGTAGTCGGCCTCGGTCGCGTCGGCCGCGGCCGCGACGCCGTAACCGCGCCAGCCGAGGTCGGCGAGTCGCGGGTCGGCGAGCCAATCGGGACCGGGCGGGGCATTGGCGCCAAAGGCCGCAAACGCCGGCGCGTCGTCCGCGGCCAGGGTGACCTTGGCCCTCAGGCGATAGATCGCCAGGCGCTGGAGGATGGTCTCGCGCGCGTCAGCCGCGACGTCGAGCCAGCAACCGTCGGCCCGGCCGACCACGAACAGGTCCCACAGCAGCCGGCCCTGCGGCGTCAGCAGAGCGCCGAACCGCGCCTCGGCCGGCGCCACAGTCTCGACATCCTGGGTGATCAGACCCTGAAGGAAGCTGCGCCAGTCGGGGCCGTCGACGGCAATCAGGGCGCGGCTGGAAAGGCGGGCGATGCGGTTCATAACGGCAATTTGGGCGAGCGGGCGGTGGAGCGCCAGCGGCCACAGCCCTATAGATTGCGGATGACGCGCGGGTCCTTCCCGATTCTGTTCATCAC
>NZ_JBIIGK010000023.1:0-28939 GCF_044236515.1 Phenylobacterium sp.
GATAGGTGGTGATCTTGCCGGTGACCACGACCTCCAGGCCCTGCTCGGGGCGGACCTGCAAGGTGCGCACCTGGCCCTTCCAGACCACGCCGTCGATGGCGGCCCGCTCATCCTTCAGGGTCAGGTAAACGTGGCCGTTGGAATGGTGCGTGACCTTCGACAGCTCGGCCCGCAGGCGGACGAAGCCATAGGCGTCCTCCAGCGTCCGCTTCAGCGCGAAGGCCAGTTCCGAGACGGAGTAGGGGCGAGCGTTGCCGGTCGCCCCGTTGCTGGTCGCCTCTGGGCTGCTGTCCGCGTCGGTCATGGCGCGATCCTATCGGGAAATGCCGGGCGCAGGACAATGCGGCGGCAAAAGAAAAGGGCGCGCCGGCCGGCGAAACCGGCCAACGCGCCCCCCATCCCCAACGGATCTCTAAACCGCCGGAGCGGAACCTCAGATGTAGCGGCGCAGGCTGCGCGCCAGCTCGGCGGCGCTGGCCTTCTTCTTGGCCTGCGCCGGCTGATAGGCGACCTGGCTGTGCTCGACGCAGTAGGGGCCTTCCCCCGAGCGGCGGCCGCAGAAGGTGAAGTTGTCCAGGGCCGGATCGCCGATCGGCCACTTGCACATGTGGGCGCCGAGCGTCAGCACCGTCGCGGTGCCGGGCGCCTCTTCGACGTAGCGGACCGGCGACGGCTGGGCGGCCAGCGGCGCAGCCTCGGCGATCCGGCGCGGCGCCGACGGGGCCGCCGCCGGGCGGGCCGGGCGCGGAGCCTTGAAGACCGTGCGGGCCGGCTTCGACGGCGCGGCGCGGCCCGACAGGCCCAGCCGGTGCACCTTGCCGATCACCGCGTTACGGGTGACCCCGCCCAGTTGCTTGGCGATCTGGCTCGCCGAAAGCCCGTCTTGCCAGAGCTTCTTGAGCAGCTCGACGCGTTCGTCCGTCCAACCCATTTGCCCTCTCCCAGCCAAGGGATCCGGCGCACCCCTGCGACACGGATCAACATCTTGTGGCGCCGAGCAGCGTCGCCGCCCACCAACCACCATCAGTAGTAAACAACTCCCTAACGGCCACAATAGGCGCCATCGGCCTTGTCCACAGGAACAAGATGTAGGGGGTGCGGCGCCCTTCAGGCGTGGGCTTGCAGCCGGGCCCACGGCGGCGCACATCAGCCGCATGCAGGACGCCGTCATTCCGCCCCAGCCCCGCGACTACCCCGGCGTCAACTGGGAGGGGCTGAAGACCCTCTACCTGCGCGAGGTCCGGCGGTTCCTGAAGGTCGGCATGCAGACGCTGGCGGCGCCGGTGGTGACGGCCCTGCTCTACATGCTGGTGTTCGTCGTCGCGGTCGGCGGCGGGCGCGAGGTGCACGGCGTGGCCTACGGGACCTTCGTCGCCCCCGGGCTGATCATGATGCAGATCCTGTCGAACGCCTTCGCCAACTCCTCGTCCAGCCTGCTGCAGGCCAAGTTCAACGGCCTGATGGGCGACTTCCTGACCCCGCCGCTCACCCCGGCCGAGCATGTCGCCGGCTTCGGCCTCGGGGCGGCGACCCGCGGCGTCGTGGTCGGCGCGGTCAGCCTGATCGCCGTGCTGCCGTTCGCCCGCCTGCCGGTGGCCCACGTCTGGGCCATCGTCTTTTTCGGGCTCGGCGCGGCCCTGATCATGGCTTTCATCGGTGTGCTGGCCGGCCTGTGGGCCGAAAAGTTCGATCACATGGCGGCGGTGACCAACTTCGTGATCATGCCGATGACCTTCCTGTCCGGCACCTTCTACCTGGTCGAGCGCCTGCCCGAACCCTTCCGGACAGCCAGCCACTTCAACCCGTTTTTCTACCTGATAGACGGCTTCCGCTACGGCTTCGTCGGTCAGGCCGAAGGCTCGCTGGCCATCGGCGTCGCCATGACCGTGGCGCTGGTGCTGGCGACCGGGCTCGCCTGCCTCCAGGCGTTCCGGGTCGGCTACAAGATCAAGAGCTGATCGCCGCCCGCCGCGCCCTCACCACCGCCGCGTCCAGCGCCTGCAGGAACCGCGAGCGGTCGGCGGCGGCGAACGGCTTGGGCCCGGAGGTCGTCTCGCCCATCGAGCGCAGGTGCTCGCCGATCGCCCGTCCGGCCAGGGCGCCGCCGATGTTGTCCGCCGTGAACGGCCTTCCGGCCGGATGCAGCGCCTGGGCGCCGGCTTCCAGCGCGCGCCCCGCCAGCGGGATGTCGGCCGTCACCACGACGTCGCCCGGACCCGCCCGCTCAGCGATCCAGTCGTCGGCGACGTCCGGGCCCTCGTCGACCACCACCAGAGTGATCCGCGCCCCGCCCGGCGTGCGGATCCAGCTGTTGCTGACCACGAAGACCGGCAGGCCGTAGCGGTCCGAGACCCGGTAGACCTCGTCCTTCACCGGGCAGGCGTCGGCGTCGATGTAGAGCGTCGTCATCGGCGTGAGCTTACTTCACCGTGGACATGAACCAAGTCGAGCTTGGCGGGTTCAATCGAGGTTCAGGCGCGGGGGACGATCAATGCCTGGCGATAAGGAGCCCTCCCATGAAGAAGCATCTGATCTTGGCCGCCGCTGCGCTCGCCACCGTCGCGGCCCCGCTGGCCGCCTCGGCCCAGCCGAACCGCGACGTCCGTGAATCTCAGCGCGACGTCCGCGAGGACCGTCGCGACCTGCGCGAGTCTCAGCGGGACGCGCGCCGTGACGGCGTGGTCACCCCGCGTGAGCGGCGTGAGATCCAACGCGACCGCCAGGAGCTGCGCGAAAGCCGCCGCGAACTGCGCTACGACCGCCGCCGGGCCGACACCTGGCGCGACCGGGCCGAATGGCGCGGCTATCAGGGCGCCCGCCGCGGCATGTGGTACGCGCCGGGCTACGGCTATCAGCGGGTGACGCCCGGCTACGCCTGGCGCCGCGGCGCCTATGTGCCGCGCAACTACCGCGGCTACTATGTCCAGGACCCCTACTACTACGGCCTGCCGGCCGCGCCCCGCGGCCACCGCTGGGTCTATGCCGACGGCAACTTCGTCCTGATGGCCCTGGCCAGCGGGCTGATCGCCCAGGTGATCGCAAACGCCTATTGATCGATCCCGCGCCGGGTCGGGTTTTCGAACCCGATCCGGCGGTTGGGCTCCCAATAATCCGCAGGCCCGAGGCGGCGGTTTGCGCCGCGGCTTGCGTTTTCAGCCAAAAAACCTTATTATTCCTCGTGTCAGAACTCGTTTTGGTTCGCGCGACCCCCTGGCGATCTTCAAGGTATCGCCTCCGGAAAGCCTCACGACCCTATCCGAAATTTTGATCTCGACCTCATTTTGGGGCGCGAGAACTCATGTCCGGAAAGGGACAACCATGCAAAACGGCACCGTGAAGTGGTTCAACGGTCAAAAGGGCTTCGGCTTCATCCAGCCGGACGAGGGCGGCGCGGACGTGTTCGTGCATATCTCGGCGGTGGAACGCGCCGGCCTGCGCGGCCTCGACGAGGGCCAGCGGATCGGCTTCGAGCTCGAGCGCGACGCGCGCAGCGGCAAGATGTCGGCCGGCCAGCTCCAGGCCATCTGATGCGGCGAGCCGGCTCTCTGAGCCGGCTCTTCCTTTTTCCGGAGGCTCCGATGTCCCTGCAGAAATCCGAGACCCGGGCCCGCGAGTATCGCGCCCGCGCCGACGCCGCGACCGCGGCCGCCGCGGCCTGCGTGCTCGAGCAGCCGCGGCTCCAGAACGTCGCCGCCGCCAACCGCTGGACCGAAATGGCCGAGGCCGAGGAGCGCCGCAGCGCTGAACTGCGTTTGCACGCAGCAGAAGACGCGGGCGGCGGATTCCGGTAAAAGCCGCTCCACCTCAGAGGAGAGCCTGTCTTTGGCGAAGGAAGAACTAGTCGAATTCGACGGCCAGATCACCGAGCTGCTGCCGGAAGGCCGCTTCCGGGTGAAGCTGGAGAACGATCACGAGATCCTGGCCTACACGGCCGGCAAGATGAAGAAGAACCGCATCCGCTCGATGGTCGGCGATCGCGTCACCGTCGAGATGACGCCCTACGATATGGACCGCGGCCGCATCACCTACCGGCACAAGCCGGAGGGCAGCCGTCCGGCCAGCCCAGGGGCCCGACCGCAGTTCCGCCGCCGCTGATCCGGAACGGAAAAGGGCGCCGCTCGCGCGACGCCCTTCGTCCTTGCTGATCTGACAGCTTACCAGCGGCTGTTGTAGTAGCCGCTGCGCTCATAGCCTCGGCCGTAGTAGCCCCGGTCGTAGCTGCGATAGCGGCTGTCCCGGTAGTAGGGCTGGGCCGACCGATAGCGATAACCGTTGCGGTACTTGCGCCGGTCGTTGCCCTTGTCGACCGCGACGCCCAGGGCCGCGCCGGCGACCGCGCCGATGGCGACCGCTTCGCCCCTGCCGTTGCCGACCGCCGCGCCGCCGAGGCCGCCCAGCAGGGCGCCGATCAGGGCGCTTTCGGTCTTCGAGGTCCCGGCGGCCGCCTGGCCGGCCGGCAACGCCACGGCGCCGGCGACCGTCAGGATCATCGCGGTCTTCGTGAACTTGCGGGTCATGGCTAACCTTCCTTTCGTTGCGTGCGCCGGATCCGTCGAAGGATCCAGCGACCATGAACCGACCCTAACGGCGCCGCTGTGAACCCATCTGGAGCGGTTCGTTCATCCGCCAGACAGCTTGTCGCACCCCCGGGGCGGCCATAGCGTGGGCCCGCCATCTCGGAGCCAGAGCTGATGAACCCCGCCGCCACCCGCCGCACCCTGATCGCCGCCGGCCTGCTGGCCCCGCTTCCCGCGCTGGCGCAGGGCCGCGCCGCGCCGCCGGCGCTGACCCACAAGTTCGACCTGTCGATCCGCGTCGCCCCGGCCCAGGAACTGGGCGAGGTCGGCGGCGGACGCCGGCGGGTCATCCCGATCACCGGCGGCGACGTCAGCGGCGCAATCACCGGCGAGGTGCTGCCCGGCGGCGCGGACTGGCAGACGATCCGCCCTGACGGCGTCACTCTGCTCGTCGCCCGCTACACGATCCGCCTCTCCGACGGCGCGACCGTTGGGATCATCAACAGCGGTGTGCGCCGCGCGACCCTCGACGTCGTGCGTCGGATGACCGCCGGCGAGGTCGTCGATCCCGCCCTCGTCTATTTCCGCACGACGCCGGTGTTCGAGGTCGGCCCCGGGCCGCACCAGTGGCTGACCGAGAACCTGTTCGTCGCCACCGGCGAGCGCCGGCCCGACCTCGTCCGCATCCGCGTGTTCCAGGTCGGCTGAGCCGCGGCGTCAGGCGGCGTTCCCGTCGCCAAGCACGGTCTCGCTGTGGGCGTGGCATTCCCAGCCCCCTGCGCCCCTGACCCACGTCGAACTGTTGGCGGCGCGATAGTCGCTGGACTTGCCGTTCATCCGCACCGTCTGGCGCACGACATAGGCGGCGATGGCCACGTTGGCGGCCGGGGCCGAGACCTTGATGTCCTCGAACTCATAGGCCTCCAGCGTCCAGGCGCCCTCTTCGGTCATAGCGCCCATCTTCGCCTTGTCGATGCTGGCCAGCCCGCGCGGGCCGGTGACCAACGCCGGGTCGCCCGACAACGCGGCCGTCCGCTTGCCGTCCTTGGCCTTCATGGCGTCCCAGTAGGACGTTTCGAGGGCGACGATCTCGTCGTGGCTTACGGTGTCGGCCATCGGCATCCCTTTCCGTTCCCCGCGCCTCGGAAATCCGCGTGCGATAAAAGAGGTTCCGCTTGGCGTCCGGCTCAGCTGGGCAGGCTGATGCCCTCGGCGAACGCCCGCCGGACGACGTCGCGATAGAGCAGCACCTGGCTCGCGACCACGCTCGCCGGCCGGCCGGTCTTGGCCAGGGTGAAGGCCCCGAAGATCGCCGACCAGCCGGCGTCGGCCAGCAGCTCGACGTCGACGGCCGCGTTCGGCCGCGCCGACTGCACCGCTTCGCACAACCAATCGCGGAACCGCGTCCGCCAGCCGTCGACAGTCTCGACGTTGGCTTGCCGCACGTCGTGGGCGAAGGCCCGCTCCTGGAAGGCGACCGTGGCGACGAGGCAGCCCGGCGCCGCCTCGATCTCCGCCGTGATCGCCTCGGCGTAGAGGCGCAGGAAGATCAGGAAGCTCTGCAGCGGCTCCTCGCTGAGCTCCCGGGCCCGCCTCGACAGCGCGTCGAGCTGGGCGTCGTTGGCCGTCCGGTAGCGGGCGACCACCTGCCGGGCGAGGTCGTTCTTGTCCCGGAAGTGATAGAAGAAGCCGCTCTTGGTGATGCCGGCCGCTTCGACCAGCTCGTCCACCGACGTCGCGCCAAGGCCCTTCACGATCATCGCCTCATAGGCGAGGTCGAGCAGCCGCTCGCGCGTCCGGGCCCCCTTGCCGGGCTCTCCCGACTGTACCGGCGGTGCAGTTTTTCCAGCGACGCCCGCGTCCATGATCCGTCTTTCCGTCGCGCCCCAGAATGCAAGCCCTTAGCATAACACGGGTTTCGCGGCCGCGCGCGAACCGACCAGGCGCTCCCTAGAGCTCCGCGCCGCAATCGCGATGCTCCTGCCCCCAGACAAGGAGCACCAGAATGACCATTCGCGACCATCATGGTTTGGCGGTCAGCGGCGCCAGCGCCGCGGCCGCGGACGCCTACCGCCAGGCGCTGCACGGCTATTATTGCTACGTCGGCGACCCGATGACCCTGCTGCAGGCCGCCTGCGAGGACAGCCCGGCCTTCGTCATGGGACAGGCGCTCGCCGCCTACATGGCCCTGATTGGCACCAACGCCGCCGCCCAGGAAGCCGGTGTCCACACCTACGAGGCCATGAAGGACCTGCCCTGCAACGATCGCGAGGCCGGGCACGTGGCCGCCATCGGCCATCTGATCGCCGGGGAGTACCGGCAGGCGGGGCGGGTGCTGGAGGATGTGTCCATCGCCTGGCCGACCGACTCCCTGGCCTTGCAGGTCGGGCAGCTCGTCGACTTCTGCCGCGGCGACAGCCGGATGCTGCGCGACCGCATAGGCCGCGCCCTTCCGCACTGGTCGGCGTCCGCGCCGGACTACCACGCCGTGCTCGGCATGCTGGCGTTCGGCCTGGAAGAATGCGGCCAGTACGCTCGCGCGGAGGACGCCGGCCGCCAGTCCCTGGCCCTCGAGCCGCGCAATGGCTGGGCCAAGCATGCCGTCGCCCACGTCATGGAGATGCAGGGCCGCCGCGAGGACGGCGTCGCCTGGATGCGCACCGATCCGCAGGCCTGGGCCGGCGACAGCTTCTTCCAGGTCCACAACTGGTGGCACCTGGCGCTGTTCCACCTGGGGCTCGGCGACATCGACGAGGTGCTCGCCCTCTACGACGGGCCGATCTACGGCGCACGGTCCGACATGGCGGTGGACATGGTCGACGCCGCCGCCCTGCTGTGGCGGCTGCACCTGCTCGGCGTCGACGTCGGCGCACGGTTCGCAACGCTGGCCGACGTCTACGCCGCCGCGCCGCACGGCCTCTACGCCTTCGACGACGCCCACGCGATGATGGCCTATGTCGGCGCCGGCCGGATGGAGGCCGGGCGCGCGCTGCTCGCCCAGCAGGCCGCGGTGCTGTTCGCGCCCGGCGACAACGCCGGCTTCGTCGCCGACGTCGGTCGGCCGGTGATGCAGGGCCTGCTCGCCTTCGGCGAAGGCCGCTATGCCGAGGCGGCCGACGCCCTGCGCGGCGTGCGCAACCAGTCCGCCCGCTATGGCGGCAGCCACGCCCAGCGCGACATCATCGACCTCACCCTGATCGAGGCGGCCCGCCGCGGCGGCGACCGGTCGCTGGAGGCGGCCTTGCGGGCCGAACGCGCTGTGGCCCACGGTACGGCGGAGATCGACGCGGTGCGGCTCGCCGCCTGATCGCGGCCGTTCACCAACGCTGGCGGCGCTTCCTCCGGTGCGGGGAGGGAGCGCCCGTCAGTTGCGGAAGCTGTCGGGCACCAGGCCGCCGTTTTCCGCCAGCTTGCGCATTACCGCCCTGTGCAGGGCGATGTTCTGTTCGGCCGAGCCGGCCTCGCCCTCATGGACGCCTAGCTCCTCCGCCAATTCCTTGCGCGCCGTCAGGCTGGAATCCATCTGCAGCAGCTTGAGGAGGTCGACGATCGAGGTTCGCCAGTTGCCGCCGTCGCCACCCTGGTACTCCGCCATGCTGGTCAGCACCGCCTCGACGTCGACCGGTTGGGGCGTGCTGGGGGTGGCGGCCGGCGTTGCGGCGGCGGGCGCTGGGGTCGTCGCCGGCCTGGGCGCGGCCGGCGCGCTCGCGGTGGCGGTCGGCGCGGCGTTGGCCCGCGAATGACCGAAGATCTTGTCGCGAATGGCCGAGAAGATGCCCATGCGAAGCTCCCTTGTGATGACGAGCAGGCAATCCCCGGCTTGCCGCTAAGGTTCCGCCGGCCGCCGACCTTGCGCATGCGACCGGACCGCGATTCCCTTGGCGCCTGCATCACAGGGGTACCGCTATGCGTCGCACGATCCTGGCTCTCGCCTTCGCCGGCCTCCTCACCACGTCCGCCCATGCGGCGGCGCCGCGCGATGTCGTCGCCCGTGTCGCCGACCAGATCGCCGCCCGCTACTTTGACGCGGCGCGCGGCGAGCGGCTGGCTGCCGAGCTGAAGGCGGAGGCCGCCCGCGGCGCCTATGACCGCTATGCCGACCCGCTCGACCTTGCCCAGGCCCTGACCGACCGCCTGCGCCCGGCCGACGGCCATTTCACGGTGGTCTGGTCGAAGCCGGATCTCGCCACGGCCGCCGCCGCTCCGGGTCCTGCCCCCGCGCCGGCCGAAGATCCGCAGGCCTGGCAGAACTACGGCTTTCGCGCCGTCGAGATCCGCCCGGGCGGCGTGGCCGTCGTACGCATGAGCTACTTCGCCCACGTCGAGGCCGCCGAGAGCCCTGCGAAACAGGCGGCCGACGCAGTAATGGCGATGACCGCCCATGCCCCGGCCGTGGTCTTCGACCTGCGCGACAATGGCGGCGGCTCGCCGGCCCTGGTCGGCTATCTGGTCGGCCACTTCGTCCCCGACGGCGCCGACGTCTACAACACCTTCAGGACCAAGGGGGCTGACGAACGCGAACTCCCGCCCGCCCCGCCGAAGACCGGCAAGCGTCTGGACCAGCCCGTGTTCGTGGCGATCAGCGGCCGCTCAGCCTCCGCCGCCGAAAGCTTCAGCTACACCCTGCAAGCCGCCAGGCGGGCCGTGATCGTCGGCGAGCCGAGCGCCGGAGGGGCCAACCCCGGCGACTTCGCGTCAGCCGGCGACGGCTTTGCGGTGTTCGTCTCCGACGGCAGCCCGGTGAACCCGATCACCGGCGCCAACTGGGAAGGGACCGGCGTGATCCCCGACGTCTCCGCGCCCGCCGCCGAGGCCCTGGCCCGCGCCGAGCAGCTGGCCCTCAACACAATCGCCACAGGCCCCGGATCGCAGGCGCTGCGAACCGCCGCCCGCTGGGCGCTGGAGGCGGCCGGTCCCGCCGCCCCAACCGCTACGCTCGCCGACTACGCCGGCGCCTATGGCGCGCGCACCGTCGCGCTGAGGGACGGCGTTTTGCAGGTCTTCCAGGACCGCCGTCCGCCGCTGATCCTGAAACCCGTCGGTTCCGACCGCTTCGCCGTCGACGGCGCCGCCGTCCCAACGCGCATCACCTTCACCCGCGACCGGGCAGGCAAGGTGAACGGCATGACCCAGGCGATCGCCACCGGCCAGACCGCCCGCTACGCCCGCGGCGGCTAGTCGCGCGGCGGGTCCCTTACCGCACCGCCGCGGCCCGGATCGCCGCGGCGACTGCCGACTGGGCGGCCCAGGCGCTGTCCTCGTCCGCCGCCGGCCAGGCCGAGTTGAACACGACCACCAGTTGGTCGGCCGGATAGACGTAGATGCCCTGCCCGAAGATGCCCTTGGCGGCATAGCCGTTCGGCTCAAGCCACCAGAAATACCCGTAGCCGGGATCGGGCGCGCCGTTGCGGATCTGGGCGCTGGTCGCCTCGGCCACCCAGCCCGGGGGCAGGACGCGCCGACCCCCCGCCACGCCGTTCTCGAGCATGAACAGCCCGAACCGCCCATAGTCGCGCAGCGTCATCGAGATGCAGCAGCCGCCGCGCTCGTGCCCGCTGGGGTCGACCAACCAGGCGCCGTCCTGCTCCATGCCGAACGGCCGCCAGATCTTCTCCGACAGATATTCCGCCAGCGGCTTGCCGGTCGCCTGCGAGACCATCACGCCCACGAGGTCGGTCTCGCCGGTGTTGTAGTGGAAGGCCGCGCCGGCCGGCCGCTCGCGAGGCAGCTTGGCCAGATAGCTGACGATGGCGTTCCGCCCCGGCTCGGGTCGCGTAAGGGACGACCGTGCGACGTCGGAATTGGGGTCGGCGTAGTCCTCGTTCCATTTCACGCCGGAGCTCATCGTCAGCATCTGGCGGACCGTGACGCCCTCGTATGCGCTGCCCTTCAGGTCCGGCAGCGAGTCCGACACCGGCGCGTCGAGCGAGGCGATCTTGCCGTCCTGGATCGCCGCGCCGACCAGCGTCGAGGTGATCGACTTGGTCACCGAGAACGACACCCAGCGATCCTTCGCGGTCCGCCCCAAGCCGTACTTCTCCAGCACGATCTGGCCGTTCTTGATCGCCAGCACGCCCGACACCCGATTGGCCCGCATGTAGTCGTCGAGGCTGACGCTCCGGCCATCGAGGGTGATCGTCGGTGCGATCTGGCGCGCCGCCGCCGGCAGGGCGCGCACGTTGCTCCCGGCCCGCACCGTCGCCGTCCGGTAGATAGTCTCCATGCTCCGGAAGCCCCTGGCCTGTTCCTCGCCTCGCCAGGTCAGGGTGCTGGCGACGCCGGGCCGCAGCGGGACCTGCCCCAGCGCCTCGGTTCCAGCCAGGGCCAACAGGGCCGCAAAGGCGGCGCTCGCAGCAGGTCTCACGCGGCAATCTCCGGAATTTGTTCGTCGCGCCCGGAGTAAGTCAGCGGCGGGCGCTCTCGGCAAGCGAGCCGAAGGGCTGGCGAGCGCGCCGGCATTCGTTAAGACGGGGAGCGGGCCCTGCCCCTGCCATTCAAGGACGCCGACCATGCCGACTGAGATCCCCGCGACCGGCCTTGCCCTGCGCACCGAGATCACCGGTTCGGGCGAGCTGCGGCTGTCGCTGGTCGACCAGCCAACCCGCGCGCCGGGCCCCGACGACGTGCTCGTCCGCATCGAGGCGGCGCCCATCAACCCCTCGGACCTCTTCCTGCTGTTCGGCCCCGCCGACCTGGCGACCGCCGTCGTGGGGGGCGTGCCGGAGCGGCCGACCCTGACGGCGAAAGTCCCCGAACGGCTGCTCGCCTCCGTCCGCGGGCGCCTGGACCAGTCCCTCGGCGCGGGCAACGAGGGGGCCGGGGTCGTGATCGCCGCCGGCGAGAACGCGGCGCACCTGCTCGGCCGGACGGTCGCGGTGCTCGGCGGCGCGATGTACGCTCAGTACGTCACCGCCCCCGCCCGCGAGGTCCTGGTGCTGCCGGAAGGCGCCACCTCGGCCGAGGGCGCCTCCTGTTTCGTCAACCCGCTGACGGCGCTGTCGATGGTCGAGTGCATGCGCCTCGAAGGCCACACCGCCCTCGTCCACACCGCCGCCGCCTCCAACCTCGGCCAGATGCTGAACCGCATCTGCCTGAAGGACGGGGTCGAGCTGGTGAACATCGTCCGTAAGCCCGAGCAGGTCGCGCTGCTGCGCGGTCAGGGGGCCCGCCACGTGGTCGACTCCAGCGCCGATACCTTCCTCGCCGACCTGACTGCCGCCCTCGAGGAAACCGGCGCCACCATCGCCTTCGACGCCATCGGCGGCGGCAAGCAGGCCGGCCAGATCCTGGCCTGCATGGAGACCGCGGCGGCCCGCAAGATGACCACCTACAACCGCTACGGCTCAGACACCTTCAAACAGGTCTATATCTATGGCGGCCTCGACCTCGGAAAGACCGAGTTCACCCGCACCTTCGGCTTCGCCTGGTCGATCAGCGGCTTCCTGCTGACCCCGTTCCTCAAGCGCATCGGTCCGGACCGCGGCGGACAGCTGCGCGAACGCGTCGCCGCCGAACTCACGACCACCTTCGCCAGCCACTACACCGCCGACCTGACCCTCGCCGAGGCGCTGCAGCCGGCGAACATCGCCAACTACAACGCCCGGCGCACCGGCGAGAAATACCTGATCACGCCGCATCGGGGCTGAGGCGAGGGCGGCGGGTTGCCGCCTGCCGAACATCGTCCATCATGGCCAGGCCATCGGGGGGCGGCCCAACATGACGACAGCCACGCGCCGCCATGACCTCGACGCCCTGAGGGTCGGCGCCTTCCTGCTGCTGATCCTCTATCACCTCGGAATGTTCTACGTGCCGTGGGACTGGCACGTGAAGAGCACGCACATCGTGCCGGCGCTGGAGCGGCCGATGGGGCTTCTGAACCCTTGGCGCCTGACCCTGTTGTTCGTGATCTCGGGCGTGGCGACCCGCTTCGGACCCCCGCTAGCCGCACGCGCGGTGCCCCCCCCCTCCGACAGCGACATTGACTCCCCCCGCCTTCCATCCGACAACGCCAAGCCTTCCAGTCCCCGTCGCGCCGCGCCGGGGACGCTTCCGTTTTGGAGGGCATTCTCGGTGACCGAGACCCCCACCCCGCCAGTCCCCGCCGACCACATCATGGGCGTCTACGCCCGCGCGCCGCTGGCCTTCGAGCGCGGCGAGGGCGTGCGCCTGATCACCGAGGACGGGACGGAATATCTCGACGCCATGGCCGGCATCGCGGTCAACGCCCTGGGCCATTCGCACCCCAAGCTGGTGGCGGCGCTGGCCGAGCAGGGCGGCAAGCTCTGGCACACCTCGAACATCTTCCGCATTCCGGGGCAGGAGCGGCTGGCCACCCTGCTCACCGACCACACCTTCGCCGACGTGGTGTTCTTCACCAACTCCGGGACCGAGGCGATCGAGTGCGCCGTCAAGGCGGCCCGCAAGCACCACTGGGCGAACGGCCAGCCGGAGCGGATCGACATCATCGGCTTCGACGGCTCCTTCCACGGCCGGACCCTGGCGGCCGTGAACGCTTCGGGCAACGAGACCTACCTCGAAGGCTTCGGCCCGAAGATGCCGGGCTTCGTCGCGGCCCAGTTCGGCGACCACGACGCCCTGCGGGCGCTCGTCGGCCCGACGACGGCGGCGATCATCCTGGAGCCGGTGCAGGGCGAGGGCGGCGCGCGCTCGTGGCCCGAGGCCGACCTGCAGGCGATCCGCCGGCTGTGCGACGAGACCGGGACCCTGCTGATCTACGACGAGATCCAGTGCGGCCTCGGCCGCACCGGCAAGCTGTTCGCCCACGAGTGGGCCGAGGGCGCGGCGCCCGACATCATGACCGTGGCCAAGGCGCTCGGCGGCGGCTTCCCGGTCGGCGCGTGCCTGGCCACCGCCGACGCCGCCAAGGGTATGACCCCCGGCTCGCACGGCTCGACCTACGGCGGCAATCCGCTGGCCATGGCGGTCGGGATCGCGGCGGTCGAGGAACTGGTGAAGCCCGAGCTGCTGGCCCATGTGCGCGACGTCGCCGGCTATTTCGTTCAGCAGATCTCCGGCCTCAAGGACCGCTATCCGGACGTCGTCGTCGACATTCGCGGCAAGGGCCTGCTGATCGGCGTCAAGCTTGCGACCCCGAACCGCGAATTCATGCAGCTCGCCCGCGACCAGCACCTGCTGATCGCCGGCGGCGGCGACAACTGTGTGCGGCTGCTGCCGCCGCTGGTCATCACCCAGGACGAGGCCCGCGAGGCCGTCGAGAAGCTCGAGCGCGCCTGCGAGGCCGCCCGCCAGAAAGCGAAGGCCGCCGCGTGAGCCAGCCCGTGCGCCATTTCCTCGATCTGTGGCGGCTGGAAGCGGCCGACCTGCGCGCCATCCTCGACGACGCCAAGGCCCGCAAGGCGGCCCGCAAGGGCTGGCCCAAGGGTAAGGTCGACGCCGACGCCCCGGCCGCCGACCGCACCCTGGCGATGATTTTCGAGAAGCACTCGACGCGCACCCGCTTCTCCTTCGACGCGGCGATGCGCCAGCTCGGCGGCTCGGTGATCATCTCCAACGCCTCGGAGATGCAGCTCGGCCGCGGCGAGCCGATCGAGGACACCGCCCGCGTGCTGTCGCGGATGGTCGATGCGATCATGATCCGGGCCAATGTCCACGAGGACGTCGAGCGGCTGGCCATGGCCTCGACCATCCCCGTGATCAACGGCCTGTCGGATCGGGGGCACCCCTGCCAGATCATGGCCGACCTGCTGACCCTGGAAGAGCACCGCGGCGACCTCGCCGGCAAGACCATCGCCTGGGTCGGCGACGGCAACAACGTCTGCGCCAGCTTCATCCACGCCGCGCCCAAGCTGGGCTTCCAGCTCAGGATCGCCAGCCCGGCGGTCTATCACCCCGACCTGGTCGACCTGGCCCGCGCGGCGGAGATGCAGGGCCGCGTCACGACCACCGACGACCCGCGCGAGGCGGTGCGCGGCGCTGACTGCGTGATCACCGACACCTGGGTCTCGATGGGCGACACCGACCACGACGAGCGGATCGAGGCGCTGGAGCCGTTCCAGGTCGACGAGGCGCTGATGGACATCGCCCATCAGGACGCCGTCTTCCTGCACTGCCTGCCGGCCCACCGCGGCGAGGAGGTGACGGACGAGGTCATCGACGGGCCGCGCAGCCTGATCTGGGACGAGGCGGAAAACCGCATCCACGCCCAGAAGTCGATCCTGGCCTGGTGCTTCGGCGCCATCGGCTGACTTCCCAAGCCGACCGCGCGACCTATATGGGGCCGATGTCCGAACTGACCCCCATCCCCGACGATCTCGTCGCCGTCTTCCAGATCGAGGGCGAGCCGGTGCGCGGCCGCCTGGCCCGCCTCGGCCCGTCGGTGGACGAGGTGCTGCGCGCCCACGACTATCCGGAGGTCGTCGCCAACCTGCTGGGCGAGGCCTGCGCGCTCGCCGCCCTCGTTGGCTCCAACCTGAAGTTCGACGGCCGCCTGCTGGTCGAGGCCCGCGGCGACGGCCCGGTCCGCTACGTGGTCGCCGACTATGACACCACCGGCGCCCTGCGCGGCTATTGCCGGTTCGATCCGGACGAGGTCGCCCAACTCCAGACCGGATTCAAACGCCCGGGTGCAAAAGCCCTGCTCGGCGAGGGCGTCTTCCTGATGACCGTCGACCAGGGCCCGGATATGGACCGCTACCAGGGCGTGACCGCTATCGAGGGCGAGACCCTGGCCCTGTGCGCCGAACAGTATTTCGCCCAGTCCGAACAGACCCCGACCCGCATCCGCCTGGCCGTCGGCCAGGCCGACGACGGCCAGGGCGCCCACTGGCGGGCCGGCGGCGTCCTGATCCAGTACATCCCCGAGGACGACGCCCGCGGCTCGACCGAGGAGGCCTGGACCCGCACCCAGGCCCTGTTCGAGACCGTCGGCGAGGACGAGCTGATCGACACCCGCCTGTCGTCGGACCAGCTGCTGTTCCGCCTCTTCCACGAGGACGGCGTGCGCGTCTTCGAGGGCAAGCCCCTGCGCGCGTTCTGCCGCTGCTCGCAGGACCGCATCGAGACGGTGCTGAAATCCTTCCCGCCGGAAGACCGCGCCGGCATGGTCGAGGACGACGGCCAGATCCGCGTCACCTGCGAGTTCTGCAGCCGCGTGTACGAGATCGCGCCGGGGGCGTTGGAGGCCGCGTAGCGGGCAGACGCCGTCTCGGAGTCTAGGCCTGGTCCAGCGCTCGCGACACGTCGCGGATCAGGTCGTTCGCGCCCTCCAGCCCGACGCTCATCCGCACCCAGCCCTCGGTCAGCCCGATGGCCAGCCGCTCGGCCTCCGGCATCGAGCGATGCGTGGTGGTCGAGGGGTGGGTGGCCATCGACTTGGCGTCGCCGAGGTTGTTGGAGATGTCGACGATCTCAAGCGCGTCCAGGAACCGCCAGGCCGCGTCCCGGCTCCCCAGGTCGATGGCCAGGACGTTGCCGCCGCCGGTCATCTGGTTGGCGATGATCGCCGCCTGCGGGTGGTCGGGCCGCCCGCAATAGATCACCGACTTCGCCTTCGAA
Source organism: Phenylobacterium sp. (assembly GCF_044236515.1). GTDB lineage: Bacteria > Pseudomonadota > Alphaproteobacteria > Caulobacterales > Caulobacteraceae > Phenylobacterium. The sequence goes on from NZ_JBIIGK010000023.1 coordinate 16,053, forward strand.
TGAGCGGCGGCGGCGTCGGCGACCTTGCCGGCGTTCTCGGTCTGGCGGCGGACGCGCAGCTCGAGCGTCTCCAGGCCCTTCAGCATCACCCAGGCGTTGAACGGGCTGAGCGAGGGGCCGGTGTGGCGGAAGATGTCGCGATAGGTCTCGGTCAGCAGCTCGGCGTCGCCCAGGATCGCCCCGCCCAGCACCCGGCCCTGGCCGTCGATGTGCTTGGTCGCCGAATAGACGACCACGTCCGCGCCCAGGGCCAGCGGCTTCTGGAAGATCGGCGTCGCGAAGACGTTGTCGACCACCACCTTGGCGCCCGCCGCGTGCGCGATCTCGGCCACCGCGCCGATGGCGGTGACCTCCAGCAGCGGGTTGGCCGGGGTCTCGATCAGGAACACGCGGGTGTTGGGCCGCACCGCGTTCTTCCACGCCTCCAGGTCGGTGGCGTCCACGAACGTCGTCTCGACTCCGAAGCGCGGCAGCAGCTCGGCGACGATCCAGCGGCAGGAGCCGAACAGCGCCCGGCCCGCCACCAGGTGGTCGCCGGCCTTGAGCAGGCCGGTGAGCGCCAGGTGCACCGCGCTCATCCCAGACGAGGTGGCGCGGCATGCCTCGGCGCCTTCGATCAGCGCCAGCCGGTCCTCGAACATCTGCGTCGTCGGGTTGCCGAACCGCTGGTAGATGAACCCCGGCTCCTCGCCGCTGAACCGGCGGTCGGCGGCCCCGGCGCTGTCGTAGGAGAAGCTCTGGGTGAGGAACAACGCCTCGGAAATCTCGCCATAGGGGGTGCGGGCCATGCCGCCGCGCACCGAACGGGTCTCGATTTCCCAGTCGCGCGGATCTTCGGCCATGACGGACCTCCTTCGAAAAGAGAGGGCATCAACGGCGATCGAGCGGCGCCGTCAAGAGGCCGGGCTCAGCAGCGCCCTTGCAAGACTCACCGCCTCGGCTAAGGCTGCGCCGCCCATGACCGACCTTGTCCGCCCGGGCATCCTGCCCTGCCAGTCCATCGACGACCTCATCGCGGCCGGCGCGATCCACGCCGACGAGCGCTTCGACGTCGATCAGGTGCAGCCGGCCAGCCTCGACCTGCGGCTCGGCGCCCGTTGCTGGCGGGTGCGCGCCTCGTTCCTGCCCCGGCCGGGCCAGACGGTCGCTCAGCGCATCGCCGACGTCGCCATGCACGAACTCGACCTGGCGGCCGGCGCGGTGCTGGAGAAGGGCTGCGTCTACATCGCCGAGCTGCAGGAGCGCCTGGCGCTGCCGGCCGGCGTGTCGGCCCGGGCCAATCCGAAGAGCTCGACCGGCCGCGTCGACGTCTTCGTGCGCCTGCTGTCCGACGGCGGCGCGGCCTTCGACGACGTGGCGGCGGGTTATGCCGGCCCGACCTATATCGAGATCGCGCCCCAGACCTTCTCGGTCCTCGTCCGGCGGGGCACCCGGCTCAACCAGTTGCGCCTGAAGCGGGGCGAGCCGCCGCGCCTGCGCACCGAAAGCGTCGGGGTCGACCTGACCGGCGAGATCGCCGGCTTCCGCGGCCGCCGCCACGCCCCCGTCGTCGACCTCGACAAGGAGGACGGCCACGACCCGCGTCTCTACTGGGAGCCGCTGACGCCCCAGAACGGCCAACTGCTGCTCGATCCCGGCGAATTCTACATCCTGGCCTCGAAGCAGGCGGTCGAGATCCCGGTGATGGAGGCCGCCGAGATGACGCCCATCGATCCGTCGGTCGGCGAGTTCCGCGTCCACTACGCCGGCTTCTTCGACCCCGGGTTCGGCACCGACGAGGCGCACGGCAAGGGCAGCCGCGGCGTGCTCGAGGTCCGCAGCCACGAGACGCCGTTCATCCTGGAGGACGGTCAGATCGTCGCCCGGCTGGTCTACGAGCCGCTGACTGACCGGCCCGTGCGCCTCTACGGCGACCTCGGGTCGCATTACCAGCGCCAGGGCCTGAAACTATCCAAGCACTTCAGGGTCTGGGGCGAATAGGCGGCGGCGAAGCCGCGACGCTCCTCCCATCGGGCCTTTGGGAGAGGGCGTGTCTTGGCTTGGTTGCGTAGGGTCGTCCTGGCGGCGGCGATGGTGCTGGGCCTTGGCGCGCCGGCGTTCGCGGCTCCCGCCCTGTGGGTGGTGAAGGACGCTGACTCTGAAATCTACCTGTTTGGCACCCTGCACGCGCTCGACCCGGCGCTGCACTGGCGCACCCCGGCCTACAACGCCGCCCTGGCCCGGGCCGGCACGGTCTGGTTCGAGGCCGACCTCGACAGCGCCGACCCGCGCACCATCGGCGAGATCGTCGCCCGCTACGGCGTCGACCGCGAGCGGCCGCTCAGCGACAAGCTCGCCGCTCCGGACCTGGAAGCCCTGCGCGGCCAGGTCGACCTCGCCCGCATCGACCACCTGCGGCCTTGGGCGGCGGCGCTGATGCTGTCGATGCAGCCGATGCTGGAACGCGGCGCGAGGATCGAGGCCGGCGCCGACCTGACGGTCACCCGCGTCGCCCGGCGCGAGGCCAAGCGGGTGCGGACCTTCGAGTCGCTGGAAGACCAGGCGCGGATGTTCGCCGGCCTCTCCGAGCCGACCGAGCTGCGCTACCTCGCCGACATCATCCAGGAACGGGCCGGGAATCGCCGCGCTCCGCCGGCCCCCGGCCGCTCGCTGGAACGCGCCTGGGCCGCGGGCGACCTCGCCCGCCTCGGCGACGAGTTGGCCGGCGACCTGCGCGACGGCAACCCTGGCCTCTACGACGCCCTGCTCAAGCAGCGGAACCTGCGCTGGGCCGACACCCTGGCGGCGCAGATGGACGGGGCCGGCGTCGAACTGGTCAACGTCGGCGCCCTGCACATGGTCGGCGAAGACGGCCTGCCGGCCCTGCTCGCCGCCCGCGGCTATTCCGTGGAGCGGGTGCAGTAGCAATCTCCTCGCCCCCCGCGCAGCGGAGAGGGAGAGGATAAAGGGCAGGCGCAAGATCGCCCCGAGCCCTCTACGTGCCGGCAAGGTCCAGCCGCCCCCTCTCCCAACCCTCTCCCTCTCCGCTGCGCGGGGGGAGAGGAGGGAAAGTCGCGCGTCTGCGTCCTACACCGCCGGGGCGCTCGCCGCCCGATAGACCGGCTTGCCGCCCATGAAGGTGATCTCGCACTTGAGGTCCTTCAGGCTGTCGGACGGGATGGCGTAGACGTCCTTGTCCCAGACCGCGAGGTCGGCGTACTTGCCCGGCTCGATGGTGCCGACCTTCTTCTCCAGGAAGAGCTGCCGCGAAGCCCAGTCGGTGTACGAGCGCAGCGCCACGTGCACGTCGACGGAGTTGGCCATGCCGAACGGCTTCTTGCCGTAGGTGCCGAGCAGGGTCGCCCGCTCCACCGACGACCACAGGCCATAGCGGGCCGGGATCGGCGTCACCGGATAGTCCGAGCCGCCGGCCCAGATCACGCCGTTGTCGAGGTAGGTCTTGAACGGCTTCAGGTTCGGCGCGCGCTCGGGGCCGAGGTTCGCCGCATAGGTATCGCCGAGGTACCACATGAAGGGCGCCTGGGCCTCCGGATAGGCGGTGTCGAACCGCTTCTGCAGGTCGGCCATCACAGCCACGGCGTGCGGCGTCGGCGTGTTGCCGTGGATGATCGAGTGGCGAAGGCCGGGCTTTGGGTTGGCCTCCTGGACCGCCTTGTAGGAATCCACCAGCCAGTCGATCGCCCGGTCGCCGATGGCGTGGGCCCCAACGTGCAGGCCGGCGTCGTGGTACATCTTCAGCCGGGCGAAGGCCGCGGTCGGCTCGACCATCGGATAGCCCTTGTTGCCGGTGTCGACCTTGGTGAACTCCTTGTGCCAGTCGTCGTGCATCCAGGCCGTGCGCGCCCCGCCGCTGCCGTCGATGAACATCTTGATGCCGCCGGAGATCAACTGGTCGTCGCCGGTCGTCTCATAGGGCTTGGTGGTCGCCTGGATGCGGGCGATCAGCGCGCGGGCGTCGGCGTCGGACTTCGGATTGGCCCACAGGGCGAACACCCGCAGCGGCAGGCGGCCCTCGGCCTGAACCTGCTTGTAGGCGCTCCACGCCTGGGGATTGGTCGTCGGGTCCTTCACCGCCGTGACGCACTCGGACACGAAGGTCTGGGCGGCGGTGAGCAGGCCCTCGCGGGTCTGCTCGTCAGTGGTGTCCGGCACATGGTCGCGGACGAGGCCCATCGCTTGCTCCTTCAGCACGCCGGTCAGGCTGCCGTCGGGGTTCTTGTCGATGGTGCCGCCGGGCGGCGCGGCGGTGTCGCGCGTCACGCCGCCGATCTTCAGGGCGGCGCTGTTGGCCACCGCGTAGTGGCCCGTGGTGTGGGTCAGGACGACGGGGTTGTTCGGCGCGACCGCGTCCAGGTCGGCGGCGTGGATGTAGCGCTTCTCGGCCAGCTTGCCCTCGTCCCAGCCGCTGCCGGTGATCCACTCGCCGGGCTTGGCGGCGGCGACCTTGGCGGCCACCAGGCGCTTCACGTCGGCAATGCTTTTCACCGCGTCGGCGCCAAGGATGATCGAATATCGCTCGCCGATCCCGCCGCTGACCAGGTGCGCGTGGGTGTCGATCAGGCCCGGGGTCACCGTGCGGCCGCCGAGGTCGACCCGCTTGGCGCCGCCGGACGCCAGACGCGCGATGTCGGCGTTCGAGCCCACGGCGAGAATCTTGCCGTCCTTGATGGCGATGGCCTGGGCGACGCTGTCGCGCCGGTCGACGGTGATGACCTTGCCGTTCAGCAGGACGAGGTCGGCGTTGGCCGCCGGCTGCGCCATGGCGCCGCCCTGGCCGAGGACCAGCGCTCCGGCCAGCCCTAGCCGCGCTGCGTTTTTCCAGCTCTGCATAGATCCTCCCACGATCCCGAAACTGCGATTGCAGTTGAGCTTATTCGGGCCGCGGGAAGAGACAATCGGAATCGCAGCCGCCGAACCGCCGCCGCGGGGCGGCGGAGGTCCGGCGTGCAACGACGACGGTCGTCAGCTCAGGACGACGATCGCCACCCGACGGTTCTGGGCCCGGCCGTCCGCCGCGTCGTTTGGCGCCACGGGCGCGTCCTCGCCGTAGGAGATGGTCGCCATCCGGTTCAGCGCCACGCCCTGCTTGGAGAGGTACCGACGGACCGCTTCGGCGCGCGCCTCGCCCAGCTTCTCGTTGTAGTCGGGCGTGCCGGTCGCGTCCGTGTGGCCCTGGATCTCCAGGTACACGTTGCGGTTCTCACCCTTCAGACGCTGGGCGAGCTCGGCCAGCCGCTGCTCGGCCTCGGGCGAGAGGGCGTGGCGGTTTGTCGGGAACTTCACGGAGTCGTCCGACAGGACCACTTCGTAGAGGAACTTGCCTTCGGCAAGCTTGTGGGCGGCGTTGGCGCGGGTCAGCGCTTCGCCGGCGGTGCCTTCAACCTGGGTGACGCGGCCGTCGACCTGGGACACGCGGCCATCCACGACGGCGATGTTCTCGCGAACGAACTTGTGGCTCGCGCAGCCCGTGGTCACGAACCCGGCCAAGAGCACGACGCCCGTCACGGCGGCGGCCCGGAATCGCGGTTGGGTCAAGATCTTCTTCCTTCCTGCCAAGACGCCACTTGCGGGCGTCCAACATCAGGTGCCGCTTCCCGGATGGCGGCGTAATGACGTGGGCGTGTCCGGAAAATGTCAGCTTGGCCGTAAACGTGGCGAACCCGCGCCACGATGCTGACGCGCCGGCGTGGTCCGGCTTGCCGATGGTTCGGGATAGACAATCGCGGCGGCGCTGGTTCGCCGGTACGCTGAGCGTGGCCGTGCACGCCCTGATCCCGCTGGCGTTCCTGGCGACCGCGCCAGAGCCCGATCCGCCGGCCGAGGCCGAGCCGATCATCGTGACGCTCGCTCCGCCGCTGCCGCCCCCCGAGCCGCCGCCGGCGCCATCGGAAGCGCCGACCAACAGTTCGGCCGCGGCGACGCCGACGCCAGCCAAGACCCCCGCCAAGTCGCCGCCGAAGGTCAAGGTGCGGCCCGCCAAGGCCGTCGCCGAGGTCGCGCCGCTGATCGCCACGCCGGATCCCGAGCCGCCGCCGTTGCCGCGCCTGGGTGAGGCTCAGCTGGCCGGGGCAGTCACCGCCGGCTCGGGCGGCGGCGGCGGCGGAGCGGGGGCGGGCGGTTCCGGCGCGGGCTCCTGCGACATGGTCCGCCGCCTGCAGGCCGCCCTGCGCGCCGACCCGGACGTCCGCGCCGCCGTGGCCCGCGCCGACGCCGACGCGGCCTCGCGCGGGGCGATCCTGGTGTGGAACGGCGACTGGCTGCGCAGCCCGGGCCAGTCGGGCAAGGGCCTGGCCGGTGTCCGGCAAGCCATCACCATGGAGGTCGCCTTCGCTCCGGAGTCCTGCCGCCAGGCGCCGATGCGCGGCCTGGTCCTGCTAACTCTCGGCGATGGACCGGGCTCCGGCCGGCTGGTGATCGGCACGCCGCAGTGGCGCTGGACCGACCTTCTGACCCGCAACCGGGGCTAGTCGACTAGCTTCCCCACGGACCGCGCTGCGCGCGCGTAACCGGAACGGCGGTGGCCCGGCGGCCGGCGGGTGCGCCGACCCCCATCCCTCCGACCAGGGCCATCAGGGCCTCGACGCGGTTGTGGGTCGCCGGGTGGGTCGAAAACAGGTTGTCGCCCTTGCGGCCGGCCAGCGGGTTGATGATGAACATGTGCGCGGTCGCGGGATTGCGCTCGGCGTCCGGGTTGTAGGCGCCGCCGCGGGCGTAGGCCTCGATCTTCTGCAGGGCCGCGGCCAGGGCATGCGGGTCGCCGCAGATCGCCGCGCCTTCCGCATCGGCCGCGTACTCGCGATGGCGGCTGATCGCCATCTGAACCAGCGAGGCGGCGATCGGCCCGAGGATCGCCACCGCGATCGCCCCGACCATGCCGGTCGGCCGGCCCTCCTCGTCGCGGCCGCCGAACAGGAAGGCGAAGTTGGCCAGCGCGCCGATGGCCCCGGCGATGGTCGCCGTCACCGTCATCGTCAGGGTGTCGCGGTTCTTCACATGCGCCAGTTCGTGGGCCATGACGCCGCGAATCTCGCGGCGGTCCAGCATGCCGAGCAGGCCGCGCGTGGCGGCGACCGCCGCGTGCTGCGGGTCGCGGCCGGTGGCGAAGGCGTTCGGCTGGTCCTGGTCGATGACGTAGATGCGCGGCCGCGGCAGGCCGGCGCGCTGCGCCAGCTCGAGGGTGTCGGCGGCGTAGTTGCGGATCAGCGGCTCGGGATGCTGCTCGTCGACCTCGACCGCCCGGTACATCTTCAGGACGATCTTGTCGGCGTTCCAGTAGCTGATCAGGTTCATGCCGGCGGCGAACACGAAGGCCAGCAGCATGCCGGTCGGCCCGCCGATCAGATAGCCCGCCCCGACGAACAGCGCGGTCAGCGCCGCCAGGAGCGTGAAGGTGCGCAGATGGTTTTGCATGGTCCTTTGGAGCGTCTCGTCGTTCAACACCGCCAATATGGGGACCGGCGAGGTTCCGTTTAAGTCGTGATCGGTCAGCCCGCGACCCGGCGGCGCGGCGCCGTCCCCGGCAAGGCCTCGGCGAGCAGCCGCGCCTCCATCGCCTCGGCCGGCATCGGCCGGGCGAACAGATAGCCTTGCATGCGGTCGCAGCCGGCGGCCCGCAGGAACAGCGCCTGGCCCTCGTCCTCGACCCCTTCGGCGACGATCGACACGCCCAGCGCCCGGGCGGTGTGCAGCATCGAGCCCACCAGGCGCGAGACCCGCGGGTTGCGGGCCACGTCGGCGATCAGCGAGCGGTCCAGCTTCACCGTCTGGATCGGCAGGTGCATCAGCGCCCGCAGGTTCGAATAGCCGGTGCCGAAATCGTCGAGCGCGATCTGCACGCCCTTGGCCGCCAACCGCTCGATGTGCCGCCGGGCCAGGCCCAGGTCCTGCAGCAGGAAGGTCTCGGTGATCTCGACCGTCAGGGCGCTGGCCGGCAGGTCGGTCTGCGCCAGGCGCCCGATCAGCTTGCGCGAAAAGCCCGGATCGACCAGGTCGCGGGGCGAAACGTTGCACGACACCAGTTCGATCAGCCCGCGCTTCACCCACGGCGCGGCGCGGGCGCAGGCCGCCTCGAACACCGCCTCGTCGATCCGGCCGATCAGGCCCAGCTCCTCGGCCATCGGCACGAAGGCGGCCGGGCTCAAGAGGCCCTGCTCGGGATGCCGCCAGCGGGCCAGAACCTCGACGCCGACGATGCGGCCGTCCGCGGCCTCGACCACCGGCTGGAACCAGGGCTCGATCTCGCCGGCCGGGATGGCGCGGCGCAGCTCCGCTTCCAGCGTCCGCCGCCGCTCGCTTTCGGCCCGCAGCTCAGCGTCGAAGACGCTCCAGCGTCGCCCGCCGCCTGTCTTGACCCGATAGAGCGCCATGTCGGCAAAGCGCTGCAGGTCTGCGGCGTCGGCGGCGTCGGTCGGGAACACCGCCACCCCGATCGACGCGCCGGGCGCTACGGCGCGGCCATAGATCGAGTGCGGCTGCCCCAGGGCGGCGGCCAGCGCCTCGGCCTGCCTCTGGACGTCCGCCCCGCTGGTGACCACCGCGAACTCGTCGCCGCCCAGCCGCGCCGTCAGGTCGCCGGCCTTCGCGCTGCGGTCCAGTCGCGCGCCGATTTCGGCCAGCAGCAGGTCGCCGGCCTGGTGGCCCAGGGTGTCGTTGAGGTGCTTGAAGCGGTCGAGGTCGATGACGAACAGGGCGACCGTCTCGGCCCTTGCCCGCGCCGCGGCCAGCCGCTCGGCCAGGGCGGCGGTGAACGCGCCGCGGTTCAGCAGGCCGGTCAGTGAATCCGTGCGCGCCAGCCGCAGCGTCTGGGCCCGCTCGGCCTCGAGCTCAGCCACCCGGGCGGTGAGCTCGGCGATCTGTCGGTCAGGATGGGGCACGCGCGCTGAAGACTCCTCAGCGCGCAGCCTGCCCGAACGAGGCGAATCCCGGGTTAAGCCGTATGGTTACCGGCCGGCGCCGGTTCCTCAATCTGGCCTTCCCACTTGGCGACGATGGCGCTGGCCACCGAGTTGCCGACGACGTTGGTCGCCGACCGGCCCATGTCGAGCAGGTGGTCGACCGCCAGGATCAGGGCGATGCCGGCCTCCGGCAGCTTGAAGTAGGTCAGGGTCGCGGCGATCACCACCAGCGAGGCCCGCGGCACTCCGGCCATGCCCTTCGAGGTCACCATCAGCAGCCCCAGCATGGTGACCTGCTGGGCCAGCGTCAGCTCGATCCCGTAGACCTGCGCGATGAACAGGGTCGCGAAGGTGCAGTACATCATCGAGCCGTCGAGATTGAACGAGTAGCCCAGCGGCAGGACGAAGCTCGCCACCTTGCGGCTGACGCCCCACTTCTGCAGTTCCTCCAGCGTCCGCGGATAGGCCGCCTCCGACGACGCCGTCGAGAAGGCCAGCAGCGTGGGCGAGCGGATGGCGCCGATCAGCTTCAGGATCCGCGGCCCGACGATCACCACGCCGGCCAGGATCAGCACGCACCACAGCACGCCCAGCGACAGATAGAAGCCGCCGACGAACTTGCTGTAGGTCACGAGAACCCCGACCCCGCGCGTCGCGATCGAGGCGGCGAGGGCGGCGAAGATCGCCAGCGGCGCGGTCCGCATCACATAACCGGTCACCTTCAGCATGATCTGGGCGACCTGTTCGACCAGGGCCAGGACCTGCGGGGCCTTGTCGTCCACCGCGGCCACCGCCGCCCCGACCAGCACCGAGAAGACCACGATCTGCAGGATCTCGTTGCGCGCCATGGCGTCGAAGATCGAGGTCGGCACCAGGTGGGTCACGAACTCGCGCAGCGTGAACTTCGAAACGTCGACCGCCGCCCCGGCCGTCGCCGGGTCCGGCGGCGTCAGGTCGAGGCCGGTCCCGGGCTGCAGCAGGTGGACCATGCCGAGACCGAGGGTCAGCGAGACAATCGAGGCCAGCACGAACCAGCCGATGGCCTTCAGCCCGACCCGCCCGACCTCCGAGGCGTCGCCCATGTGGGCGATTCCGGCCACCAGGGTCGAGAACACCAGCGGGGCGATGATCATCTTGATCAGGCGCAGGAAGACGTCGGTGATGATCGACAGGCCCCCGGCCCAGGCGGCCGCCTCTTCCGGCGTCTGGGTGACGTTCAGCGTCCAGCCGACCGCGACGCCGAGCACCATGGCGGCCACGATGAAGGCGGTGAAAAGTCGGTTCATCGGGCCCCCGAGACGATCAGTTGGCGGTCTTTGTCGCGAAGAACCGGCGTGACGTCCATCCCGCATTGCCGCGACGCCGTCTCGCAACCACAACGCGGCCCCGGTATAACGAGGCATGACGTCCAGCATCTCGGCCCAAGAGGCTGTCGAACGGCTCGAGGCCGAATATGTCCGCAGCGTCGGGGCGCTGCGCGAGGACCTGAAGGGGTTCCTTGCCGGCGGCCGTCCGCCGGGGCCGGAGGTGCGGGCCGGCGGCGCCTACGTCTATCCCGAGCTGCGCCTGACCTGGCCGGCCGGGCGGCCCTATCCGCGCATCGGCCGCGCCTTCGCCCGCATCGGCAATCCCGGCCACTACACGATCACCGTAACCCGGCCGGGGCTCTACCGCGACTATCTGATCGAACAGCTCTCGCTGCTGGCCCAGGATTTCGACGTCGAGCTCAGCGTCGGCCGCTCGCGACAGGAGATCCCGTTCCCCTACGTCCTCGACGGTGCGGCCGACCTGGCCCTGGCCGACATCGGGGCGGCCGAGATCGCCCGGCACTTCCCGTCGACCGAACTCGCCTACATCGGCGACGAGATCGCCGACGGCGCGTGGATCAGCACGCCGGACCGGCCACGGCCTCTGGCGCTGTTCGACGGCCTGCGGACCGACTTCTCGCTCGCCCGGCTTGCCCACTATCTCGGCACGCCGGCCGACCACGTGCAGCCCTACATCCTGTTCACGAACTACCACCGCTACGTCGACGAGTTCGTGCGCTGGGCCTGCGACCAGTTACGGGCCGGCGGGCCCTATACGGAACTGTCGGCCGCCGGCCATGTCCGGGTGACGCGCGAGACCGCCAATCCCGAGGCGGTGGTCGCGGCCGGCGCCTGGCGCCGTCACCAGATGCCGGGCTACCACCTGCGAGCCGAGGACGGGCCGGGGATCAGCCTGATCAACATCGGCGTCGGCCCCTCCAACGCCAAGACGATCTGCGACCACCTGGCGGTGCTGCGGCCCCAGGCCTGGTTGATGATCGGCCATTGCGGCGGCCTGCGGGGCTCGCAGACGATCGGCGACTATGTGCTGGCCCACGCCTACCTGCGCGACGACCACGTGCTCGATGGCGTCCTGCCTCCGGAAATCCCCATCCCGCCGATCGCCGAGGTGCAGGTGGCTCTGAACCGCGCCGCCGAGCAGGTGACCGGCGAGACCGGCGAGATGCTCAAGCGGCGCCTTCGCACCGGCACAGTGGTCACCACCGACGACCGCAACTGGGAGCTCCGCTATTCGTCCAGCGCCCTGCGCTTCAACCAAAGCCGGGCGGTGGCGATCGACATGGAGTCGGCCACCATCGCCGCCCAGGGCTACCGGTTCCGGGTGCCCTACGGGACGCTGCTCTGCGTGTCGGACAAGCCGCTGCATGGCGAGATCAAGATGCCGGGCCAGGCCAACGCCTTCTACGAGCGTGCGATCGGCCAGCACCTGCAGATCGGCATCGCCACGGTCGACCTGTTGCGTCAGGAGGGCGCGCGCCTGCATTCGCGCAAGCTGCGCAGCTTCGACGAGCCGCCGTTCCGCTGAGGGCGTTTTCCTGATCGCGCCTGCCGCAACCTCCGCAAGCCGCGGCAGGCGCTTTTCAGGGACAGACCTCTATCTGAAGAAGCCTGACGCCAATTTGCGCAGCGCGGCGAGTTTGCGCCTAATCACCTCGGCGTGAGTCACGGAGTGATGATGACAGGCGAGGCGATCGGTCTTTCGGACCGCGGGCTGACGCTGGGCGACGGGCTGTTCGAGACCCTGCTGGCCGAGGACGGCGTCCTGCGCGACGTCGAGCCTCATCTGGCGCGGATGGCGGCCGGCTGCGCGGCCCTGGGGCTGCCGCCCCCCGACCCGCCTCAGGCCGAGGCGCGGATGCGTCAGGCCCTGGCCGCCGCCGGCCTGCTTGGCGGACGCGCCGCGGTGCGCCTGACCCTGACGGCGGGGCCTGGCGGCCGCGGCCTGGACCGGCCGGAGGCGCCCGTCCCCGTGCTGTTCGCGACCGCCGCTCCGGCCCCGGCCCCCGCACGCCCGGCCCACCTGATCCTCGCCGAGGTTCGGCGCAACGACGCCTCGCCGACCTCGCGCCTGAAAACCCTGTCCTACCTCGACAATGTGCTGGCGCGGCGCGAGGCGCGGGCGGCGGGCGCGGACGAGGCCGTGATGCTCAACACGCGCGGCGAGGTGGCCTGTGCGGCGGCGGCGAACATCTTCTGGCTGTCCGGCGACGTCCTGAGCACCCCCGCGCTCGACTGCGGGGTCCTGGCCGGGATCGCCCGCGCCCGGGTTCTGAATGCTGCCGGCGAACTCGGCCTTGTCGTCCGCGAGGTCCGCGACGGTCCGGATGCGCTGGCCCAGGCCGACGCCGTGTTCCTGACCAACAGCCTGATCGGCATGCAGACGGTGGGGCGGCTCGCCGGGCGCGATGTCGCCGAGGCTGAATTTATAGTTTCCAAGATCAGAACGACAGCATTCGCTGCAGTTGCTTAACGCAAAGTAGTATTAACTCGGATTAAGCATAGATATATCAAAAGCAACACTTGCTTTTTTACTTGCGGTTAAGCGAGCCGGGGTAACTTGCGTGAGTTATCGGCGCGGGGCGGGGGTCGCCAGGCGCTTGCCACGCAAGGAGAGAGATCATGTCGAAGTTCATCACGCGTTTCGCCAAGGACGAGTCCGGCGCCA
>NZ_JBIIGK010000127.1:0-8627 GCF_044236515.1 Phenylobacterium sp.
CGGGGCCGATTTCGCCGCCCTGGCCCGGGCGCTGGCGTCGCAGGGCTACCGGTTCGGCGCGCTGGAGATCGATGCGGCGGCCTTCCTGCCGCAGTCGCGCCCCCGGGTGTTCGTGATCGCGACCCGCCAGGGGCCGCCGGCCCGGCTGACCGGCGCCAGCGCCTTCCACACCCGCGCGGTCCTCGCCGCCCACGCGGCCCTGCCGCCGGACCTCGCCGAGCGCTGGGTCTGGTGGAACGCGCCTGCTCCGCCGAAGCGCAACACCGACCTTGCCGCCCTCCTGGAGCCGGACGAGGCCTGCCTGTGGCATTCGCCGGAGCGGACCGAGCGCCTGCTGGCCCTGATGGCGCCCCTGCACCGCGCTCGCATCGACGCTCTGCGCGAGCGCGGCGGGCGGGCGGTCGGCGGCGTCTTCCGCCGGACCCGCAAGGAGGCGGGCCGCTCGGTCCAGCGGGCCGAGGTGCGCTTCGACGGCCTCGCCGGCTGCCTGCGCACGCCTCGGGGCGGCTCGTCGCGCCAGGCGCTGGTGGTGGTCGACGCCGGTCAGGTGCGCTCGCGCCTCCTGACCCCGCGCGAGGCGGCGCGGCTGATGGGCCTGCCGGACGGCTATCGCCTGCCCAGCACCGCGACCGCAGCCCTGCACGTCGCCGGCGACGGCGTCGCCGCGCCGGTCGTCCGCTGGCTGGCCGCCCACCTGCTCGAGCCGCTGCTTGCGGGCGCTCCGGCCAGGGCGTCGGCTCGCGCCTGAAGAGCCGCTGACGCCGCCTGCAAGATTCCTTGGGCGCCGGCCCGCTTCCAATCCCGCCCGGAAGGCTTAGGGTCGCGGCGAACGTCGTCACCAGAGCCGCGAGAGGCCCGCCATGGATTCCACCCCCGATCATGCCTACGACGCCGCCCGCTACGAGCGCGCCGGCCGGGGCCGGATCTTCGACTCCATCATCGACACCATCGGCGACACCCCGCTCGTGCGGCTGCCGCGCCTGACCGCGGCGCTGAAACCGAAAGCCGAAGTCGTCGCCAAGCTCGAGTTCTTCAACCCGATCGCCTCGGTCAAGGACCGCATCGGCGTCGCCATGATCGAGTACCTGGAAGCCACCGGCGTGCTGAAGCCGGGCGGCTCCATCGTCGAGCCGACCAGCGGCAACACCGGCATCGCCCTGGCCTTCGTCGCCGCCGCCAAGGGCTATAAGCTGACCCTGGTGATGCCCGAGAGCATGTCGATCGAGCGCCGCAAGATGCTGCTGCTGCTGGGCGCCAAGCTCGAGCTGACCCCGGCCGAGAAGGGCATGTCCGGCGCCGTCGCCCGGGCCCGCGAGATCGTCGAGGCCACCCCCGGCGCGGTGATGCCGCAGCAGTTCGACAACGTCGCCAACCCGCTGATCCACCGGGTCTCGACCGCCCAGGAGATCTGGAACGACACCGAGGGCCGGGTCGACGCCGTGGTGGCCGGCGTCGGCACCGGCGGCACCATCACCGGCGTCGGCCAGGTGCTGAAGGCCAGGAAGCCCTCCGTCCGCATGATCGCCGTCGAGCCGGTCGCCTCGCCGGTGCTGTCGGGCGGCGCCCCCGGCCCGCACCGCATCCAGGGCATCGGCGCCGGCTTCGTGCCCTCGATCCTGGACCGCGGCGTCATCGACGAGGTCGTGCAGGTCTCCAACGAGGACAGCTTCGCCATGGCCCGCCGCTCGGCCGCCGAGGAAGGCATCCCGGTCGGCATCTCCTCCGGCGCCGCCCTGACCGCCGCCTTCGACGTCGCCATGCGCGACGACATGGCCGGCAAGCTGGTCGTCGCCATCATCCCGAGCTTCGCCGAACGCTACGTCTCCACCGCCCTCTTCGAGGGGCTCTGAGCTGACCGACGTCTTCCCGCCGGAGAAGCGCTCCGCCGTCATGCGGCGGGTCAAGGGGCGCGACACCGGGCCGGAGCTGACGGTGCGTCGGGCGCTGACCGCGCTCGGCGCGCGCTACCGCTTGCATCGCAAGGACCTGCCCGGCACCCCGGACGTCGTCCTGCCCGCCCGGCGGTTGGCGCTGTTCGTCCACGGCTGCTTCTGGCACGGCCACGACTGTGCGCGTGGCGCGCGGGCGCCCAAGCAGAACGCCGAGTACTGGCAGGCGAAGATCGGCCGCAACCGCACGCGGGACGCCGCCTCGTCCGCCGCCCTTCAGGCCGCCGGCTGGCGCGTCGAGACGATCTGGGAGTGCGAAATGAAAGAGGCGGGCGCCCTCGACGCCCGCCTCCGGAAGTTGCTGACCGAGACCGCCCGGTCCTAGTCCTGGTTGGCCTGCGGCGGCTTCACCGCCGCGACCGGCGACTTCGCGCCGACCACGCTGGCGAGCTTGGCCGTCGGCTTCGGCAGCTTGGGCGTCGCCGCCACCGAGCCGTTGCGCAGCACGTCGGCGGCCCGCGCCAGCTGGAAGTCCTTCTTGACGTCGAAGCTCTCCGGCGGCGCCTCCGCCGGCTCGTGGGCGCCGCGGCGGGCCTTGCCCTCGTCGGCGTTCAGCGCGTTGCGGAACGAGGCCTCGGAGAACTGGAACGCCCGGTTGGCGATGTTCTGGGCCTCCTCGCGGGTCGAGGCGACCTCCAGGTCAGGCTCGATGCCGGTGCGCTGGATCGAGCGGCCCGACGGGGTGTAGTAGCGCGCCGTCGTCAGCTTCAGCGCCCCGTCCATGCCGCCGCGCAGCGGGATCACCGTCTGCACCGAGCCCTTGCCGAAGGTCGTCAGCCCCACCACCTCGGCCCGCTTGCGGTCCTGCAGGGCGCCGGCGACGATCTCCGCCGCCGAGGCCGAGCCGTTGTTGACCACCACGACGATCGGCATGCCGCCGGTCATGTCGCCGGCCCGGGCGTTGTAGCGCTCGACGTCGCGGGCGTCGCGGCCGCGCTGGCTGACGATCTCGCCGCCTTCCAGGAACAGGTCCGACACCGCCACCGCCTGGTCGAGCAGGCCGCCGGGGTTGTTGCGCAGGTCGAGGATCAGGCCCTTCATCTTCGGGTTCTTGGCCTTGAGCCCGGCGAACGCCGCCTCGGCTTCTTCCGTGGTCTTCTCGTTGAAGGTCGAGATCCGCAGGACGCCGAACTCGCCTTCCATCTTGGCCGTCGCCGACTTCGGCTTGATCACCTCGCGGACCAGCTTGACGTCGAACGGGTCGGATTTCTCGCGGGCGATGGTCAGGGTGACGGTCTCGCCGGCCTTGCCGCGCATCTGCTTGACCGCCTCGTTGACGGTCAGGCCCAGCACGCTGTCGCCGTTGACGGCGGTGATGTAGTCGCCGGCCTTGACCCCGGCGCGGGCGGCCGGCGTGTCGTCCATCGGCGAGATCACCTTGACCACGCCGTCCTCGCTGGTGACCTCGATGCCGAGGCCGCCGTACTCGCCGCGCGTCTGGTCGCGCATGTCGTCGAAGTTGGACGGGTCGAGGTAGCCGGAGTGCGGATCGAGCGACGTCAGCATCCCGTCGATCGCCGCCTGGATCAGCTTGGTGTCGTCGACGTCGGTGACGTACTGCCGCTCGACGGTGTCGAGCACGTCGCCGAACAGGCCGAGCATCTGGTAGGTCTTGGCCCGCGACGGCGCCGCCGCGCTCGCCTGCTGGCTGACGTAGGCCATGGAGCCAGCGCCGAGCACGAAGGCCGACGCGCCGATCAGGAGATACTTCTTCATAGCCTTCGCTCAGGCTCCCTCTGCGGCTCGCGCCGCCTTGCTTTGTCCGGCCCCCATGGCGCCGTCGGCGCTCAGCCCGGATTTTCCAACCAAGGCGCCGGATCGACCGGCGTTCCCTGGTTCCTTACCTCCAGATAGAGTTCCGAAGTCGAATGTCGACCATCCGGCATGCGTCCGACAGGCTGGCCCGGCGCGACCGATTGTCCGACGACGACGGACGGTGTCTCCAGGCCAGCCAACACGAGATGGTAGCCGCCCGCCAGCCTTAAAATCACGATCACGCCCCAGCCCTTCACCGGGCCGACGTACTGCACGGTCCCGCCGCCGGGGCTGGCGACCTGCGCCTTGGCGGGCGCCTGGAAGCTCAGACCGTTGGCCTTACCGCCGCCGGGCAGGTCGCTGCCGAACCGGCGCGACAGCGGCGCCGCGACGGGTCGCGTCAGGCTGACCGGCGCGCGCAGGACGCCGCCGGGCAGGGGCACCTGGGCCGGCAGGCCAAGGTCCGCCTCCGGCGCCGCCTCGGCGGCCCGGCTCTCGGTGGTGAACAGGGCCTCGCTCTGCACCGCCGCCAGCCGCCGCTGGCGCATCATCTCGCCCGCGGCGGTGGCATAGCCCCGGGCCCGCGCCTGCAGCTCGGGGGTCATGGCCTTGACCAGGATGGCGGCGCGCACCGCGTCCTTGGCGTCGGCCGGCGAGACCAGCAGCGCCGGCGGCGGGTCGCGGCGGATCTGCTCCAGCACCGACAGCATCCGCGCCAGCTGGTTCATGTTGCGGGCCTGCTCGGCGGACAGCTCGGTCTCCTGGATGTTCAGGCGCGCCAGCCGCTCGCCGGTCTGGGCGAGGGCGACCGCGCCCAGGCCGGCGGCCAGCATCAGCGCACCGCACCCGCCAAGGAGAACTCCCGTCCGCATCTAATCCCTATGATAGGGCGAACCCGCCAGAATTGAGACCGCACGATAAACCTGTTCGGCGAGCATCGCGCGGGCCAATGCGTGCGGCCAGGTCTGCGGGCCGAACGCCAGCTTGCCGCTCGCCTCGGCGACCAGCGCGGGGTCCAGGCCGTCGGCGCCGCCGATCAGGAACACCAGCCGCCGGACGCCCCGGTCGCGCAGCACGGCCATCTCCTCGGCGAAGGCGCGGGACGGGCGCGCCGTCCCGCGCTCGTCGCAGGCGATGACGTGGGCGTCCGCCAGGTGCGGCCGCAGCGCCTCCGCCTCCGCCGCCTTGCCCGGCTTGCGCGCCTCGACCTCGACCACCTCGACGGGCCCCAGGCTCAGGGACCGGCCGGCGTTGGTCGCCCGCTCGGCGTAGAGCTTCACGAGCTCGACCTCGGGCGAACGCGGCAGCCGGCCGATGGCGACGATGGCGATTCTCATCGCCGCCGTCTTACCCCAGCAGCACCTTCTCGGCGATCTGCACCGCGTTCAGCGCCGCGCCCTTCAGCAGCTGGTCGCCGGCCGCCAGCAGGGCGACGGAGCGGCCCGACGGGTCGCCCAGGTCGCGGCGGATGCGGCCGACGAGCACCTCGCCCTGGCCCTGCGCCTCGCACGGCATCGGGAAGTGGTTGGCGGCCCGGTCGTCGACGATCCGCACCCCCGGCGCGCCGGCCAGCGCCTCGCGCACCGCCACCGGCGGCACCGGCGCATCGAACTCGGCGGTCACCGCCATGGTGTGGGCGCGCAGCACCGGCACCCGCACGCAGGTGATGCCGATCGGCAGGCTGGCCGAAGCCAGGATGCGGCGGGTCTCGGCCATCACCTTGGCCTCCTCGCCGTTGTAGCCGGTCTCGAGGTCGACGGTGTCGTTGTGGCTGAAGACATTGAAGGCATAGGGGTGCGGCAGCACCTTGGGCGGATAGGCCTCGCCGGCCAGGTGCGCCTGGGTCGAGGCCAGCAACTCCTCCATCGCCGGCTGGCCGGCGCCGGACGCGGCCTGATAGGTCGCCACCTGCAGACGCCGCAGCCCGAACGCCCGCTGCAGCGGGGCGACGGCGACGGTCAGCAGGATGGCCACGCAGTTCGGGTTGGCGATGATCCCGCGGTGGTGGCGCAGGGTCTCCAGATTGACCTCCGGCACGACCAGCGGCGTGTCGAGGTCCATGCGGAAGGCCGAGGAATTGTCGACCACCAGGGCCCCGGCGGCCCGGGCCTTCGGCGCATAGAGCCGCGCGGTGTCGGAATCGACGGCGAACAGCGCCAGGTCGACACCGTCGAAACTGTCGTCGCCGAGGGCCTCGACGGTCACCGCTTCGCCGCGGAACGACAGGGTGCGGCCGGCCGACCTGGCCGAGGCCAGCAGGCGCAGGGATCGCACCGGCGTCTGCCGCTGCTCCAGCACGCGGATCAGCTCGCCGCCGACCGCGCCGGTGGCGCCGACGATGGCGACGGACAGCCCGCGCTGCACGGCGGCGGCATCGGGGCGGAGTTGTTCGAGAACGGACATCTGGAAAGGACCTCTTCGGTGTGAGGCCTGATGTCGCTTGGCTGGTCCGGTCGTCTGGAGGCCCCGCGCATCAGGCGGGGCTTCTGGAGTTTGTGCCGGTTAGACCGCGCACGCACCCGCTTCGCCCCGCGCCAGGCGGGTCGATTTGCGGGTAATAATCATGATGGTCGCGTCGCGCATCGCCGCGGCCATTACAGGTCCGCGGCGGCGCTGTAAACCGTCAGCCGGCGGCTACTGCGCGGCCGGCGTCCGGTGCGGCGAGTCCACCGCCCAGATCTTCTCGATGTTGTAGAAGGTGCGGACTTCGGGCCGGAACAGGTGGACGATGACGTCGCCGGTGTCGATCAGCACCCAGTCGCAATGCGGCAGGCCCTCGACCCGGACCTTGCCATAGCCCTCGTCCTTCAGCGTGCGGAGCAGGTGGTCGGCCATGGCGCCGACGTGTCGGTGCGAACGGCCCGAGGCGACGATCAGGCCGTCGGCGACGGCGCTCTTGCCCTTCAGATCGATGAACACGACGTCCTGGGCCTTGTCGTCGTCCAGGCGGGTCAGGATCAACTCTTCCAGCGCCGCGATGCGGTCCTGGCCATCTTGGGAGGCGTCGGCGCCCACGGGGGCTTCCTTCGACGTCTCCGGCGCGCGGGGCGCGGCTTCACGGTTCAGCGGGGTGCTCCTTTGTTGTCCTCGCTGGGACCAGCCTAGCACGGGCGGGGGCCCGGGTCAGCCGGTCTCACGAAACGCTCAAGACTTCGTGCGGCGCATCCGTTCCCGCAGGAGGGTCGAGGACTGAAAGTTGAAGCGCCCGCGCAGGAACACCCAGGCCGGCGCCGGTGCGGCGGCCAGGCCCCGCGCCTGCGCCGAGGGCCGACGGAACCGGCGGAAGCGGATCGCGGCGGGCGAGAACCGGCTCTTCATCGAGATCCACGGCCGCGAGACGACCGCCACCGGAACCTCCTCCATGATCTGGGTCCAGCCGCGCCAGCGGTGGAAGCTCGCCAGGCTGTCGGCGCCCATGATCCAGACGAACTTCACCCCCGGATGGCGCGCCTTCAGGGCCCGCAGGGTGTCGATGGTGTAGCGCGATCCGAGGCGGGTCTCGGCGTCGGAGACGATCATCGCCGGCCCGTTGGCCATCCGTCGCGCCCCCGCCATGCGGTTCGCCAGGTCGGCGGTCTCGTGGGTCGGCTTCAGCGGGTTCTGCGGCGAGACCAGCCAGATCACCCGGTCGAGGCCCAGCCGGCGCAGGGCGGTCTCCGCCACATGGGCATGGCCTTCGTGAGCCGGGTTGAACGAGCCGCCGTAGAGGCCGACCCGCATGCCGGGCTCCAGGTGGAAGCCAAGCCGCAGGCCGCCCGGACGCCCGGCCGGCGGCGTCCGGCGCGCCGGGCCGGCGAACCACATGGCCCGGGCCGACCTAGGCCGGACGGGGCGGCGTCGGCGCGCCCGCCCGGTCGAGGTGGGGGTCGTCCTGGCGGACGCGGGCGCGGACGGCGAAGACGCCGTCGCCGGCCAGCACGCCGCCGCGCGCGAACAGCCGGCCGTTCTCCCAGTTGGAAAGGCCAAGCTCGGGCTTGTTCAGCGCATACTGGCCATCGACCCAGCGCGTGAAGCCGTCGCCGACGAACGGCGCGTCGATGGTCTCGTAGAACCGGACGTGGGCGGCCGGGTCGGCCGCGATCAGGCTGGCGACGAAGTGCGGGCTGTGGGCGTTGAACAGCGCCACCGCGTCCTCGACGCTGTCGACGATCTTCAGCGAAACCTCGGGGGTCTCCTCCCACTCCCATTCGCGGCCGAGATCGGCGTCGGCGATCGCCTCGACCAGGGCTTCCTCACGCGGGCCCTCGGCCCGGACCACGGGTCCGCGGGCGCTGCGCAGCGCCTCCGGGATCAACGGCAGGTCTCTCTCCGCCACGTGCAGCTTGAAGCCCTTGCGCCGGGCGCCGGCCTGACGGACCGCGTCGAGGAACACCGGCAGCAGGTCGCCGGCTCGTTCGCGCACGATGCAGCAGACGTTCAGGGTGTTGCAGACCTTGCGGTCCAGCGAGTGGTAGGCGACGGCGTAGAACCGGCCGGCCTCGGCGCTGGCGTCGGCGATCATCCAGGCGCCGCCGGTGCCGTGCAGGCTGACCGGCGTGCCGGCGGCCCGAGCGATGGCGCCGAGCTGGGCGACGGCGGGACCAGAGCCGCGCGCGACCGCCAGGGCCAGCCCGGGATCGGCGAACATGGCCCAGCCGGCGGCATGAGCCGCGCTGTCGACCAGCACCGCCGCGCCCTCCGGCAGGCCGGCGGCGGCCAGGGCCGGGTCCAGCGCGGCGCCGACGATGGCGCGGGCCGTCCCCAGGGCGTCGGAGCCGATGCGGAAGACGACGGTGTTGCCGGCCCGGATCACCCCTGTCGCGTCGGCGAAGACGTTGGGCCGGCCTTCGAAGACGAAGCCGACGACGCCCAGCGGCGCCATCACCTGCTCGACGCTCCAGCCCTCGTGCCGGACGGTCTCCAGCACCCGGCCGCGCGACGGCT
>NZ_JBIIGK010000128.1:0-8622 GCF_044236515.1 Phenylobacterium sp.
GTCGCTTCCCGCTCCGGTTCCAGCGCCTCGTCTGCGTAGGAGCCCAGGGCCAACAGGAAGCCGGGTTGGCTGGCCACATGGATGTCGTTGCGGTCCATCTTCGTCAGCGTCGCCTCGGGCGGCAGCACGGCGACGTGGTGCAGATAGTGGCGGTGGTCGGCCCGCGGCTGCTCCTTGAGAATCTTCTCCACCTCGTCGACCACCATCACCACGGCGGCGTCGCCCATGGTGTGGATGCCGAGCTGCCAGCCGAGCTGGTGCGCCCGTCTCGCGACGGCGGCGAAGGTCTGGTCAGGTATTCGCACCTCGCCGGTGAACCCCGGCCGGTTCTCGTACTCCCGCGTCGACCAGAAGATCGGGGCGCTGAGCCCCCCGTCGATGCTCATCTTCACCGCGCCCATCTTCAGCTTCGGGTGGTGGAACACCGCCTTCGGATCGCCGATCGCCGCCAGTTCCTCGAGAGACTTCCGTACGCCGACGTTCGGGTCGTCGTAGGTGTCGTAGCCGGGTCTGAGCCGCAGCTGCACAGTCATGCGCGGCAGGTTCGCTCCGTGGCGGTCGTAAAGGGTCTGGACGTGCTTGAGGTTGTCCGGGGTGATGCCGGCCACATTGACGCTGGTCACGCCAAGGCTGGTCAGTTGCGTCAGGAACCGGTTCCAGTTGCTGATCTGCTGGTCCGGCGTCAGCCCGCCGCCGCGGACCTCCGGGGGCTGGGCCTCCCAGATCACCCGCCGGGCAGATTCCAGGATCACCCCATTGGGCTCGCCCTTCGCGTCATGGACGATCTCTCCGCCGGGCGGCCGAGTGGTTCGGGTGACCTTCGCCGCCTCTAGCGCCCGGGAGTTGACGATCAGGGTGTGCGGCCCGCGGCCAATGGCGACGGGGTGGTCGGGCGCGACCTTGTCGAAGTCGGCGCGCTTCGGCAGCGCGGTGTTCGGCCATTCCTCACGCGCGATCTCTCCGACGATCCACTGGCCCTTCGGCGTCCTGGCCGCTTTGGCGGCGATGGCGGCCTGAAGCTTCGGCACGGTGTCGGCGCCCCGTAGCCAGTCGGGGACCTCCTCGATCATGCCCCCGTATTTCCAGGGCTGCAGCGGCGCTCCGAGATGGATGTGGTTGTCGTAGAAGCCGGGCAATAGCGCCTTGCCGCCCAGGTCGACCATGCGCGCGCCCGCACCTGCCTTGGCGCGCACCTGCGGCAGCGACCCGACCCCGACGATCTTGCCGTCCGCAACCGCGACCGCGTCGGCTCGCTCGGCCCGCGGGTTCACGGTGATGACCTGGGCGTTGTGGTAGATGACAGCCTCGGCCTGAGCCCACGTCGGCGAAGCCAATGCGGCCGACATGCCGATCACGGCGGACAGGAGCCTGGACATCGAACCCTCCCATTATCTTTGGGAGGAGGATCGCGATCGATCGACCCGAGCGTCAAGCCGTGAAGCTGCGCCCCCGGTGTGCCGGAGGCGCCGGACATCAGGTGTCGGCCAGTTCGCCGATCACGAAGGCGTCCTCGTTCGCCCGCACCAGACCTTCCAGCACGTCCGGCAGGTCGTGCGGATCGACGATCAGCATCAGACCGACGCCGCAGTTGAAGGTGCGGCGCATCTCGTGGTCGGCGACGCCGCCTACCTCCTGCAGCCATTGGAACACAGGCGGCAACGCCCAGGCGCTCCAGTCGATCTTCGGAATCAGGCCCTCACGGATCGCCCGCGGCGGGTTTTCGATCAGGCCGCCGCCGGTGATGTGAGCCAGGCCGCTGACCCGGCCGGCCTTGAGGTGCGGCAGGACGGTCTTAATGTAGATGCGGGTGGGGGTCAGGAGGGCCTGGGCCAGCGTCTTGCCCGGCTCGAACGGAGCGGGCGCGTCCCAGCCGAGGCCTGAACGTTCGACGATACGGCGGACGAGCGAGTAGCCGTTGGAGTGCGGGCCGGTGGAGGCCAGGCCGATCAGCACGTCTCCCGCCTTCTGGTCGCCTAGCCGCGGCAGGACGCGGTCGCGGTCGACGGCGCCCACACAGAAGCCCGCCATGTCGTAGTCGCCGTCGGCGTACATGCCGGGCATCTCGGCCGTCTCGCCGCCGACCAGGGCGCAGCCGGCTTGGCGGCAGCCCTCGGCGATGCCCTCGACGACGGTGGCGGCGGCTTCGACGTCGAGCTTGCCGGTTGCGAAATAGTCCAGGAACATCAAGGGCTCTGCGCCCTGGGCCAGCAGGTCGTTGACGCACATGCCGACGAGGTCGATGCCGACGGTGTTGTGAATGCCGGTTTCGATGGCGACCTTCAGCTTGGTGCCGACGCCGTCGGTCGTGGTGACCAGCAGCGGGTCGTCGTAGCCGGCCGCTTTCAGGTCGAAGAGCGCGCCGAAGCCGCCCAGCGAGGCCTCCGCGCCCGGCCGGCGGGTCGATTTCGCCAGCGGCTTGATGCGGTCGACGAGGGCGTTCCCGGCGTCGATATCGACACCCGCCTGGGCGTAGGTGAGACCGTTCGGCCGATCGGACATGGGAATGCCTTCGAGAAAACTTGCGCGGCTGGCGTATCGCGGGCTTGCAGACTCGGCCGCGCGCGGGGCTATAGCTAGTTGATGACGCCGATTACAACCACCGCCGAACTTGCGGTGTTTTGCGATAAGCTGAAGGGCCAGCCCTTCGTCGCCGTGGACACCGAGTTCATGCGCGAGACGACCTACTGGCCCAAGCTGTGCCTGATCCAGGCGGCCGCGCCCAGCGCGCACGCCACGATCGACCCGCTGGCCGAGGGCATCGACCTTGAGCCGTTCCTGGAGATCCTCCGCGACGAGACCATCCTCAAGGTCTTCCACGCGGCTCGCCAGGACGTTGAGATCTTCAACAATCTCAAGGCGATGCCCCGGCCGCTGTTCGACACCCAGGTGGCCGGGATGGCGGCCGGGTTCGGCGAACAGATCGCCTACGACGCCCTGGTCCGCCAGATGCTGAAGATCGAGCTCGACAAGAGCTCGCGGTTCACCGACTGGGCCCGCCGGCCGCTGTCGGACAACCAGCTCACCTACGCCCTGGCCGATGTGACGCACCTGGCCGACCTCTATCCGAAGCTGCGCGAGCGGCTGGAAAAGGAAGGGCGCCTCGCCTGGGTGACCGACGAGATGGCCTCGCTGACCGATCCGGCCAACTATGACGTCGAGCCGGAGAACGCCTGGAAGCGGCTGCGTCCGCGCCGGCACACAGCCAAGTACCTGGCAGTCTACCGGGCCGTCGCGGCGTGGCGCGAGCGCACCGCCCAGAACCGCGACCAACCGCGCGGCCGCATCCTCAAGGACGAGGCGATCGACGAGATCGCGACCCAGGCCCCGACCGACGCCGACGCCCTCGACCGGCTGCGCTCGGTGCCGAAGGGCTTCTCCGGCTCGCGGTTCGGGCCGGACCTGCTGGTCGCCATCCGCGAGGCGCTGAGGGACCCGGAAGCCTACGCCCCCGTCATCGAGCGCAACCGCCAGGCGCCGTCGCCAGCGGCCGGCGCGGTAGTCGAACTGCTCAAGGTGCTGCTGAAGGCGCGAGCCGAGGAGGCGGGCGTCGCCTCGAAGCTCATCGCCACCGTCTCGGACCTCGAGCAGATCGCCAACGACGACGACGCGGCGGCCACCCCGGCCCTGACCGGCTGGCGGCGCGAGGCGTTCGGCGAGGACGCCCTGAAGCTCAAGCGCGGCGAGCTGGCCCTGGTGCTGGACGGCTCGCGGGTTCGGGTCGTGGAGGTGCGGCGCGCGCCGAAGGCGGCAGCGGCCGCGGGCTAGGCGCCCGGCCGCAACTCCAGCTTCAGCTTCAGCGCCTGGGCGACCGCGCCGCCGCGCTTGGCGACCTGTTCACCGAGCAGCATGTCCGACCACTCGGGCGCGGCGGTGACCACGAGGCGGTCTTGCGCGATTGAGATCGCCGACTGTTCCAGCAGGCGCGGGTTGCGGCCGGAGAGGTCGCAGCCCAGGCGGATGGCGGCGCCCAGCGCCTTGGCCCGCTGCCGGCGGTCCGGCGACAGGATGCGGTTGATCACCGTCGGCTCGGGCGTGACCGCCGCCGCGGTGTGCCGGGCGAAGGCCGTGCAGGCCAGGAAGGCGCGCTCGGCGTGGGTCATGCCGGCGATCGGGGCGCGCAGCACCTGGTCGAAGGCGAGGTCGGCGCGATGGTCCGGGTGCAGCCGGGCCCCGAGGTCAGCGAGGCGGCAGGCGGCGGCGACCAGCACCGGGTCGCGGTCGCCGAACATCGGCGTGAGGCGCTGGAACACCGGCGCCAGCCAGGCCTCCAGCGCGCCCCCTATCTCCGGCGACAGGCCGCGCAGGGTGGTCAGGGCCTCGCAGCCGGCGATCAGCGGGTCCTGGCGGCGGACCTCCGGCGGCATGGCCTCCAGCAATATGCCTTCGCGCACACCGTAGGCGGAGATCACCACCCGCTCGACGCCCAGGTGCTCGATCAGGGCGTCCAGAACCAGGGCGGAATAGGGCAGGGTGTCGAACCGCTTCTTCGAGACCCCCTGGATGCGCTCCAGCGAGGATTTGGACTGGCGCTCGACGAACCGGGCGACGGCGACGGCGTCGGCGCCGCTGATCTCGTACTGGTGGGCGACGTGCAGCGGATAGTCCGCCAGTTGCATGTGCAGCAGCGCCAGGTTCCGCCAGGCGCCGCCGACCGCATGGAATTCGCGACTGGCGAACCGGCCCGCGACGGGGGCCAGCGCCCCGTCGATCGCCCGCCGGGTGCGATCGATGTCCAGCGGACGCGGCGCGCCGAGCGCGAACGGGCCGAGCGGCAGGGTCGCCCCGTCGGCCGGCGCGGCGTCGCCGTTCAGGCGGATCAGCTCCAGGCTGGAGCCGCCGAGGTCCGCGGCGACGCCGCGGGCGCTGGGATCGCCGGCCAGGACGCCGAGCGCCGCGTAGCGCGCCTCCTCCGGGCCGGAGAGCACCCGGACGTCGAGCCCGGTCTCAGCCTTCACCCGGCGCAGGAAATCCGCGCCGTCGGCGGCTTCGCGGACGGCGGCCGTAGCGGCGGCGATGATGTCCTCGGACGGCCAGCCGTCGAGCAGGGTGCGGAACCGGCGCAGCGCCGCCATGGCGGTCTCGACGCCTTGAGCCGACAGCCGGCCGGTGGTCGGCAGGTCGCGACCGAGGCCAGCTAGGGCCTTCTCGTTGAGGACGGTCCACAGGGCCCGTCCGTCCATGCGGTAGATGACCAGTCGGACGGAGTTCGAGCCGACGTCGATGACCGCGGCTTGCCTGGGCTCGGTTCGGCTATCCGCGCGAGGCCACATGATCGATCGCGCGCGGCATGTCCTTCACCTTCTGGCCTCGTCCCGACAGGCTGGGGTTGGTCATGAAGTACTCGTGCGCGGAGAAGGCGCTCGGGTGGTCCCACGACGGATCGCGCGTATAGCGTCCCTCGGCGTCGAGGGTCCAGCTTTGAGCTTCGTCCTTCAGATTGGCCAGCATGATTTGTTGCAGAACCTGCTGGTGGACGGTCGGGTTCTCGATCGGCGTCAGGCATTCGACGCGGCGGTCGAGGTTTCGCGGCATCCAGTCGGCCGAGGAGATGAACACCCGGGCCTCGCCCGACGGCATCGGCGCGCCGTTCGCGAAGGCGACGATCCGGGAATGCTCAAGGAACCGGCCGACGATCGATTTCACGCGGATGTTCTCCGACAGTCCGGGCACGCCAGGCCGCAGGCAGCAGATGCCGCGGATTACGAGGTCGATCGGCACCCCGGCCTGACTGGCGGCGTAGAGGGCGTCGATGATTTCCGGATCGACCAGGGAGTTCAGCTTGGCCCAGATTCCCGACGGGCGGCCGGCGACGGCATTGGTTTGCTCATGGCGGATCAGGTTCAACAGGTCGCGCTTCATGGTGACCGGTGAGAACGACAGCTTCTCCAGCCCCTCGGGCCGGGCGTAGCCGGTGACGTAGTTGAACAGCCGCGCCGAATCCCGGCCGAGCGCCGGGTCGGTCGTGAACAGCGACAGGTCGGTGTAAACCCGCGCCGTCACCGGGTGATAGTTGCCGGTGCCGAAGTGGCAGTAGGTGCGAAGGGCGTCGCCCTCCTTGCGGACCACCATCGAGAGCTTGGCGTGGGTCTTGTACTCCACGAAGCCGAAGACGACGTGGACCCCGGCGCGCTCCAGGTCGGCGGCCCACTTGAGGTTGGCCGCCTCGTCGAAGCGGGCCTTGATCTCGACCAGGGCGGTGACGTTCTTGCCGTTGTCGGCCGCCTCGATCAGGGCGGCGACGATCGGGCTGTCCTTCGACGTCCGATAAAGGGTCTGCTTGATCGCCAGGACGTTGGGGTCCCGGGCCGCCTGGCGCAGGAACTGGACCACCACGTCGAAGCTCTCGAACGGGTGGTGGACGAGGATGTCCTTCTCGCGGATCGCGGCGAAGCAGTCGCCGGCATGATCGCGGATCCGTTCGGGGAACCGTGGCTCGAACGGTTTGAACTTCAGCTCCGGCCGGTCGCGGGGAATGAGCTGGCTGAGCTCGTCCAGGCCGAGCAGCCCATCCACCAGGATGATGTCGTCGGTCTGGGCGTGCAGGGACTCGCAGATGAAGCCGCGGAGCTCCTCGGGCATCGAGGCCTCGACCTCGACCCGCACCACCGAACCCATACGGCGCTGCTTGAGGAGGGCCTCGTACTCGCGCACGAGATCCTCGGCCTCTTCCTCGATCTCGACGTCGGAATCGCGGATCAGCCGGAAGACGCCGAGGCCGAGGGCCTCGTGTCCGGGGAACAGATGGTCGAGGAACAGCGCGACGGTGTTCTCGAGCGAGATGAAGCGACGATTGGCTTTGCGGCCGCGGTGGCGGGCCGGCAGCTCCCAGAACCGCGCCACCTGCGCCGGCACCGGCACCAGGGCGTAGGACACCCGCCCATCCGCCATCCGCTTCAGCTTCAGGACCAACGAGAACGCCAGGTTCGGGATGAACGGGAAGGGATGGGCCGGATCAATCGCCAGCGGCGTCAGGATAGGGAACAGCTGGCTGAGGAAGGTGGCTTCCAGGCTCTCGCGCTCGGCCGCCGTCAGGTCGGAGATCGACGCCACAGTCAGCCCCTCGGCGGCCAGTTCCTTCCGCAGCTCCGCCCAATGGGTCTGCTGGTCGGCCATCAGGTCGGCGGCCTCGGCGTTGATCCGCTCGAGTTGCTCGGCCGGCGTCAGGCCGTCCTGACTGACCACCCGCACGCCTTCGCGCAACTGGGCCTTCAGGCCCGCCACGCGCACCATGTAGAATTCGTCGAGATTGCCGGCGCTGATCGCCAGGAAGCGCAGCCGCTCCAGTAGCGGGTGCCGCGGGTTCTTGCTCTCCCCGAGCACCCGGTGGTTGAACGCCAGCCACGACAGCTCGCGATTGAAGAACCGGCCGGCCGAGCCCGCCAGGTCCTCATCCCACCCGAGGTCGCCGCCGGCGGCGGGATCGGGCACGATAGGCGCGGGGATGCTCATCGAAACGGCTCCGGCTTGGGGCGGCGGGTCGTCATCTGAGACCTGCCGAACGAGGTGAACAAGCCTTCACTCGAAAAGGTCAAGATTTTGATGACACTCCTCCAGAACCTCGCGGGCGAGGAGGCGGGAAATCGGTCTGGCCTCGCCGTCGACGCCTTCATCCAAACGGCGGACGATCTCCCGGGCGTGCGGGACGGACCTTTCGATACGTCTCAAAAGATAGGCGTAGACTTCCTTCGGCGCCCGAATACTCCGTTCACGGAAGAACTTTCTCAGTACGCCTTCGAGCACCACGTCGTCCGGCGGCTCGATCTCGGCGACTGGCAGGGCGTTTAGCCGCGACCGCAGGTCCGGCAGCGATGTCGGCCAGGCGGCGGGCGCGCTCCGAGAGGTCAACAGCAGGCCGCCGCCCTCCCGACCGGCCATGTTGATCAGGTGGAAAAGGGCTTCGTCCGCCACACCCTGGTCGACGTCCTCCAGCAGCACGGGACGCCCGGCCGCCCGGCCGATATCGGGACCGGCTCGGTCCAGAACGATCGCGCCGGCCGTCACCGCCCAGATCTTCGCCAGATGCGTCTTGCCGACGCCCTCGGGACCGACCAGCGCAAGGCAGCCCCCATGCCAAGCCGGCCAGGCGGCCACGGCCTGCCGCGCCGCCGCGTTCGAGGTCCCGTGCACGAAGGCGTCTTGCGCGTAGGAGGTCCGGCCGCCGAGGCTCAGTCGAAGCTGTCTGGCCATGGGTGTTCAGCGCGAAATCTCACGCCCGCATTCTAACAACTTCCCGATCCCGACGGCCAAAGTTTTCGGCGCGCCGGAACCTCACCGTCCACACAGGACTCTAGCTCCCGGGCGGCTGCGCCCGCGGAAGGGAGCATCCGATGGCGTTTGTGGTATTCGCCGGTCAATCCAACACGGGCGGCCTCTACATGGACGCCGGGACCCTGGCGCAGCCTTGGACGCCGGATCCGCTGACCCTGATCTGGAACGCCGCCAAGAAGGCCTTCGAGCCGATGCAGCCCGGCGTGAACACCGGCTACGGCGACCGTCCGTCGTCCTGGGGCCCGGAGGTGCAGTTCGCGCTCGACTTCCGCGCCGCCTACCCGGGCGAGACGCTCTACATCGTCAAGGAAGCCCACGGCGGCACGCCGCTGGCCCAGGATCTGGAGCAGTGGC
>NZ_JBIIGK010000024.1:0-28002 GCF_044236515.1 Phenylobacterium sp.
GCCAGAAGTCCTACAACGGCGTCGCCTTGCTTTCGAAGACGCCGCTGGAGGATATCCGCCGTGGGCTGCCCGGCGACGATGCGGACGAGCAGGCGCGGTACGTCGAGGCGGTGGTGTCAGGGCCGCGGCCGGTGCGGGTGGCGTCGATCTATCTGCCGAACGGCAATCCAATCGGCACTGAGAAGTTCGCCTACAAGCTTGGCTGGATGGCGCGCCTGAACGCGCACGCCCGCGAGCTGCTGGCGCTGGAGGAGCCGCTGGCGTTGCTCGGCGACTACAACGTCATTCCCGAGCCTCGGGACGCGGAGAACCCCAAGGCCTGGGTCGACGACGCCCTCTTCCAGCCCGAAAGCCGGGAGGCGTTCCAGGCCCTGAAGTGGCTGGGACTGACCGAGGCCTACCTCGAGTTCGACGGGGCGCCGGGCGCCTACACCTTCTGGGACTACCAGGCCGGCGCCTGGCAGCGGAACCATGGGATCCGCATCGACCACGCCCTGCTCTCGCCCCAGGCCACGGACCTGCTGACCGGCGTCTCGATTCATCGGGACGTGCGGGGTTGGGACAAACCCTCCGACCACGTCCCGCTGGTGATCGAGCTCGACCTCTAAGGGACTTCCCGCACCGCGCCGCGGGCGGCGCTGGTGGCGAAGGCGGCGTAGGCGCGCAGGGCGGTCGAAACCTTGCGGCTGCGCGGAGCGGCGGGCTTCCAGGCGGCCGCGCCCCGCGCTTCCATCGCCGTCCTCCGCTTGGCGAGGACACCTTCGTCCACGGCAAGCTGAATGGTGCGGTTCGGAATGTCGATCTCGATCCGGTCGCCGTCCTCGACGAGCGCGATCAGGCCGCCCTCCGCCGCTTCCGGCGAGACGTGGCCGATGGACAGGCCCGAGGTGCCGCCGGAGAACCGGCCGTCGGTGATCAGGGCGCAGGCTTTGCCGAGACCCTTCGATTTCAGATAGCTGGTCGGATACAGCATCTCTTGCATTCCGGGCCCGCCGCGCGGGCCCTCGTAGCGAATGACGACCACGTCGCCAGCGACGATCTTGCCGGTCAGGATTGCGCTGACGGCGGCGTCCTGGCTCTCGAAGACCCGGGCCGGGCCAGCGAATTTCAGGATGCTCTCGTCGACGCCGGCAGTCTTCACGATGCAGCCGTCGAGGGCGATATTGCCGGAAAGCACGGCGAGGCCGCCGTCCTGCGAGAAGGCGTGCTCGACCGAGCGGATCACGCCGCCTTCGCGGTCGAGGTCGAGTTCCTCCCAGCGGCGGGACTGGCTGAACGCCACCTGGGTAGGCACGCCGCCCGGCGCGGCGCGATAGAAGGTCTGCACCGTCTCGGAGTTGGTCCGGCCGACGTCCCAGCGGGCCAGGGCCTCGCCCATGCTCCGGCTGTGAACGGTGGGCAGGTCGGTGTGGATCAGGCCGCCCTTCTCGAGTTCGCCCAGGATGGCCATCACACCGCCGGCGCGGTGGACGTCCTCCATGTGGACGTCGGACTTGGCCGGGGCGACCTTCGACAGGCACGGCACCTTGCGGGACAGCCGGTCGATGTCGGCCATGGTGAAGTCGACGCCGCCTTCGTGCGCCGCAGCCAGCAGGTGCAGGACGGTGTTGGTCGAGCCGCCCATGGCGATGTCGAGGCTCATGGCGTTCTCGAACGCCCGGAAGCTGGCGACATTGCGTGGCAGGACGCTGTCATCGTTCTGCTCGTAGTGGCGGCGGGTGATGTCGACGATCAGGTGGCCGGCCTCGCGGAACAAGCGTTCGCGGTCCGCGTGGGTCGCCAGGACCGAGCCGTTGCCGGGCAGCGACAGGCCAAGGGCTTCGGTCAGGCAGTTCATCGAATTGGCGGTGAACATGCCCGAGCAGGAGCCGCAGGTCGGGCAGGCCGAGCGCTCGATGGTGGCCACGTCCTCGTCGCTCACATTCTCGTCGGCGGCGGCGACCATGGCGTCGACGAGGTCGAGGGCGACTTCCTTGCCCTTGAGGATGACCTTGCCGGCTTCCATCGGGCCGCCGGAGACGAAGACGCTGGGGATGTTGAGGCGCAGCGAGGCCATCAGCATGCCAGGGGTGATCTTGTCGCAGTTCGAGATGCACACCATGGCGTCCACACAGTGGCCATTGACCATGTACTCGACGCTGTCGGCGATGACCTCGCGCGAGGGCAGGCTGTAGAGCATGCCGTCGTGGCCCATCGCGATGCCGTCATCCACCGCTATGGTGTTGAATTCCTTGGCGACTCCACCCGCGCGCTCGATCTCTCGGGCGACCAGCTGGCCGAGATCCTTCAAGTGCACGTGGCCGGGCACGAACTGGGTGAAGGAGTTGACCACGGCGATGATCGGCTTGCCGAAGTCGGCGTCCTTCATGCCGGTGGCGCGCCAGAGGCCGCGCGCGCCTGCCATGTTGCGGCCGTGGGTCGAGGTGCGGGAGCGATACGCGGGCATGATGGGCCTTAGATAGGAAGTTCGCGCAGGCAGATAATGGCAATCGACCGTCAGGTCACGCCCGGCCAGCCGCCGTTTCGACCTGGAGGGCGACATCGAGGGCTGCGATCGCCTCCTCTGCGGTCACCACCGGGCGCGGCGCGGCGCCGCGAACGGCGTCGAGAAACGCCTCGACGCTGGCACCCAAGGGGTCACGGCCGGCAGGTGTCTCGGCGAAGGCAGGATCGAGGGCGAAGGGCGTCGTGTTGCGGAAGGTGCGGGCGACGAAGTCGATCTCGACCTCGCCGGAGGGGTAGACGACCTTCATGGTGCGGCGACGCTCCGAAGCCTGACGGGAAACGTCGAAGCTGGCGATATAGCCGTCGTCGAAGCGGACCTCGGCACGGGCGGTGTCGATGATCCCCGTCGCGGCGGTATTGGCCGTGACCGCGGTCGGCTGGGCGTCGCTGAGCGCCAAGGCCAGGTCGATGTCGTGGATCATGAGGTCAAGGACCGAACTGACGTCGCGGCTGCGGTCCGACGGCGGGCCGTGGCGCAGCGCCTCAAGCCGGATCGGTTGCTCGGGGATGTCGAGCAGGCCCATGGCCCGCGAGACCACCCGCTCCTGGTGGCCGCAGGCGACGATGAGCCCCCTGCCCTCCGCCGCCTGACGGATCGCCGCGGCGTCGGCGAGGGTCACGGCCAGCGGCTTCTCCACATAGACCGCCTTGCCGGCGCCGATGGCCGCGAGAGCCTGCGGGGCGTGGTGGACCGCCGGCGAGGCGATGGTCACCACGTCGACGGCGTCGAGGAAGGCGCCGAGGTCGTTGAATGCCCGGCCGCCGAGCGGCAGGGCGACCTGGGCGGCGCGCTCCGGATGCGGGTCCAGCACGGCCGACAGGACGACGCCGTCGAGGCGGGCGTACTGGCGCGCGTGGTAGCCGCCGAAAACGCCGGCGCCGATGACGCCGCCGCGCAGGGACTCAACCATGAAAAGCTCCGACTGGGCGGGGAGCGCCTACCAGACGCCCGGGCCGCACGCCACCTTTGCAGGCTCCTGGAACTCCTCGCCCGTTGGCCGCGTCATACGGAGCGGCTACAAGCTGGCGCCGTTCAAGGGAGCCTCGTCGTGCCGCGCCTGTTCAGCGCCTATGTGATCGTCGATTGGAGCGCGGCGTCGAAGCCGACCACCGGAGCCGACTCCGTCTGGATCGGCGTGCTGAAGCGCGACGTCCGTTTCCGGATGGCGTTCGAAAGCTACAATCCGCCGACCCGCGCGGAGGCCGAGAAGCGGCTGGCGATCATTCTCGACGATCTTAAGAAGCGGTCAGAACGCGCGCTGGTCGGGTTCGACTTCCCGCTGGGTTTCCCCCGCGGCTTCGCGGACGCGCTGAAGCTGCCGGGCGAGCGGCCCTGGCGTGCGGCCTGGGACCAGATCGACAAGATGGCCAAGGACAAGGCCGACAACACCAACAATCGTTTCGGTGTCGGAGCCGAGATCAACCGGCGGATGACCGGCGGCCCGTTCCCCTTCTGGGGCTGCCCGCCGAAAGACGCCCTGACCACGCTGCAGCCGAAGCGGACCCGCGAGCACGGACCCGACGACCTACCGGAGTTCCGTCACGCGGACTTGGCGGCCAAGGGCGCGGCGTCAATCTGGAAGCTCTATTACAACGGCTCCGTCGGAGGTCAGGCGATCCTCGGGATCCCGGCCGTGAAGCGGCTGAAGATGGCGCGGGGCGATGCGGTGCGGGTGTGGCCGTTCGAAACCGGGTTCAAGGCGCTGACCGAGGCCGACCTGCAGGGCGTCGAGGCGGTGCTGGCAGAGGTCTACCCGTCGCTGATCAAGCCGCAACCGGCCCCGGGCGAGGTCAAGGACCTGGCGCAGGTTCGGGCCTTGGCGGAGCACTTCGCGCGGCTGGACGAGGCGGGCAAACTCGCGGCCCAGTTCGGTCCGGGCAAGGAGGCCGGGGCCGACGTGGTGCTGGACGCTGAGCGCGAAGAGGGCTGGATCCTCGGCGCTTAGAGCCCGCGCCGGCTCAGCATCCAGAACCGCGCGAGAAGCAGACCCGCGGAGATCAGCGAAGCGAGGATGATCGCGCCGACGAGGCCGTTCACGCCGTAGCCGAGCGGGATCGCCAGCCAGTAGCCCAGCGGCATCATCACCCCGAAGTAGGTGACCATGTGCGTCGCCGTCGGCACCAGCACGTCACCGCGCGCCCGCAACGCCTGGGCGACTACGACCTGCAGGCAGTCAGGGACGAACATCAAGGCCGCCAGCGCCATCGCCGGTGCGGCGATGGCGAGCAGCGGCGTCTCGCGGGTGTAGCCGCCGACGATCAGGCCGGCGGCCGGCCAGATCACCAAGCTGACTACAAGGGCGAACGCCAACGTAACGATGAAAGCGACGACACCGGCCCGCACGATGCCCGCCGCGTCTCGAGCCCCGTAGGCGCGGCCGACGAGGACCGCGGCGCCCGACGCCAGGCCGAGCGGGACCATGAAGACGATGGCCATGACGTTGAGGACGATGGCCCAGGCGGCGACCGCCAGTCCGCCGATCCAGCCGGCGATGACGTTCATCGAGGCGAAGGCCGCGACCTCGAAAAAGTTGGAGGCGCCGCCGCCATAGCCGATGCGCCGCTGCTCGGCCTCGGCGGCGCGGTCGCGTTCGGGCTTGCGGAAGACGCCGAGCGATCGGGCTTCGCCCATGCGGGCGATGTAGGCGAAGATGGCGAGGGTCAGGAAGGTCCGGGCGCCGAAGGTCGCCCAAGCGGCGCCGGTGGCGCCAAGCGCGGGCAATCCGAAATGACCGGGCACCAGCAGCAGCACAAGCGCCAGGTTGACGATGTTCGCGACCCACATGGCGACGGCGGCCGGACCCGGTCGCGCCAGACCCTCCAGCCAGAAACTGCCGACGACGCTGAGGGCATAGAGCGGCAGCGAGAGGGAGAAGACGAGCAGCGGCAGGCTCGCCCCGTCGGCCAACTCCGGGTCGAGGCCGATGACGTGCAGGAACGGCGGCCCAAGCGCGGCGAGCAGTACCGCCGAGGCAAGTCCGATCAGCAGCCCGTA
This sequence comes from Phenylobacterium sp., assembly GCF_044236515.1. Classification (GTDB taxonomy): domain Bacteria; phylum Pseudomonadota; class Alphaproteobacteria; order Caulobacterales; family Caulobacteraceae; genus Phenylobacterium. The sequence goes on from NZ_JBIIGK010000024.1 coordinate 5,501, forward strand.
GGACAGGCCGCGCCGCAGAACGGCGCCCGTCCGGTCCCGGCGCCCCTCGCCAACGGCGCGGGCGGTCATCACCTGGACGCCGACCAGCAGGCCGATCGCGGTGGTCAGGGCGACGCTGGTCGGGGCCCAGGCCAGGGCGTGGAACCCCAGTTCCTTCGCCGAATAGCGACCCAGAACCACCGCGTCGGTGAGACCCATGGTCATGATGCCGAGCCGCGACAGCACCACCGGCCCCGACAGCTTCAGAAGCTGCGGCAGTTCTTCGCGGTAAGGAGAGGCGCGCGTCCCCGCCTCCGGAGACGTCCGCGCCGCGGACGACTCCATGGCGGGATTCCTTTCAATCAGTCGTCAAGAGGCGGCGCGCTGCGCCGTCCCCTCGCGTTCGGCCTTGAGCTTTTCGGCCACGAGGAACGCCAGCTCCAACGCCTGCTCGCCGTTGAGACGCGGGTCGCAGTGCGTATGGTAGCGGTCGACGAGATCGGTCTCCGACAGCGCCCGGGCGCCGCCGAGGCACTCGGTGACGTTCTGGCCGGTCATTTCCAGATGCACGCCGCCCGGGTGGACGCCCTCGGCCTCGCAGATCTCCACGAAGCTCTTCACCTCAGACAGGATCCGGTCGAACGGCCGGGTCTTGTAGCCATTGGCGGCGGTCAGGGTGTTGCCGTGCATCGGATCAATGGCCCAGACGACCTTTTTCCCAGCTGCCTTCGTCGCCCGCAGCAGGCGCGGCAGGCGGTCGGCGATCTTGTCGTGGCCGAAGCGGCCGTACAGCGTCAGGCGGCCAGCCTCGTTCTGCGGATTGAGGGCGTCGATCACCCGCAGCAGGTCGTCGCCCTCCATGGTCGGGCCGCACTTCATGCCGATGGGGTTCTTGATGCCGCGGAAGAACTCCACATGGGCGCCGTCGAGGTCGCGCGTGCGCTCGCCGATCCACACCAGGTGGGCCGAGGTGTCGTACCACTGGCCGGAGGTGGAATCGATGCGGGTCATCGCTTCCTCGAAGCCCAGCAGCAAGGCCTCGTGGCTGGTGAAGAACTCGACCTGGTGCAGGCCCGGGTGGTTCTCGCTGGTGACGCCGATCGCCTCCATGAAGGCCAGGCTGTCGCTGATCTTGTCGGCCAGCTCGCGATATCGCGCGCCCTGGGGGCTGTCGGAAACGAAGCCGAGCGTCCAGCGGTGGATGTTGTGCAGGTCGGCGTAACCGCCGTTCGCGAAGGCGCGCAGCAGGTTCAGCGTCGACGCCGATTGCGAATAGGCCTGGAGGAGCCGATTCGGATCGGGCCGGCGGCCATCCTCGGTGAACTCCATCGCATTGATGTTGTCGCCCCGGTAGGACGGAAGGGTGACGTCGCCCTGCGTCTCGATCGGCGAGGAGCGCGGCTTGGCGAACTGGCCGGCCATGCGGCCGACCTTCACCACCGGCTTGCCGCCGGCGAACGTCAGAACCACCGCCATCTGGAGGATAAGACGGAAGGTGTCGCGGATGTTGTCCGCGTGAAATTCCTTGAAGCTTTCGGCGCAGTCACCGCCCTGCAGCAAGAAGGCGCGCCCCTCCGACACGTCGGCCAGCAGGGACTTCAGACGCCGCGCCTCCCCAGCAAACACCAGGGGCGGCATGCCCCGCAGGGTCTGTTCGACCCGGGCGACGTCCGAGAGGTCCGGATAGTCGTTCGGAATGTGCTTGGCGGTCTTCGAGCGCCAGGAGGCGGGCGTCCAGTGTTCGGTCATGATCTTCAGCACGAATTCTTGCACCCCCGACGGGCGCGGAGCGCGGTTTCTACCCCCATATGGGGTGTCAGGTCGATGGGCGAAGGCCCGAGGGTCGCACAAGCGCCACCGTCAGAAGGCCGGCCAGCGCCGCGAGCGCCACCCACCACTCCTGCCAAAGGCCGTAGTTGACCAGACCGAACAGCAGGTAGGTCACGGCCGCCCCGCAAGCCGCGGCGGCGCCGAGGTGGGCCTTGGGCCGGGACAGGCGGCTGAGGACCAGCCACCAGGCGGCCGCGAGGACCAGGGCGCCCAGGGCCCCGAGTTCTAGCCACGCCTGGAGCGGCCCATTGTGCGGGTGCAGCTGGATCTGCGGGCTGAACGCCCGGCTGGAATCCAGCCCCCATCCCTGGAGTGGACGTTGAGTGATCAAGGCGGCGGCGTGGCGCCAGTAGCCGAGGCGCATCGCCCACGACAGCGGCAGGGCCGGCGAGACGGTCAGGACCTTGGACAGGGTCGCGCCGAGCAGGACGAGAGCCGGCATGACGATGAACGAGACACCGGCCACGACGCCGATGACGAGCGGCGCCGTCGCCGGCCAGCGCAGAACGGCGAGCACCGTCCCGACGCAGAGCAAGGCGGCGATGGCCGGAGCGTCGGCGTCGAAGGCGATGGCGCCGACCACGGTCCCGAGCGCCATCGGCGCGGCCAGCCATAGCGGACCTCCGTTGCGCCACACGCCGGCGGCGGCCAGCGGCCAGAGCAGCGCAAGGACGAAGGTGGAGCGGGCGAGATTGCGGGCGGCGAGATCGGGGCGGATCGGCTCGACGACGGCCTCATGGACGAGCCGATAGAGCGCCGCGCCTGTGAACGCCTCGACGATCAGCATCAGGCCGAGGGCCGCAAGGCTCCAGGCGAGGATGTTGAACGCGACGCCCAGCGTGCGAGGCGAAGCGCGCCGCGCGCCGCAGACTGCCGCCCAGTAGAGCAGCAGCTGCAGCACGAGCTTCAGCGCCATGCTCTCTTCCCAGGCCTCGGGACGATGCGGGCTCCAGACGGTGGATAACGCGGCCCAGGCGACCCCCACGCTCAGCACGGTGAGGAGCGGCAGGTCGTCCCGCGGGGCGCGCAGCGCCGGAAGGCAGAGCAGGCCGACGAGCGCCAGCAGCGGCGCGAAGCCGAGCGGACCAAACCAGGCCAGCAGCGGCGTCAGGGCGGCGGCGCCAACCATCACCCACCCGCACCAGGCGGCGAGCCGGTCGCGCCGCGGCGCGGCCGATGTCATCCAGCCAATCTCACGCCGCCTGGCCCAGGCCCGGCGGCACGTACTTCTCGCGCAGGGTGACCAGTTCCTCGGCGAGGGTCGGGTGGACGGCGCAGGTCGCGTCCCACTGCGCCTTCGTCGAGCCCATCTTGATGGCGATGGCGGCCATCTGGATCATCTCCGGACCGTCCGGGCCGACGATATGGCAGCCGACCACCCGATCGGTGGCGGCGTCGACCACCAGCTTCATCAGGCACCGCTCGTCGCCGTGCATGAAGGCGTACTTCATCGGCCGGAACCGGGTCAGGTAGATGTCGACCTTGCCGTACTTGTGCCGGGCGTCGGCCTCCGACAGGCCCACCGAGCCGATCGGCGGCTGGGAGAACACCGCCGAGGCCACCGTGTCGTGGTCGAAGGTGGTCGGGTTGCCGTAGAATTCGGTCTGGGCGAAGGCCGCGCCTTCGCGGATGGCGACCGGCGTCAGGTTGATCCGATCGGTGACGTCGCCGACCGCCCAGATGTTATCGACGTTGGTGCGGGAGTGGTCGTCGACGATCACCGCCCCGGTGTCCGACAGCTTCACCCCGGCGGTCTCCAGGCCGAGCCCTTCGACGTAGGGCTCGCGACCGAGTGCGAAGAGGACGACATCGGCCTCGAGGCTGTGCCTGTCGGTGCAGCAGACGGTGAGGCCGCCCTCCCCCTTGGCGATCTCGGTGATCTGGCTGCCGAGGCGCACCTTGACGCCGCGCTTCTCCATTTCCTCGGCGACGTGGGCCCGGACGTCATCGTCAAAGCCGCGCAGGATGTTCGGGCCGCGGTGGACCAGGGTGGTCTCGACGCCGAGGCCGTTGAAGATGCCGGCGAATTCGACGGCAATGTAGCCGCCGCCGGCGATCACCACCCGCTTGGGCAGCGCCGGCAGCTGGAAGGCCTCGTTGGAACTGATGGCGTGCTCGATGCCGACCACGTCCTTCGGCATCCAGGGACGACCGCCGGTGGCGATGAGGATCTTGTCGGCCGTGACGCGGCCCTTGCCGTCGACCTCGACGGTGTGAGCGTCGACCAGCCGGGCCTTGCCGTGGACCAGTTCGGCTCCGGCGTTCTGCAGGTTGCGGACGTAGATCCCCGACAGCCGGGCGATCTCCTTGTCCTTCTCGGCGATGAAAGCCGGCCAGTCGAAGCTCGCGCCTTCGATAGTCCAGCCGTACCCTTTGGCCGTTTTGAAATGGTGCGCGAATTCAGAGGCGTAGACCATGAACTTCTTGGGCACGCAGCCGCGGATGACGCAGGTGCCGCCGACCCGATGCTCCTCGGCCACCGCGACCTTGGCCCCGGACATGGCGGCCAGTCGCGCCGCCCGCACGCCGCCGGAGCCGGCGCCGATCACAAACAGGTCGTAGTCGTACTTCGCCAAGGCGGCGCTCCTTTGAACTTACGGCTCGAGGGTCGAGACGCCGGCCGGTCCGCCGACCAGCGCCTGTTCGGCGAGGTCGAGGAACAGGCCGTGGTCGACCACGCCGGTGACGCTCTTCAACGCCGCGGCCAGGGCGGCGGGTTCGGGAATGGCCTTGCAGGCCGCGTCATAGATAAGGTTGCCGCCGTCAGTGCGCACCGGCTCGCCGTCCTTCAGACGAAGACGCGGCGCGACGCCGATCTCGAACTCGCTCAGCACGTCGCAGATGCGGTTCGCAGTGGTCCGGTGGCCGAAGGCGACCACCTCGATGGGCAGGGCGAAGGCGCCGAGGACCGGCACCACCTTGGCGGCGTCGGCGATGACGACGCAGCGCTTCGAGGCCTCCCAGACCAGCTTCTCGCGCAGCAGGGCTGCGCCGCCGCCTTTGATCAGGGCGAGGCCGGGGCCGATCTCGTCGGCGCCGTCGACGGTCAGGTCGATCTCGCGCGTCTCGCCGAGCTGAGCGCATTTCAGACCAAGCTCACGGGCCAAGGTCTCGGTGGCCAGCGAGGTCGAGACGCAGGTCACATCCAGCGCGCGCGCCGCCAGGGCCTTCACGAACCAGGCGGCGGTCGAGCCGGTGCCGAGGCCCACCACCATGCCGGAGTCGGCAAGCTGTGCGGCCGCCTCGCCGGCGGCGCGTTTCTGCAGATCGATGTCGCTCATTTCTTCGCCTTTGCGGCCTTCTCGGCCGCTTTCTTGTCACGGAACGCCGTCGCCCAGCCGGGCTTGTCGGCCTGTTGGCCGCGAGCGACGGCCAGGGCCCCCGGCGGGACGTCGCGGGTGATCACTGAACCGGAAGCGGTCATCGCGCCCGCGCCGACCACGACCGGGGCCACCAGGGCGGTGTTCGAGCCGACGAACGCCCCTTCGCCCACCTCCGTGCGGTATTTCAGGAAGCCGTCGTAATTACAGAAGATCGTGCCGGCGCCGATGTTGGCCTTCGGCCCGATCTCGCCGTCGCCGAGATAGCTTAGGTGGTTGGCCTTGGCGCCCGCCCCGACCTTGACGTTCTTGACCTCGACGAAGTTGCCGATGTGGGCTTCGGGGCCGATGTCGGCGCCGGGCCGCAGGCGGGCGTAGGGGCCGACGAGCGCGCCCCGCCGGACGACCGCGCCCTCGAGATGGCTGAAGGCGCGGATCACGGCCCCCGTTTCGACCGTGACGCCGGCCGCGAAGACCACATAGGGCTCGATGATGGCCCCCGGGGCGACCTGAGTATCCCACGACAAATGCACCGTCTCGGGGGCCGGCATGGCGACCCCCTGGGCCAGCAGCTCGGCGCGGCGGCGCTGCTGGAAGATCGTCTCGGCGGCCGCCAGCTGGGGCTGGGCGTCGCAGCCCATGACCGCCTCCTCCGAGGCCATTGCCGCGCGGACCTGGGCTCCGTCGCCGACCGCGAGCCCGACGACGTCGGTCAGGTAGTACTCGTTCTTGGCGTTGGCGTTGCCGACCCGAGCCAGCCAGCCGAACAGCCGGGCGCGGTCGGCGGCCATCATGCCGGCGTAGCACTGCCGAACGGCCCTCTCTTCCGGCGTCGCGTCACGCGCCTCGACGATGCGGGCCACCTGGCCGTCGGCGCCCTGGATGAGGCGGCCGTAGAGCGCGGGGTCGGCGGGCTCGAACCCGAGCAGCGCCAGGGCGGCGTCCCGGCGAAGGGCGAACAGCGGCTCGAGGTCTTGCGGCGTCAGCAGCGGGCAGTCGGCGTTGGTGATCAGGACGTCGCCCTCGAAGTCCGCGAGCGCCTCGGCGGCCGCCAGCACGGCATGGGCGGTGCCGAGCGGCGGATCCTGGACCGCCACCGCCGCGGAACCGAGCCGCGCCTCGACCAGAGCTCGGACCGCCGGGCTGTGGTCGCCGACCACGACGACGATCCGCGCGCAGCCCAGCGCCTCGACGGTGTCGATCACCCGGTCCAGCATCGTCCGGCCGCCAACCTTGTGCAGCACCTTGGGGGTCGGAGACTTCATGCGCGTGCCCTGTCCGGCGGCGAGGATCACGGCGGCGCGGGCGGTCATGGGCGAGGCTCTCCGATCGGGACAGGGTGCGAGCCTTAGCAAGCCTTGTGACGCGGGGCGAGAAGCGGCTAGCGTCCGGCGCGTTTTCCGGAACCCGAGCCGCCGCATGACCGCCGACCTGTCCGCCCTCGCCGGGGCCACCATCGCCTTCGACCTCGACGGCACCTTGGTCGAATCGGCGCCGGACCTGGTTGGGACGCTGAACTGGCTGCTGGCGGCGGAGGGGCTGGCGCCCCTGCCCTATGCGGACGCCCGTCAGTTCATCGGCAAGGGCGCGCGCTGGCTGATCGAGCGGGGATTCGCCGAGGCCGGAGCCGCGCCGCCAGGGGATCGCATGCCCCTGCTCTTCGAGCGGTTCATCGCCCACTATCACGCGCACATCGCCGACGAGAGCCACCCCTACCCCGGCATGGTCGAGGCGTTGGAGACGCTGCGGGCGCATGGCGCGAGGCTGTGCGTGTGCACCAACAAGCTGACCGGCCTGTCGCTGTCGCTGCTCGATGCGCTGGACCTGACCCGGCTGTTCGATTCCGTCACCGGCGCCGACGCCGCTCCCGCCCCGAAACCCGACCGGCGCCATCTGGAAGCTGCGGTCGCGGCGGCGGGCGGCGACATCGCCCGGACGATCATGGTCGGGGACGCGGCGCCGGACGCCGGGGCGGCCCGGGCGGCGGGCGCGGGCCTGATCCTGGTCAGCTTCGGCTACACGGAAATCCCGGCGCACGAGCTCGGCCCGGACATCCTCATCGACCACTACGACGCGCTGCCGGCGGCCTGCGTGGATCTGCTTGTGCGGAGAAGAATGGTGGATGCGACAGGGATTGAACCTGTGACCCCCTCGGTGTGAACGAGGTGCTCTCCCGCTGAGCTACGCATCCGCCGGTCAGGAGGTTGCGGCGTATAGCGTGCGCCCCTTCCCCCCGCAAGCACGAGGACGTCTCTATTGGTTCAGCGGCGGCTGATAGTGCTCGATCAGGTCGACGCGCTCGGCTTCGCGGATGGCGCGAGTGACGTTGAGGCGCGTCAGGATCTTGGCGTCGGCATAGGTCTTGCGGGCCTTTTCCAGCGGCGCGCGCCACGTCTGGTTGGCCAGATTGTCCGTTTCCCCGGCGTAGATGACGTTGGCGCCGTCGGCGTCCAGTTCGGCGATGACGTAGTTCGCGCCGGCCGGCGTGATGAACCGCTCCTCGTCGAGCGTTGCGTAGCGGTAGCGCGCGCCGGATTTCCCGGCGAGTTCGATCTGTCGGCTCAACTCTACTCTCCAGCCTGCGACCCGTCGGGCCCCGCCCCCGCGGAGCCCTGTGCACGTTTAGCTTCGAGAGTCGGGCGAAATTGGGCCGAAGCTTGGGCGTAATGTGAGGAACAGCAACGCTAGTTAGGACGTTCGGCGAAGGTCACGCCTCTGCTAGAGTCGGCCAGAACCGGCGCGGCGACTCGAAAGACCCCGCCGCATTTCAGGAGCGCCGAGACCTCTTCGGATGGAAATCCCCGCCGACTTCAGCCTCAAGACTGCGGGCGAGCGCAGCGCCGTGGCGCTCAGCGGCGACTGGACCGCGGCCCAGCTCGGGCCGGCCGGCCGTGGACTGGCCGAGACGCTGCGTGGCCGCGGCGACGTCGGACTGGACCTGCGGCGGGTCCGAAAGCTCGACACGGCCGGCGCCTACGCCATCGTCAAGGCGGCCGGCGAAGGCTTCGATCTCGCCCAGGTTCAGGCGCGCGCTGAGACGCGCCGCCTGCTGGAGTTGGTCGCCGAAGCGGTGACGCACAAGCCGGTCGTCCGGCGCGAGCCGACCGGCTTCCATGACCTGACGATTCGCATCGGTCGCGGCATGGTGAATATCGGCCGCGAGTTCCTCGAGACCATGGGCTTCCTCGGCCACCTGCTGGTGGTGCTAGCCCAGACGGCGGTGAACCTCTTCGTCGCGCCGAAGCGGATCCGCTGGGCGGCGATCACCTCGCTGATCGAGCGGGCCGGTCTCGACGCCATCCCGATCGTCGCGATCGCCGCGCTCTTCATCGGGGCGGTGGTCGGGCTGCTTGGCGCCAACATGCTGCGCCAGTTCGGCGCCGAGGTGTTCGTCGTCGAACTGATCGGCATCGCCGTACTGCGCGAGTTCAACATCATCATCACCGCCGTCCTGCTGGCCGGACGGTCGGCCTCGGCCTTCGCCGCCGAGATCGGCTCGATGAAGATGAATCAGGAGGTCGACGCCATGCGGGTGCTGGGCGTCGACCCCTTCGAGGCCCTGGTGCTTCCCCGTTTCGCCGCCTTGCTGATCACCATTCCGCTGCTGACCTTCGTCGCGACGATCGCCGGCCTGCTCGGCGGGATGCTGGTGACCTGGACGGTGCTGGACCTCGGGCCGGCCTTCTTCCTGCAGCGGATCGTCGACAACGTCGGGATCAACCAGTTCTGGATCGGCCTCAGCAAGGCGCCCTTCATGGCCGCGGTGATCGCCGGAATCGGCTGCCGCCAGGGACTGGAGGTCGGCGGCGATGTTGAAAGCCTCGGCCGTCGCGTCACCGCGGCGGTGGTTCATGCGATCTTCTCGATCATCATGCTCGACGCGGTGTTCGCCCTGATCGCGATGGAGCTGAACCTGTGAGCGAGGTTCGCGACGAAGCCGACCTGACCGACGAGGAACTGCTCGACCTGGAAGGCCCGGCCATCGAGGTCTCGGGTCTGGTCAACGCCTTCGGCGACCACGTGGTCCATGACGGCCTCGACCTGACCGTGCAGCGCGGCGAGGTGATGGGCGTGGTCGGCGGCTCAGGAGCCGGCAAGTCGGTGCTGCTGAACTCGATCATCGGCCTGCGCAATCCGCAGGCAGGGCAGATCCGGGTGTTCGGGGCCGACATCGAGACCGCCTCGCGCCGCAAGTGGGGGGCGATCAATCGCAGCTGGGGCGTCCTCTTCCAGCAGGGCGCCCTGTTCTCGAACCTGACCGTGAAGGAGAACGTCGCCGCGCCGATGTTCGAGCACACCAACCTGTCACGCCCCGAGATCTACGAGCTCGCCGACCTGAAGATCGCGCTGGTGGGCCTGCGCCCGGACGCCGGGGTCCTCAAGCCGTCGGAACTGTCCGGCGGGATGCGCAAGCGCGCCGGGCTGGCGCGCGCCCTGGCGCTAGACCCCGAGCTCCTTTTCCTCGACGAGCCGACCGCGGGCCTCGACCCCATCGGCGCGGCAGCTTTCGACGAGCTGATCCGCGACCTGTCGGACAGCCTGGGGCTGACCGTGTTCATGATCACCCACGATCTCGATACGCTGTATGAGATAACCGACCGCGTCGCCGTCATCGCCGAGAAGAAGGTGGTCGCCGTCGCGCCTGTTCGGGAGTTGGAATCCTCGGATCACCCGTGGATCCGCGAATATTTCCTTGGACCTCGCGGCCGCGCCGCGGCGACGGTCAAGGCGAGGGAGGCCTGATGGAGCGGAACGCCAACTACGCCATGGTGGGCCTGTCGGCCCTGCTGCTGGCTGTCGGGATGGTGATCTTCATCGTCTGGCTGGCGCGCTGGCAGTTCCGCCAGGAGAACGACCACTACGACATCCTCTTCCAGGGGCCAGTGCGCGGGCTGAACCAGGGTGGCGAAGTCCATTTCAACGGCATCAAGGTCGGCGAGGTGACGCGCATCGCCCTCGATCGCACCAATCCCAGCCGGGTGATCGCGCGGGCGCGGGTCAGCGCCGACGTGCCGATCCGGGTCGACTCCTACGCCACGCTCGAGCCGCAGGGCATCACGGGCGTCAACTACATCCAGATCACCGCCGGCACGCCCTCGCGGCCCCTGCTGAAGGACACCGTGCCCGACGACAAGATCCCGATCCTGCGCAGTCAGCGCAGCACCCTGTCCGACCTGCTGGAAGGCGGCGGCACCGTGCTGACGCGGACCATCGAGGCCCTCGACCGCGTGAACCGGGTGCTGTCCGACCAGAACATCAAGAACTTCTCGGCCGTGGTCTCGGACGCACAGGCGGTCACCGCCGAGCTGCGCGAGCGCAAGGCGCTGATCTCGGACGCGCAGAGCGCCCTGCAGCGGATCGACGAGGCGTCGGCGGAGCTGACCCTGCTGCTCAAGGACAGCCGCCAGATGGTCAACGGCGACGGTCGCCGCACCCTGGCCAACATGGCCGACGCCGCCGACGAGGCGAAGGCCGCCGCCCGCGACGCCCGGACGCTGATCAGCGCCCTTCAGGCCCCGACCACGGACTTCGCCACCAACGGCCTGCCGCAGGTGACCACCGCGGTGATCCAGCTCCAGAGCGCCGCCGAGAGCCTGGAGCGGCTGGTCAACGAGGTGCAGGCCGGCGGGGCCCGCGCGGTCCTGAAACCCAAGTCGAAAGAGCTGGAGGTGCAGCCATGATCCATCCCCGCCCCCTTCGGCTTGGAGCCCTTCGGATCGCCGGCGTGGTCGCCCTGGGCTTGAGCGTCTCCGGCTGCCTGGGGGGCCTGCTCGGCGGCGGCAAGCCCTCCCAGCTCTACCGCTTCGGCCAGACGCCCGTCGCGGAGGCCCAGGCCGCGCCTGCCGCCGGGACCGTGGCGGTGTTCCGCGCCAATGGGGTCTTCCAGGGCGAAACGGCCGGCGACCGGATCCTGGCGATCACCGGCGACCAGGCCCAGTACATTGCTGAGAGCCGCTGGGTGGCGCCTGCCTCGGTCCTCTGGGACCAGGCGGTGCTCGCGGCGTTCGACGCCGCGCCGGGCAAGGTTCGCCTGGTCTCGCGCGGCGAGCTTTCGCGCGCCCAGTATGTGCTGCGGATGGACGTGCGGAATTTCGAAACGCGCTACGACAACGGCAAGGACGCGTCGCCGACAGTGCTCGTGCGGGTGCGGGCCGTCCTCAGCCGGCCGCGCGATCGCGACTACATCCGCGAGCAGATCTTCGAGGCGCGGGTGCGGGCGTCCGGCAACCGGGTGGGCGCTATCGTCCCGGCCTATGACCGGGCAGTGGCCGACGTGCTCCGCCAGGCGGTGACCTGGCTGGAGACCGAAGCCCAGCCGGTGACCCAACCCCCGGCCTAGTCGAGCCCGGCGATGCGCCTCGCGGCGGTGACGGTGTTCTGAAGCAGCACCGCGACGGTCATGAGGCCGACGCCGCCCGGCACCGGCGTGATCCAGCCGGCGACCTCGGCCGCTTCCTTGTAGTGGACGTCGCCGACCACCTTGGTGCGGCCGGCCGCGGCCTTCTCCGGATCGTCGAACGGCACGCGGTTGATGCCGACGTCGATCACCGCCGCTCCGGGCTTGATCCAGTCGCCGCGGATCATCCGCGGCCGCCCGACCGCCGCGACCAGGATGTCGGCCTCGCGACAGATCGCCGGCAGGTCCCTCGTGCGCGAATGGGCGATGGTGACGGTGCAGTCCGCCTGCAGCAGCAGTTGCGCCATCGGCCGGCCGACCAGCACGGAGCGGCCGACGACGACCGCCCGCAGCCCGGCAAGATCGCCAATCGTCTCGCGCAGCAGGATCATCGAGCCGAGCGGCGTGCAGGGAACCAGGGCCGATACCCCATTGGCGAGGCGGCCGGCATTGACGACATGCAGGCCGTCGACGTCCTTGTCGGGGCTGATGGCGGCGATCACCGCCTGCTCGTCGAGGCCCTTGGGCAGCGGGAGCTGGACGAGGATGCCGTGGATGCCCGGATCGCCGTTCAACTCGCCGATCAGGCGCAGAAGGTCGTGCTGGCTGACGTCGGCCGGCAGGCGATGGGTCACCGAATGCATGCCGGCGGCCAGCGAGTGTTCGCCCTTGGAGCGGACGTAGATCTGGCTGGCCGGATCATCGCCGACCAGCACCACCGCCAGGCCAGGCTGGAGATTGTAGTCGGCCTTCAGTCGGGCGACCTCGCGCGCCACCTCGGCCCGCAGCCGCTCGGCGTTGACCTTGCCGTCGATGATCTTAGCGGCGGGCGCGGCCATGAAGCCTCCGTGAAAGGACGGCTTGGACTAGCCTTTCGCTGGGTTGCGCTCAAGGCGCCGCAGCCAGACGGCGACGGCCCAGGCGTGGGCCTCGCGGTCGAGCGCGAGGATCGCGCCGCGCGGATCCATCCATTCGAGCGTGTGGTCATCCTCGACCTTCAGGTCCGGCCGCTCGGCCGCCACGGTCCCGGCGAAGAACCGGCCGCGCGAGTTGTGCGCCCAGCCGTCGTCGTTGACGAAGAACTGGTCGGCGCAGGTGAACGGCTCCGGGTCGAGGACGACCTCGAGCCCGGCCTCCTCGCCGCACTCGCGAGCCGCGCCTTGGGCGGGGGTTTCACCGGGATCGATCCCGCCGCCGGGGAGGTCGTAGACGCAGCCGCGTCGCCGGCTGTCGACACGCATGACGGCGATCAGCCCGTCGCGGACGACGATCGCGAACGCCGTTGGCCGATCCGGAGCGTCACGGCCGTTCTCGGGCTCCCCGAACTGCGGGGCGCGCATCAGTCGACGCCGTAGAGGCTGGAATAGGGTTCGGTCTTGCCGCTGACGACGTCAGCGACGGCGACCGGACGCCAGCCGACCTTCATCCCGGCGCTGGCCCGCCAGGCTTCGACCACCACATCGCGCAGTTCCGAGGCGCCGACCGCCAGCAGGCGGGTTGCGAAGGCGGGGCCGCGCGGGTCGTCGTCCCTGAGGCCGCCGGCCTTCTCGAGCTCGTAGAAGGGGATCACCTCGGCGAGGCTCGTCCGGAGGTAGTCGGTCGTCCGCTGCTCCGGACTGCAGTCGCAGAGACGGAGCGGCCGCAGATGGGTCCGGACCTCCCGCTGGTCGACGCGGCGCTGGACGAGATCGCTCTCGAACGGGCCGTGCAGGCGGGCGGTGGAGTAGCCCTGCGGGTTCGGATAATCGCCCCAGCCGTTGAAATGGACGCTGACGTGCATCGGCTGGCTGCCGTCGGCGACATAGTGCGACAGCTCGCCAATCGTCCGCAGGATCGAAGCCTCCCGACGCAGGCGGTCGGCGCGATACCACGCGCGATGGCCGCGCCACTTGGGATTGGCCTCAGCCGCCTGGAGGATGCGCCAGTAGGCGAAATCGAGGGCAAGCTGCTGCCGGGCGTCGATCATCGCGTACGGCAAATAGCCAGCCTTCCACATGTCGAGCCCGGCGGCGCGAAGCGCTGTCTCGTAGTCGGCCTTGGTGGTCGGGAGCGGAAGGAACGGCGGCCCGCCGAGCACCCGCCCCGTCTCATCCAGATCGACGAAATGGGCGGCGTCACGGTCATGGTCGTGGATCTTGCCGGCCGCTTTGGAACGGTCGGGCTCCCGCGACAGCTCGCCGACATCCTCGATCGCCTGGCGCGTGCGCAGGAAGGCGGGGATTTCGGCCGGCAGCGCCCGCATCGCCTCCTGTCCAACCATCCGGTGGCCGGTGTTGCCCCAGGCCAGCGCGGGCGCCGGCGCGGTGGTCAGAAGAGCGGCGACGAGGCCGGCGACAAGGCGGGTCATGGCAGTGGTTTGCGGGTTGGGCGGAAGGTTGGCAAGCGCCTTGGGGTACCGCCCGCGTATGACATTAAAGCCGGGTCGAAACCACGCCGCGGCGGCAAACAGCCCCCAGAATTGCAGATTTCACCGCACGCGCCAGCGCACATATTTCCTTGGAAAAACAAGCAAAACGAGCCCACCGCTTTTGAGTTTTGCTGCGTACGCGATCAGCCGCACCCGGATCGGGTTGCCGCTCGGACGGAGTCCGGGTAGGACTCCGCCCACCAGTACAAACGACGAAGGAGACGCCGTCATGCGACGCCGCCTCGCCGCCCTGGCTGCTTTCTCCCTGATCGCTATGGGGTCGAACGCGCAAGCCGCCGCCCAGGATCCGTTGGGCGATCTGTTGATGTCGGTGATCACCGGCTCCCTGCCCAATGGACCGGGCTGGAACGTCAAAGCCACGCTTTATCACGCGGGCGCCAAGGGCGTGGGCGCCCTGGACTCGCTCGGCTGCAAGGTCGTGCCGATGCGCACCATGGCGGTCGACAAGACCCTGATCCCTCGCCGCAGCGTCGTTTTCATCAAGGAGACCGTCGGCTTGAAGATGCCCGACGGCAAGGCGCACGATGGCTACTGGTACGCCTCGGATGTCGGCGGCGCGATCAAGGGCAAGCGCATCGACCTCTACACCGGCCGCGGCGCGAGCTCGATGAACCCGCTGAAGGGCCTGAACCTCGCCACGCTCTCGGCCGTGAAGGTCGGCGATTTCAAGGGTTGCCCGCCCGCGTAGCCGGATCTGTTGATCCCGGCGCGAGCCGGGATCAGGCTGACCTTTCGCCTCGGCCACACCTGGTCGCGTCAGATCTGACAGAGCTGGGCCCTGGCGTCCGCCAGGATGAGCGGCCTCAGGTCTCGACGAACGCCTTTTCAAGCACGAAGTCGCCAGGATTGGCGATGGAGCCTTCGACGAAGCCGCGATCCAGCAGCTGCTGCTTGAGGTCGGTCAGCACCGAGGGGCCGCCGCACAGCATGACGCGGTCTTCCGCCGGGTTGAACGGCGGCAGGCCCAGGTCGGCGAACAGCTTGCCGCTCTCGATCAGGTCGGTGATCCGACCGCGGGTCTTGAAGTCCTCACGCGTCACTGTCGGATAGTACTTCAGCTTGCCGCCGATCAGTTCGCCGAGGATTTCGTCGTTCGCCAGTTCGTGGTCCAGCAGCTCGGCATAGTTCAGGTCGGCGACCTCGCGCACCGTGTGGGTGACGACGACGTCCTCGAACTTCTCGTAGACCTCCGGCTCCCGGGCGAGCGACAGCCAGGGGGCAAGCCCGGTTCCGGTGCCGAGCATGTAGAGGCGCTTGCCGGGCTTCAGGCCGTCCAGCACGAGGGTCCCCGTCGGCTTGCGGCCGATGAGCACCTGATCGCCGACCTTGATGTTCTGGAGGCGCGAGGTCAGCGGGCCGTCCGGCACCTTGATCGAATAGAACTCAAGCTCCTCGTGCCAGGACGGGGAGGCGATGGAATAGGCGCGGACGAGGGGCTTGGCGTCGTCCTTCATCAGTCCGACCATGACGAACTGGCCGCTCGCGAAGCGAAGGCCCGGGTTGCGGGTCGTGCGGAACGAGAAAAGGCTCTCCGTCCAGTGCTGAACCCATGTCACGGTCTCGACATAGAAGGCGCCGGTGGCCTTCAGGGGGGCGGCCGGCGCCACGGTCACGTCAGTCATGTCAGGTCTCTAAAAATTCTTGGCGCGGCTCAGATGTCGCCGCCGACGTCGACGGTCGCGCCGGGGGCCCGGGCCACGTGGATGCCGCATTCGGTCTTCTCGAGGCCCTTCCAGCGGCCGGCGCGGACGTCGTCGCCCTCGTCAGCCGGATGGGTGCAGGGCCAGCAGCCGATCGACGGGAAGCCCTGGGCGACCAGCGGATGGGCCGGCAGGCCATGCTCGGCCGCATAGGCGTCGAGGTCGGCCTTCGTCCAGTTGGCCAGCGGGTTGAACTTCAGCTTGCCGTCAGCCTCTTCGACGACGCGCAGGCGCAGCCGGTCGCCGCCGTGGAAACGCTTGCGGCCGGTGATCCAGGCGTCGAATTCGCCGAGCGCCCGGTCAAGCGGCATCACCTTGCGGATGTTGCAACAGGCGTCGGTGTCGCGCTGCCACAGCTTATTGTCCGGATCGCCGGTGGCCAGGTCCTGGTAATGCGGGCGCAGGTCGCGCACGTCGGTCAGGCCAAGGTGCGCGGCCAGGGTCTTGCGATAGTCGAGCGTCTGGCCGAACTGCATCCCGGTGTCCAGGAACAGGACCGGCAGGTCCGGCTTCACCTGGGAGACCAGGTGCAGCAGCACGGCGGATTCGGCGCCGAACGACGACACCAGGGCGAGGCTGTCGCCATACTCGCGCACCGCCGTGGCGAGGATCTCGCGCGGATGGGCGTTGCGCAGTTGGGCGTCGAGGACTTCGGCCCGGCTCAGGATCTTCGAGGTTTCGACGTTGTCGTACGCCATGATGCTCACTCTCCCCGCTCCATATAGGCAGGCGAGCGGGCGTCCGCGCCCCTCTGGTAGACGTGGCGATAGCGGTCGACCGCCGCACCCCAGGTCTCGGGCGTCGAGCCGTCAGCCGGCTCGTAGGCGTCGAAGCCGGTGCGGACCATGAACAGCGCCTGTTCGCGCAGCACATCGCCGACCGCCCTCACCTCCCCCTTGAAGCCGAAGCGCTCGCGCAGCAGGCGGGCGTTGGTGTAGGCGCGGCCGTCACCGAACTTGGGGAAGTTGAAGGCCACCACGGACAGGCGCGGCAGGTCGTAGGCCAGGGCCTCGACCTCTTCGTGGCTGTCCAGCACCACGCCGACCTTGCGGCCTTCGGCCAGCAGGGCCTCGCCCTCGGCCTGGAACCGGGTCAGGGAGATGATCACGTCGCCCTTGGGGATCGCCCAGTCGTCGGTGACGCGGGTGAACGGATCCTCGGCCAGGACGAAGCCGCCGGCCGGCGTCAGCTTAAGTCGCGTCGGCATAGACGGCCTCCTTGAACGGGGCGACCCCGGTCCGGCGGACGGTGTCGAGGAAGCGCTCGCCGTCCTGGCGCTCGCGCAGATAGACGTCGACGACGGTGTCGACCGCGTCGGCCACCCGGTCGTACGGCAGGGCCGGACCGAGCATCGAGCCGACGCCGGCGTCCTCCGCCCCCGAGCCGCCGAGGGTCAGCTGGTAGAACTCCTCGCCCTTCTTATCGACGCCGAGGATGCCGATGTGGCCGATGTGGTGGTGGCCGCAGGCGTTGATGCAGCCGCTGATCTTGATCTTCAGCTCGCCGACCAGCTCGGCGCGATCCTGGTCGCGGAACTTCTCGGCGATGTTCTGGGCCACCGGGATCGCGCGGGCGTTGGCCAGTGCGCAATAGTCCAAGCCCGGGCAGGCGATGATGTCGCTGACCAGGTTGATGTTCGGCGTCGCCAGCCCGGCGGCGTCGAGGGCGGCCCAGACCGTCGGCAGGTCGTCGAGCCGGACGTGCGGCAGGACGAGGTTCTGTTCGTGCGTCACGCGGATGTCGCCCTGGCCGTAGCGCTCGGCAAGGTCGGCGACGACCTCCATCTGCTCGGCGCTGGCGTCCCCGGGCGTCTGGCCGATGGCCTTCAGCGAAATCTCGACGATGCCGTAGCCGGGGACCTTGTGGGCCTTGAGGTTGTTGCGCGCGAACCGGGCGAAAGCCGGGTTGGCGGCCTTGGCGTCCTCGAAGACCTCGGAGCGGTTGCGGAAGGTCTCAAACGACTTCGGGGCGAAGGCGCCGCGGATGCGGGCCAGTTCGGTATCGGGAAAGTCGACGTTCTCGCCGATCTTCTCCCATTCGGCCTCGACCTGACGGGCGAACTCCTCGCGGCC
Organism: Phenylobacterium sp.; assembly: GCF_044236515.1. Taxonomy (GTDB): domain Bacteria; phylum Pseudomonadota; class Alphaproteobacteria; order Caulobacterales; family Caulobacteraceae; genus Phenylobacterium. Next base: position 23,227 of record NZ_JBIIGK010000024.1, read on the forward strand.
CAGGGAGGCGACCAGGATCTTGATCCGCGCCTTGTGGATGTTGTCGCGCCGGCCGTAGCGATTGTAGACCCGAAGGATCGCCTCCAGGTACGAGAACAGCCGGTTGGCGGGCAGGAACTCGCGGATCGTCGGGCCAATGTGCGGCAGCCGGCCGAGGCCGCCGCCGACCATGACTTCGAAGCCCAGCGCGCCGTCGCGGGCACGCTTCAGCACCAGGCCGATGTCGTGGACCTTGGCCGCCGTCCGGTCCTTCGGCGCGGCGGTGATGGCGATCTTGAACTTGCGCGGCAGCCAGTTGAATTCGGGGTGCACCGTCGACCACTGGCGGATCGCCTCGGCCCAGACGCGCGGATCGTCGATCTCCTCGGCCGTCGCCCCGGCGTAGGGGTCGGCGGTGACGTTGCGCACGCAGTTGCCGCTGGTCTGGATGGCGTGCATGTCGACGCTGGCCAGGTGATCCATGATGTCCGGCGCGTCGGCGAGCTTGATCCAGTGGAACTGGAGGTTGGTGCGCGTCGTGAAGTGGCCGTAGCCCTTGTCGTAGGTGCGGGCGATGAAGGCCAGCTTGCGCAACTGGGTCGGGTTCAGCGACCCGTAGGGGATCGCGACCCGCAGCATGTAGGCGTGCAGCTGCAGATAGAGGCCGTTGCGCAGGCGCAGCGGCTTGAACTGGTCCTCGGTCAACTCACCGGCCAGGCGGCGTTCGGTCTGGATGCGGAACTCGGCCGAGCGGTCGGCCAGCAGGTCCTTGTCGATGGCGTCGTACTGGTACATGGCGCGCCTCTACTTGCGCTTGATCAGGTTGACCCGGCCCGACGAACGGGCCGCGCCGTGCGCTTGCCGCAGGGCCTCGATCACCGCCCCACCCTCGACCTGCTTGCCGTGGGGAAGGTTGGTGGGGCCGAGCGCGCGGATACGCTCGCGATAGCTGACGGGGGCCCAGACCTCGCCGACCTCCATGAGGTCGACCAGATAGGGCTCGACGACGACGGTGGGCTGGTTCTTGCCGTGGGCCTCGGCGGCCTCACCGGCCGCATCGTCGTCGGCGAACAACTGGGCGTCGGCGAAGCGTTCGACCCAGGCGCCGTCCTTCCAGAACACGACTTCGCCGTCGATCAGGCGGTTGGCGGTCAGCGCCCTCATGCGCGGGCCTCCTTGATGATGGCGGCGAGGTCCGGCGCGCCGGCGTCGGCCAGCGCCATGGCTTCGCCGACGATGAGCAGGGCCGGACCGGACAGGGTCTGGGCGGCCTCGGCGAGGCCGGCGAGCGTGGTGACGACCCGCCGCTCGTCGGCGCGCGAGGCATTCTCGACGATCAGAGCCGGCGTCGCGGCGTCGCGGCCGGCCGCCATCAGCCGCGCGGCGATCGGCGCCGCCTGCGACAGGCCCATGTAGACGACGACCGTGTGGTTGGCGCGGGCGAGGCTGGCCCAGTCGAGGTCGGGCTCCCGGCCCTGGGCGGCGTGGCCGGTGACGAAGGTCACCGCCTGGGCCGAGCCGCGATGGGTCAGCGGGGCGCCGGCCCCGGCGCTGGCCGCCAGGGCGGCGGTGACGCCGGGAACGATCTGGCAGGCAATGCCCGCCTGGCGGCAGGCTTCGAGTTCCTCGCCGCCGCGGCCGAAGATGAACGGGTCGCCGCCCTTCAGGCGCACGACGGTCAGGCCGTCGCCGGCGAAGGCGACGAGCATGCGGTTGATCTCGTCCTGGCTGTAGCTGTGGCGCGACTTGCGTTTGGCGACGGAGATCCGGCGCGCCTCGGCCGGGGCCAGGGCGAGGATCTCGTCGGAAACGAGTCCGTCATGCACGACGACCTGGGCGGTCTGCAGGACACGCAGGGCCTTGAGGGTCAGCAGGTCGGGGTCGCCGGGGCCGGCGCCGACCAGCCACACGTCGCCGGGGGGCCGGCCGCGGCTTCCGCCGCCCAGGACCACCAGCCCGTCGGCGCGCTTGGACCTGTGTGGGGCAAACGCCATGAAATTAGCTTCTCTAAACGCGGAACTCGACGAGACGGCGGGCGGTAGCAGGGCCGCCGCCCCGCTGCAATCCGCCTGTTGGACCTGTCGATACAGCGGCGGACGCTTGCAAATAGGTGGCGCAAGGCGCAATTCGCAAGGCGAAGACTTCTGTCGGGGCTATCAGAGATTCTCATGGATCGTCCGCAAGAGCGCCGCCGGCTGCCGCCACTGAACGCCCTGCGCGCGTTCGAGGCGGCGGCGCGGCATCTGAACTTCAGCCGGGCGGCGGACGAGCTCTCGGTGACGCCCGGCGCGGTCAGCCAGCAGATTCAGAACCTCGAGGACTATGTCGGGGCGGCGCTGTTCAAGCGCACACCGAAGGGTCTGCTGCTGACCGACGCGGCGCAGACCGCCCTGCCCGCCCTGCGCGAGGCGTTCGACCGGCTGGCCGAGGCGGCCAGCCTGCTGACCGCCGCGGTCGATGGCCGACGCCTGACGATCACCGCGGCGCCGTCGTTCGCCGCCAAGTGGCTGGTGCCGCGCCTGGGCGCCTTCGAGCAGAAGCACCCGCAGGTCGACGTCTGGCTGTCAGCGGGCCTGGAGGTCGTGGACCTGACGGCCGGCGAGGTCGACATCGCCGTGCGTTACGGCGGCGGCCGCTATCCGGGTCTGGAGGTCCGCCGGCTGCTGAGCGAGACGGTGATCCCGGTGATCAGCCCGGCGCTGCTGGCCGAGACGCCGCTGAGCACGCCCGAGGACCTGAAAGCCCACGTCCTGCTGCACGACGGCTCGCCCGATCCGGACGACAGCTGCCCCGACTGGCCGATGTGGCTGGCGGCGCGCGGGGTGAAGGGCGTCGACGGAATGCGGGGCCCGCGTTTCAACCAGTCGAGCCTGGTGATCGAGGCGGCGGTCAACGGCCGCGGCGTGGCGCTCGCCAAGCGGACCATCGCGCAGGCGGACCTGGAGGCCGGCCGGCTGGTGGCGCCGCTGAAGGACACCACCGCGGTCGACTTCGCCTATTACCTCGTCCATCCGAAGGCCAAGGCTCGCCTGCCGCAGGTGAAGGCCTTCATCAGCTGGATCGAGGCCGAGGCGGAGGCCCACGAGGCCGCCCTGCGCGCCATCGACAACGGCGCGGGCATCTGAGCCTTCAATTTCACGGAGACGTGGTGGGTGCAGTAGGATTCGAACCTACGACCCGCTGATTAAGAGTCAGCTGCTCTACCAACTGAGCTATGCACCCGTCCCGGCGGTCGGGCAGCAAGGCCCGTCGGCGAGGGCGCGGAAAATACGCGAAAACGCAGGCTTGGCAAGCGCCTGTAGCAGGGTAAGCCAGACGCATGGAAAGATCCGCACAAGTCATTGATTTCGCATATCTCGAAGGATTTCTCGCCGGCGACGCAGCGGTGATCCGCGAAGTGCTGGCGCTGTTCACGGCGCAGGCGGACGTCTGGCGGGCCGGCCTGAACGCCGGGCGCGAGGGCTGGCGCGACGTGGCCCATACGGTGAAGGGCGCGGCGCGCGGTATCGGGGCTCCGATCCTGGCCGAGGCCTGCGAGCGGGCGGAGTTCGGCGACGAAGCGGCCTTGCCGGACGCCCAGGCGGCGCTCAGCGAGGTTGTCGCCGCGATCGAAGCCCGTCTGGCGAGCTGAGACCCCACGAAAAAGGGGCCGGCGCGGGCCGGCCCCCTCTCCTGTCGCGCCGGATCGCTCAGCGCTGGACCGGCGTGCCCTCGCCGCCCTGATCGGTCGGCCGAGTGTCGTTCGGGTCGCGGGTGCGGCCGTCGCCGTCCGTGTCGATGCGGCGCTCTTCCTGGCCGACCTGGTTCTGCTGCTGGCCGCCGGCGTTCTGCGGCCGCTGCTGTTGCGGCTGCTGCTGCTGTTGACGGTTGTCCTGCTCGTGACGGTTCATGTCCTGGTTCATGGCAAACCTCCGGGGTGGGGACGCCGCAACAACGTCCGCCCGCCAGGCGGCGTTCCTCAGCTAAGCCGTTATCAGCCCAGCGGTTTCTGGTAGATTTCGCCGTCGTCCGAGCCGCGTGGCTCCGCCATCTTGCGATGCTGCTCGGCCTTGATGCTGTCGGGAGTGATGGCGCCGGCGGCCGCTTGAAGCTTGTTCTTCCAGCCCGCGACGACGTCCCCCTCGCCCTTCTTCATCGCCTCGTAGCCGGTCCTGGCGACCTTCGCCGCGTCGTCCTTGGAACCCTGGCCCACCTTGGTGTCGAGCATGCCGGCGCGTTCGAAGAAGTCGGTGTCGGTGGCGCCCGGCATCAGGGTGGTGACGGTCACGCCGGTGTCCTTCAACTCGTTGCGCAGAGCCCAGGCGAAGCTGTCCACGAACGCCTTGGTGCCGTTGTAGACGGCCTGGAACGTGCCTGGCATGAGGCCGGCGATCGAGCCGGTGAAGAGGATCCGGCCCTGGCCGCGGGCGACCATCCGCGGGGCAAGCTGCTGTACGAGGTAGACCGTGCCGGTGATGTTGGTGTCGATCACGTGACGCCAGGCGGCGAGGTCCTGTTCGAGGAAGGCGTGGCCGAGGCCGTGCCCGGCGTTGGCCATCAGCACGTCCACCGGCCGGCCGCCGACCAGGGCGACGAGGCTATCGACGCCCTCGAAAGTCGCAAGATCGACGTTGAGATGCTGGACGGAGGCGCCCATGCCTTCGAGCGCCTGTGCCGCTTCGACGATCTCCGGGCGGTCGGCGGCGATGACGAGGTCGTAGCCGTCCTCGGCGACCAGCCGGGCGAGTTCATAGCCAATCCCGGACGAGGCGCCGGTGACGACCGCGAGCGGACGCAGGTTCGAGGCTTCGGACATCG
>NZ_JBIIGK010000129.1:0-8401 GCF_044236515.1 Phenylobacterium sp.
CCGGCCGGCCCCTTCTTCTTTGCCGAGGACTACCACCAGCAGTACCTGGCCAAGAACCCGCGCGGCTACTGCGGCATCGGCGGGACAGGCGTGAGCTGTCCCATCGGCCTCGGCGTGGAGCCGTGACGCGCGACGAGCTGCACGCCGCCGCCCTGGCGCTGCCCGGCGCCCACATGGACGTCCAATGGGGCGACGACCACGTCTACAAGGTCGCCGGGAAGATGTTCGCCGCGACCGACGGCGCCTATTCGAACCTCGCTTTCAAGGCCACCGACATCGCATTCGAAGCCCTCACCTTGGGCGGGCGGGCGATCCCCGCGCCCTACCTGGCGCGGGCCAAGTGGGTGAAGTTCGATGACCTTGCCGCCCTCGACGCCGACGAGGTCCGCGGCTGGCTCGCCACCTCGCACGGGCTGGTGGCGGCCAAGCTGACCCGCAAGGACCGTCAGGGGCTGGGGCTGACCTGATCGGCCTCCAGCATGCGACGCATTTCGGCGATCGCACGGGCGGCCGGCGAGCGGCGCTGGCGGGCGAACAGCAGGATCACCGCGCCGACGGTGGCGCAGGCGAAGGCCGCCGGGCCGAACAGCCAGGCCCCGGCCGAGAGCGCGAAATAGTAGCCGCGCACGCCCGAGTTGAAGGAGGACAGGGCCGGGTTCAGCAGCTTGGCCGCCGCGGCGCCGAAGGCGGCGGACTGTTCCGGCGTGGCGTTCACCGGCGCGGCTCCGACCGCCGCGATGCAGTAGTTCATCTGCCGGATCGCCCAGATGAAATCGAGCAGGCCGCGGGCCAGGGTGATCAGCACCAGGGCGAGCTGGAATTCGAACAGCACCCGCGACGAGGTGCGGATGACCTCCAGCGCCGAGACGCTGCGGAACGTCGCCTCGCCGCCGAACAGGGCCCCGGCCGCTGCGGCGATCAGGATCAGGTTGGAGGAGGCGAAGAACGAGGCCGAGTTCAGCACGTGGCCGAGCAATTGGCCGTCCATGAACCGGTTCTCGCGGACCGCCATGTTGCGCATCCAGGCCAGACGGATGGCGGTCATGTCGGTGTTGATCACCCCGCCACGCGCCCGGCCGACCAGCTTCAGCAGCGGCTGGTAGGCCAGCCAGCAGGCCAGGAAGACGCCAAAGGCGGCGACGTCGGCGAACTCCATGCCCGAAAGGCCTCCAGCATCCTCACCCGAACGGGCGGGATGCTAGAGCTGCGCGGCGCAAAGGGGGAGGGGTTTCGCCTTCAGATCCGTCCGAGCAGCACGAGGATCAGGACGATCACCAGCACCAGGCCAAGGCCGCCCGACGGGAAATAACCCCAGCCGCGCGAATAGCCCCAGCTGGGCAGCGCGCCGATCAGCGCCAGGATCAGGATGATGATCAGGATTGTGCCGAGCGACATTGTCTCTCCTCGAAACCGTTCTCCCGACCTCCACCTGAACGGGCGTGGTCAAGCTTGGGTTCCGCCCACCGGGTGGGTGGAGACGACGTCAGTCGGCGGCGTCGGCGGTCTGCAGGCGGGCGTCCTTGTCCTTGACGCCGAGCGCGTACATCAGGCCGATCCAGCCGCCTTTGATCCGCGGCAGGGTCGCGAGAGTCACCAGCGCCAGCCCGCCGAGCAGGATCGGCAGCGACCAATAAAGCGACGCCTCCCAGACGATCGGGAAGATCAGCAGCGGGGCGACGACAATGTGGCCGACCAGCAGGATGGTGAGGTAGGCGGGGCCGTCGTCGGCCGGATACCGCGCTAGCTCGTGGCCGCAGGCGTCGCAGCTTTTCGCCACCTTCAGGTACTTGGCGAACAGCCGGCCCTGGCCGCAGTTCGGGCAGCGGTGCTTGAGGCCGCGCGTGACGGAGGGGCCCAGCGGATGGATGATTTCAGCCATGCCGGCCATATGGCCCCCGCAGGGCCGTTATGGAATGCGGAAATGTACTTAGCGGCGGGCGTCTTCGGCGGCGCCGGCCACCGCGTCGCCGGCGGCGGCGACGTCGCGGCCGATGCCCGACATGGTGTTGCAGCCCGACACCCAAAGGGCCGACAGCGCGGCGCCCAGAACGATCAGTTTGCGCATCTCGAAGATTCCCCCCGGAATTCTTTGCTTGCCGCCATTTCCAATGCCGGCCGCCTGTCGTCAAGCCGTCACGAGACTTTCCCGTCCGCGTCGCAATGGTCATGTTGAACGCATGACCATGCCGGACGACGTTTCCCACATGCGACGGGCCATCGACCTGGCGCGGGCACAGGTCGGCCGCACCGGCGACAACCCGGCCGTCGGCTGCGTTCTCGTCTTGGACGGCGAGGTGGTGGGCGAGGCGGCGACAGCGACGGGCGGCCGGCCTCACGCCGAGGAACAGGCCCTCGACACCGCGGGCGCGGCGGCGCGCGGCGCGGTCGCCTATGTAACCCTGGAGCCCTGCGGGGCCCGATCAGGTGGCCAGGTCTCCTGCGCCGATCGACTGGTCGCCGCCGGCGTCGCGCGGGTGGTGGTGGCCTGTACCGACGCCTCAACCCTGGCCGGCGGGCGCGGTGTGGAGGCGTTGAGAGCGGCCGGCGTCGAGGTCGAGATGGGCCGCCTGGCCGACGCGGCGGCCGGCCTCTACGCCGCCTATCGCCCCCGGACGGGGTAAGGACGTCGTAAGGACGTCGTTAAGCGCCCCCGACTTAGCTTCCGCGAATGGCTATCGCCGCCGCCAAGTCGATGCTGACCCGCCGCCTGACCCAGGCGGAACTGAACGTCATCGCCCAGCGGCACGACCGGCTGTGGAGCTCGCGGCCCGGCGGCGCGCGCGCCGTGTTCGCCTGGATGGACCTGTCGGGCCTGGACCTGCGCGGCCGCAACCTCTGCGACGCCGACTTCACCGGCGCCCTGCTGCACGACTGCCAACTGCAGGGCGCGCGGCTCGACCACGCCACCCTGTTCGGCGCCGACCTGCAGGGCGCGAACCTCACCGAAGCCTCGATGCGGCGCGCCGACCTGCGCGGCGCCTGCCTCCGCGGCGCCGATCTGACGGGGGCCGACCTTTTCGAGGCCGACCTGCGCGAAGGCGCCCTGGCCGCCGCCGACCGCAAGGAGGGCTTCCGCCGCCTGGAGCCGTCGGCCCGGCCCGGCGAGATGCGAGGCGCCATCCTGACCGGCGCCAACCTCGAGCGGACCAAGCTTTCGGGCGTCCTCGCCCAGCGCGCCGACTTCACCGACGCCGTCCTCAAGGACGCCAAGCTGATCCGTGCGAACCTGAAGCAGGCCCAGCTAAAGGGCGCCAACATGTCCGGCGCCGACCTTTCCGGCGCGGACCTCTGCGGCGCCGACCTGCAGGACGCGGTCCTGGTGGGTGCCAAGACCGTCGCGTGGAACGTCATGGACGCCAATATGAAGGGCGTGCTCACCGACGAGCCGGCCGGCTCCGAGGCCGGCGACCAGCCGTTCGACATCATGATGCGCGAACACGCCCGCTGGTGCGCGACCGGGGGCGCAGAAGGGCATCCCTCGTCCTTCCACAACGCCGACCTACGGGCGCTGAAGAGCGTCCGCGGCTTCAACCTGACCGCCCTGCCGGCCAAGGGCGCGGTGTTCTACGGCCTCGACATGGAAGGCGTGCAGCTGCAGGGAGCGCATCTCGAGGGCGCCGACCTGCGCAACTGCAACCTCAAGCGCGCCGACCTGCGCGGCGCACGGCTGGCCGGCGCCAAGCTGGCCGGGAGCGACCTGCGCGAAGCGCTGCTCGGCCCGCTGCTGATTGGCCCGGAGCGGGTGCTTCCCTGCGACCTGGCCGGGGCGAACCTCAAGAACGCCGACCTCAGCCGCGCGGACCTGCACCATGCCAACCTCGTCGGCGCCGACGTCAGCCGCGCCAACTTCACGAGCGCGACCCTGCGCCGGGCGAACTTCACCGGCGTCGTCCGCACCGGGGCCAAGGGCCTCGACGAGATCATCTGAAAGAAAAAGGGCGGCGCCCGCGAGCGCCGCCCTCCGTGTGTGAGGCTGAGAGCCGGCCTTAGGCCGCCTTCTCGCCTTCGATCAGCGGGGACGAGCCGGTGCCGATCTCGATCCGGCGCGGCTTCAGCGCCTCGGGCAGTTCCCGCTTCAGCGAGATGGAGAGCAGCCCGTCCGCGAGGTTCGCGTCGGTCACCACCACATAGTCCGCCAGCTGGAACCGGCGCTCGAAATTGCGCTCGGCCAGGCCGCGGTGGAGGTAGCGGCGGGTCTCATCGTTGGCCGCCTTGCGACCCTGGACGGTCAGGAGGTTTTCCTTGACCTCGACGTTCAGCTCTTCGGGCCGGAAGCCGGCCACCGCGATCTCGATGCGGTAGGCGTTCTCTTCCGTACGCTCGATGTTGTAGGGCGGATAGCCCGTGGCCGCTTCGGCCGTGGCCGCTTCAAGCAGGCCGGCGAGGCGATCGAAGCCCACGACGGAGCGATAGAGGGGGGAAAGATCCACAGTGCGCATGTCACATCCTTCTTCATAAGCAAGGTTGCGGTTGTCGGGAGCGCGGCGATCCGCAAACGGCATCGCCTGCCCCGGAAGGCCCGGAGATCCAGCGCCTTCCGTGTGATGAGTTAGGTGGCGCTTTCGGCGGTTCAAGAGCCGGCAAATGACATCGCCGCTTCGTATCTTCGTGTTTCTGGGCGGTCTGCGCACTTGCCACCGAGGGTGGGGCGCATAAGGGTGCACACGCACATTTCCTGGGGAGGAAACCGCATGTTCCGTTCGCTCGCCATAGCCGCGGCCGTCGCCATGATCGCCGCGCCCGCTGTCGCCGCCGACCCGGCCCTGGAAGCGGCCGTCGCCGCGCCGCACCGAAGCGCCGAGGACCGGGCCCGCGACCCGCATCGCCACCCGGTCGAGAGCCTGACCTTCTGGGGGCTGAAGCCCGGCCAGACGGTGATCGAGATCGCCCCCGGCGGCGGCTACTGGACCGAGATCCTCGCGCCCTACGCGCGGGCCACCAACGGCCGCTATTTCGCGACGACCTCGCCGCGGGCGCGAGAGGCCTTCGCCAAGCGTTTCGCCGACACCGGCCGATACGGCGCCGTCAACCTGGTCGAGTTCGGCCCGACCACCACCAGCCTCGGCCCGGCCGGCTCGGCCGACCTCGTGCTGACCGCGCGCAACCTCCACAACTTCATCGTCCAGCCCGGCTACCTCGACAGGGTGATGGTCCAGATGTTCGCCGTGCTGAAGCCGGGCGGCGTCCTGGCGGTGGAGGAGCATCGCTCGGATCCCAAGCCCGAGGCGGCAAACTGGTCGACCGGCTACATGGCCGAAAAGACGGTCATCGCCGCCGCCGAGAAGGCCGGCTTCCGGCTCGCCGCCAAGTCCGAGATCAACGCCAATCCGAAGGACGACAAGGACCATCCGTTCGGCGTCTGGACCCTGCCTCCGACCCGGGTGACGGCGCCCTACGGCACCCCCCAGAACCCCAACTTCGACCGTCGGGAATTCGACGCCGTGGGCGAGAGCGACCGGATGACGCTGCGGTTCGTGAAGCCTTCGTGACGCAGGGCCTTTGACGGCGCCGGCGGGGCGGGCTACTCGCATTGACCATGGCCAGGCCCGGGGGGGCGTGACGAGGTCGAATTGGCGCGTGAACTCCTGACACTCACCCGCAGGTCCGCCCTGCTGGCGGCCGGCGCCCTGACGCTCGGGGCGGCCGGCTGCGGGCGCAAGGCCGAGGAGCCGCCGCCGGCCAAGGCGGCCGGTTCTCCGCAGAGCCTCCAGTCCGCCATCGACGGCGACTGGCGTTCGCCCGCCGACAAGGCCCGCGACGCCTGGCGCCATCCGGCCGAAAGCCTCGCTTTCTGGGGGCTCAAGCCCGGCCAGACCGTGGTCGAGTTCTGGCCCGGCGCCGGCTGGTACACCGACATCATCGCCCCGTTCCTGGCGGCCACTGGCGGCAAGCTCTACGCCGCCAACCTGCAGCCCGACCCGGCCGATCCCGCCGTCCAGGCGGTCATCGACGCCTTCCGCGCCAAGCTCGAGGGCGCCCGCCGCCGGTATGGCGAGGTCGAGATGACCGCCTTCGGCCCGACCAGCGGGCCGGTGGCCCCGGCCGGCTCGGCCGACCTCGTGCTGTTCCTGCGCAACCTGCACAACTGGATGGCGGCCGGCATCGCCGAAAAGGCGTTCCGCGACGCCTTCGCGGCGCTGAAGCCCGGCGGGGTGCTCGGCGTCGAGGAACACCGCGCCGACGTCGGCGGAGTCCAGGACGTCCTGGCCGCCGACGGCTATGTCCAGCAGGCCTATGTGGTGCAACTCGCGGAAGAGGCCGGCTTCAAGCTGGCCGCGGCGAGCGAGATCAACGCCAATCCCCGCGACACCAAAGACCATCCGTTCGGCGTCTGGACCCTGCCGCCGGTCCGCCGGTCGAGCCCGCGCGGCCAGCCGGACGATCCGGCCTTCGATCACGCCCGCTTCGACGCCATTGGCGAGAGCGACCGAATGACGCTGCGGTTCGTCAAGCCGGCCGCTGCACAACCCTGACGGTTTACTTCCCGGCCTCGCGAAGCGAAGCTTGCCCTTGAGTCGGAGAGGCCGGGGGGCATGGCGACGCTCGAAGAGATCACGGACCGGATCCGCCACGCGGCGGCGTCCGACGCCGATCTCGGCTCGGCCGGATTGGGCGCGTCCATCCGTCTCGAGCTGAAGGGCGAAGGCGTCATCCACATCGCCGGGACCGAGGTCTCGAACGCCGATCTTCCCGCCGACCTCATCGTCACCGTCAGCCGGGCCGACCTGGAAGCGCTGGGCCGCCGCGAGCTCGACCCCGTGCGGGCTATGATGACCGGCCGGCTGAAGCTCTCGGACATGGGGCTGGCCATGCGCCTGCAGCCGCAGATCCGCGCCCTATTCTCAAGAGCGAGCTGACGGCCGATGAGCGAGCCCGCGCCCCTTCTGGAGACGCCCGACAACCGGGCTCCGCCGGGCGAGGCCGAATGGGTCGTCGTCAAGGGCGGCGCGAAGCTGCGCGCGGCCCTCTTCCCGCCTCTGGCACAGGGCCGCCCCCGTGGGTCGGTGGTGCTGTCCGGCGGCCGGACCGAGCCGATCGAGAAGTACTTCGAGACCATCGCCGACTTAACCGCGCGGGGCTTCACCGTGCTGGCTCACGACTGGCGCGGGCAGGGGCTGTCGCACCGCGCCCTTCCCGACCGGCGCAAGGGCCACGCCGACGGCTACAAGGCCTTCCTCGACGACTTCGACGCCCTGCTGAAAGCCTACGAGGACCGGCTGCCGAAGCCCTGGGTCGCGCTCGGCCACTCGATGGGCGGCTGCCTGACCCTGCTGGCCCTGGCCGAGGGCGAGCGCCGGTTCAGCGCCGCGATCCTGTCGGCCCCGATGCTGGGCATCCGCACCGCCCCGGCCTCGCCCGGCGCCGCGCGCCTGATCGCCCGCCTGAACCGCATGTTCGGCCGCGCCGCGCGTTACATCCGCCAACCGCGCCGGGCGCTGCCGGAAGACCAGTTCGACGGCAACATCCTCACGCACGACCCCGCCCGTTTCGCGCGCAACTGCGCGACCGTGGCGGCGCACCCCGACCTGGCGCTGGGAGCCCCGACCTGGGGCTGGCTCGATTTCGCCTTCCGCGCCATGGCCGTCCTGGCCCGACCCGACCGCCTGCGCAGGATCACCCTGCCGGTGGTGATCGTGTCGGCCCAGGACGACAAGCTGGTGGACAACGCCGCACAGGCCGCCGCCGCCCGATACCTGCCGCAGGGAAAGCTGCTGACTGTCCCCGGCGCCCACCACGAAATCCTGATGGAGACCGACGAGATGCGTAACATCTTCCTCAAGGCCTTCGACGCGCTCACCGGCCGCACCGCGCCGAAGCCCGCCGAAGCGCCGCGACCGGCTGCGGCCCCGGCCCCGACCGCCGCGCCCGCTCCGACCGCCGCTGCCGCGCCAGCCGCCGCCCCGGCCGCCGCCAAGCCGGCCGTCCCGGTGACCAAGCCCGCGGCCAAGAAGACGCCGGCCAAGAAGGCGCCGGCCAAGAAGGCCGCGGTTGCGAAGCCTGCAACCGCCAAGACCCCGGCGGCGAAGAAGCCGACCGCCGCCAAGGCCGCGCCGGCCAAGGCGCCCGCCGCGTCGAAAGCCGCGGCCAAGACGCCGGCCGCGGCGAAGAAGCCTGCGGCGCCCAAGGCTGCGGCCAAGAAGCCTGCCGCCAAGCCCGCCGCCGCCAAGGCCGCCACGGTGAAGAAGCCGGCGCCGAAGGCCGCCAAGCCCGTCGTCGCCAAGAAGCCGGTCGTGGCCAAGAAGCCGGCCGCCAAGGCGCCGGTCGTCGCCAAGAAGCCGGCGGCCGCCAAGGCGACTAAGGCCGCCGCGCCGAAAGCCGCGGCCAAGAAGCCGGCCGCGAAAACCCCGGCCTGACGCCTCTCCTCCTCTCCCTCCCCGCGGGGGAGAGGAGCCGTTACCCG
>NZ_JBIIGK010000130.1:0-8368 GCF_044236515.1 Phenylobacterium sp.
GTGAAGCTGATGGTCGGGGCGATGAACTGCAGGAAACCCATGGCCGACAGCGGCAGCCGCCGCGCCGCCCAGGCGAACAGCACCAGCGGGATCGCTGTCACCGGCCCGGACGCGACCAGCCAGGCGGTGGTCACGCCATCGCCGCCGAAGCTGCCCTGGCCGTGCGAATGCAGCCAGGCCAGGAACACCAGGCTGATCGGGACCAGCAACAGGCATTCGACCAGCAGGCCGGTCTGGGCGTCGGCGTCGACCTGTTTGCGCACCACGCCATAGCCGGCGAAGGTCAGCGCCAGGGCCAGCGAGGTCCACGGCGCATGGCCGAGGGCCGCCGCCTGGATGAGGACGCCGATCAACGCCAGGCCGATCGCGACCTTGCCGAGGCCGCCGATCCGCTCGCGGAAGATCAGCGCCCCGGCCGCCATGTTGATCAGCGGGTTGATGTAGTAGCCGAGGCTGGTCTCCAGCACGCGGCCGTCGTTCACCGCCCAGATGAACACCACCCAGTTGCCGGCGATCAGCAGGGCCGAGGCGGCCAGCCAGGCCAGCACCTTTGGCCGCCGCAGCACTCGCGCCAGGCCCGGCAGCTGTCCGGCGAGGACGACGAACAGCGCCGCGGTCGGCACGCTCCAGACGATGCGGTGGGCGAGGATCTCGGTCGCGCCGACGCCGCGGGCGCCGATGGCCTGCATGACCAGGGGCACGAAGCCCCACATCAGGTAACAGCCGAAGCCCGCCGCCAGCGCAAGGCGGGCTTCGCCGCCATGCGCCGACGACGGAGGCATGGCTTAGGCGAGCGCCTTCTGCTTCAGCAGGCCGCGCTCGTGCAGCAGCTGGGCGATCTGCACCGCGTTCAGCGCCGCGCCCTTGCGCAGGTTGTCGGCGACCACCCACAGCGACAGGCCGTTCTCGACGGTGGCGTCCTTGCGGATGCGGCTGACGAAGACCGGGAATTCGCCCTGGGCTTCCTTCGGCGTGATGTAGCCCTTGTCGTCGCGCTTATCGATGACGATCAGGCCGGGCGCCTCGCGCAGGATCTCGCGGGCCTCGTCCTCGTCGATCGGGTCGTGGAACTCGATGTTCACCGCCTCGGAGTGGCCGACCATCACCGGCACGCGGACGCAGGTGACCGTCAGCTTGATCTCCGGGTCGATCATCTTGTGGGTCTCGTTCCACATCTTGGCTTCCTCGTCGGTGAAGCCGTCGTCCTGGAACGCGCCGATGAACGGGATGACGTTGAAGGCGATCTGCTTGGGGAACTTCTTCGGCGGCGTGGCGCCCAGGACGAAGACGTTCTTCGTCTGGTCGAACAGCTCGTCCATGCCTTCCTTGCCGGCGCCGGACACCGATTGATAGGTCGCCACGACGACCCGCTTGATCCGCGCCCGGTCATGCAGCGGCTTCAGCGCCACGACCAGCTGGGCGGTCGAGCAGTTCGGGTTGGCGATGATGTTCTTGCGGTTCGCCCACTCGACGTCGTCCGGGTTCACCTCCGGCACGATCAGCGGCACGTCGGGGTCCATGCGCCAGGCCGACGAGTTGTCGATCACGATCGGGCCGGCGGCGCCGATCTTCGGCGACCATTCCTTGGAGAACGAGCCGCTCACCGACATCAGCACGACGTCGACGGTCGAGAAATCGAACTGCTCGATGTCCTCGCAGGCGATCGTCTGATCGCCGAACGACACCGGCAGGCCGATGGATTTGCGGGAGGCGAGGGCGTGAATCTTCTCCACCGGGAATTTCACTTCCTCGAGGATGTTCAGCATCTCGCGGCCCACGTTGCCCGTGGCGCCGACGACGGCCACCCGGTAACCCATCGCAATTCTCCTATGGCTGGGGAGCGTCCCCGTAGCCCTCGTGCGCCTCGTGTGCAAGGCGAACGATTCTGGGGCGACGATCAGGCGCGCTGGGCGCCCTACCTCTGCACAAGGACGAGGGAGGGGGCCCTACGCGGCGTAGCGGGCGCTGACCTGGCGCAGGCCCTCGATCACCTTCGACGCGCCGGGCTGGCGGCCCATGGCCATCAGCATCCGCCAGGACTGGACGTGGACGGCGATCGCCGCGCGGTCGTAGCGCTTGGTGGTGCGCAGGTGGTCCAGCAGGTCGCACAGGCTGGTCAGCGCCAGGTCGACCGACGGCGCGCCGGACACCTCGCCGCCGCCGATGCCGCGCACGGCGATGGCATAGAGGTCGGCCATGCCCTCGTCGTCGAACTCCTGGCCCATGGCCTCGAGCCGCGCTTCGGTCAGCTCCAGCAGCGCCTGAAGCTCCGCCAGGCAGGTCGGCCGGATCATCTCCAGGTTCGCCTGGGCGCGCTCGAGGGCCTCGGCCACCGGCAATCCGCCCGGCATCTTCAGCAGCTTGGCCAGCCGTGGCTTGGGGAACACGAAACGGACGGAGCTCATGAGGTCAGTCTCGGCTGGATTTCGATGTCGGACTCGCCGGACGCGGAGCCGGGCGCCGCTTCTGCGGTCGCCTTCTCCAGGTCCTCGCGCCGGCGGCCGACGCCGTCCGGCGGCCCGTCGTCGCGGAAGCGGCGGTCGGGTCCGACATAGCCCTCAGAAAACAGGAACGGACGCCCCTCGCGGGCCACCCAGATGATGCGTTCGAGCATCACGATGGGGGCGAAGGGCTTCTTGACGATGATGTGCCCGCCGCAGTCCCGGGCGCGGGCCACGTCGGAGGCGGGGGTGTGGGCGGTGGTGATGATCACCGGCGTGTAGCAGTTGGGCTCCTGGCAGTTCGCCCGCATCCATTTGACGAAGTCGTAGCCCATGCCGGACGGGGCCATGCCGTCGATGATGGCGATGTCGATCTCGTGCTTGGCGGCGACCTGCTGGGCCATCTCGACGCTGGAGCAGCGGAACAGCTTCTTCGCGCCGAGGCCGGTGACGATCTGCACCAGGATCGACATGCCCATCGGCGTGTCGTCGAGGAGCAGCACGGCGGCGTCCTCGAGATTGTAGCGCGACCGGGATGCGGGATCGAGCGCCATGGCGCGGGCAGTCCGTTAGTCAGGAACGTCGGTTTTCTTCGGTCCCTAACTGCGCTGTTGCGGTTAACGGCGTATTTCCGTTCGCCGGAACCCTCCCCAAAATGGGGAAAATGACGTCGAGAAGATCCTACCCCGCCATCTTCAGGATCGTCGCCCATTCGTCGTCGGTCACCGGCGACACCGACAGCCGCCCCTGGCGCACCATGGCCATGCCGGCCAGCGCCGGCTCGGCCTTCATCGCCGCCAGCGTCACCGGCGAGGCCAGCGGCCGCACTGGCTCCAGCTCCACGGCCACGAACCGGCCCGTCGGGTCCGAGGCGTCCGGGAAGGCGGTCTTGGCCACCCTGGCGATCCCCACCACCGCCAGGCCGATCTGCGAGTGGTAGAACAGCACCTCCTCGCCAACCTGCATGGCCTTGAGGTTGAGGGCCGCGGCGTGGTTGCGCACGCCATCCCACGTCGTCCGGCCGTCCCGCTGCAGGTCCTCGAAGCTGTAGGTGTCGGGTTCCGATTTCACCAGCCAGCGCGCCATCCGTCCCTCCCGCATCCGCCTGGGCGGAAAACCTAGAGCGCGGCGACCACCGCGTCACCCATCGCGGCGGTGGTCAGCTTGCCGCCGAGGTCCGGGGTGCGGGCCCCGCCGGCCAGGGCCTTCTCGACCGCCGCGAACAGCCGGTCGGCCTCGTCGCTGCGCTCCAGCGACCAGCGCAGGGCCATCTCGAACGACAGGATCGCGGCCAGGGGGTTGGCGATGCCCTGGCCGGCGATGTCGGGGGCCGACCCGTGGATCGGCTCGTAGAGGCCGGGCGCGCCCGGAACGCCCAGCGCCGCCGACGGCAGCA
Source organism: Phenylobacterium sp. (assembly GCF_044236515.1). Classification (GTDB taxonomy): domain Bacteria; phylum Pseudomonadota; class Alphaproteobacteria; order Caulobacterales; family Caulobacteraceae; genus Phenylobacterium. Next base: position 3,838 of record NZ_JBIIGK010000130.1, read on the forward strand.
TCCCCAGCGAGCCGGTCAGCTGCGCCGCCGCATCCGACAGGATGTCGCCGAACAGGTTGTCGGTGACCATCACGTCGAACTGCTTGGGGTTCTTGACCAGCTGCATGGCCGCGTTGTCCGCCAGCATGTGCTCCAGGGTCACGTCGGCGTACTCGCGCTTGTGCAGGTCCTCGACGACCTCGCGCCACAGCAGGCCGGATTCCATCACGTTCGACTTTTCGGCGCTGGTCACCTTGTTGCGGCGGCCGCGGGCCAGTTCGAAGGCGACGCGGGAGACGCGCTCGATCTCGGCGGTGGTGTAGACCTGGGTGTCGATCCCGCGCCGGCCGCCGCCCGGCAGGTCCTCGATGCCGCGCGGCTGGCCGAAATAGACCCCGCCGGTCAGCTCGCGGACGATCATCAGGTCGAGGCCCTCGACCACCTCGCGCTTCAGCGTCGAGGCGTCGGCCAGCGGCTGGAAGCAAAGGGCCGGACGCAGGTTGGCGAAGACTTGCATGCCCGATCGCAGGCCGAGCAGGCCGGCTTCCGGCCGCTTGTCGCGCGGCGCGCTGGCCCACTTCGGCCCGCCGACCGCGCCCATCAGCACGGCCTTGGCGGCCTTGGCGGCGGCCAGGGTCTCGTCGGTCAGCGGCGTGCCGTGCAGGTCGAAGCTCTTGCCGCCGAACGGCGCCTCCTCGATGGCGAGGTTGGGGGTCAGGGCCGCGGCGACCTTGCGCACCTCGGCGATCACCTCGGGGCCGATGCCGTCGCCGGGCAGCAGGAGCAGGTCGGTCACGTCGTATTCCTTCGAAAGGCAGCGTTTCGAGGCGACCTCGTAGGCGAACTCACCGCCCTGGAAAAGCCTGGAGAGGCCCTGCGATGGCCCCGCCCGGGTCGTTTTTTCAACGCATCGGGCCCTGAGCGTGCGGCCGTCGGGGAAGTGAGAGCGCGTCCGGCGAGGGCCGGGCGCTTCGAAAGGACCAGCTTATGAGACTTATCGCCGTCACCACCGCCGTCGCAGGCGCCCTGGCGCTTGCCGCGCCTGCCCTCGCCCAGACCACCGGCGCCAACTCCGGAAACACCGCCACCGGCGCGGCGACCCAGGACGTCAACCGCAGCGCCCCCCACTCCACCGGCCAGACCGCCCGGGACACCACTCAGGCGACGGGCCAGGATCCATCCGGCGGCACGCTGACCAGCGGCGCCTCGGCCAGCGGTTCGACCACCACCGGGGCCACGGCAGGCACGCAGGCCGACGCCTCGACCACCGCCACGGCCGACGAAACGAAGGCGGACGACACCACCTCCGCCAACCCGACCTCCAACAGCACGACCCCGTCGTCGCGCTGACACTCGGCCCGCCGGGCGCTCCGCAAGGGAGGCGCCCGGCGGCGACGCCGAACGCCTCGTGCCGCCCGCGGCCTCGCAAGCGTCACAGCTGCGCCGCTTTTTCACCGCACCGGCCCGTCACGCCTTGGCCGTCCGGGGGGACAACAGGTCCGGTTCGCCGGACGGAGAGAGGAAGAGAACTCATGCGGATCATCGCCATCGCTTCGGCTTTCACCGGCATCCTGGCGCTCGCCGCCCCGGCCGCGGCCCAGATCTCGCTCGGCGGCGGCGGCCAGGTCGGCGCCGGCCTCGGCGCGACGGTGGGCGGCCTGGGCGGCGCGACCTCGGGCCTCGGCTCGACGGTGCGCGACACCACCCGCTTCGGCGCCGACACCACCCGCAGCGCCGCCCAGGCGACGCGCAAGAAGGCTCGCTCGGCGGTGCAGACCGCCGGCGCGGCCGGCCAGGACGCCGCTTCCGGCGCATCCCTGGCGGCCAACGGGGCCGCCAATGGCGCCGCCAGCCAAGGCGCCACGCTCTCGGGCGCAGCGCCGGCCGACGTCAGCGCGTCCGGCGCCGCCTCCAGCGACGCCGACGCCTCGGCCAGCCCCTCCGGCGTCAGCGTCGGCGCCAACGCCAGCGTCAGCGGCCAGGCCTCGGCTGAGGCGGGCCAGAGCCGGTCTGCGGAATAGGTGGGTCGCCGCCGGGCGCCCGTTGCGCGGCGCCCGGCGGCGCTACGCCTCTTCGGTCCAGGGCTGGGCCAGCGCCCGCTTCATCTCGAAGACGTCGATGGCGCCCGCCGCCTGCAGGGTCTCGCCGATGGCGTCGAGGCCCTTCAGCATCTTGTCCTTGCGGGTCGGATCGATCTCGAAGGCGAACACTGCGCCGGACGGCGAGGTCACGGTCTGCGCGGCGAGGTCGACGCTGACGACGTGGTTGCCGCCACGCGCCTCGTCCATCAGCTGCTGGACCTGCTCGGCCGGCAGGGTCACCGGCAGCAGGCCGTTCTGGAAGCAGTTGTTGTAGAAGATGTCGGCGAAGCTCGTTGAGATCACGCAGCGGATGCCGAAGTCCATCAGCGCCCACGGCGCATGCTCGCGGCTCGATCCGCAGCCGAAGTTGTCGCCGGCCACCAGCACGCCGGCGCCCCGATACTCCGGGCGGTTCAGCACGAAGTCGGCCTTCTCGTTCCCCGCCTCGTCGAAGCGGAAATCGTAGAACAGGCCCCGGCCCAGCCCGGCGCGCTCCACCGTCTTCAGGAACTGCTTAGGGATGATCTGGTCGGTGTCGATGTTCGCCAGCGGCAGCGGTGCGGCCTTGGCGTCGAGGGTGGTGAAGGCTTGCATCAGGCGTTCCCCGCCGCGGCGGCCGGCATGAATTCCCGGACATCGGCGATATGGCCGGCGATGGCGGCGGCCGCCGCCATGGCCGGGCTGACCAGGTGGGTGCGTCCGCCGCGGCCCTGGCGGCCTTCGAAGTTGCGGTTCGACGTCGAGGCGCATCGCTCGCCCGGCGCCAGGCGGTCCGGGTTCATGCCCAGGCACATCGAACAGCCCGGCTCGCGCCAGTCGAAGCCGGCGGCCTTGAAGATGGCGTCCAGCCCCTCGGCCTCGGCCTGCTCCTTAACCAGGCCCGAGCCCGGCACGACCATGGCCCGCACGTGCGGCGCCACCAGCCGGCCGTTGACGAACGCTTCCTGCACCACCAGGGCGGCCGAGCGCAGGTCCTCGATGCGGCTGTTGGTGCACGAGCCGATGAACACCACGTCGACCTTGGCTTCGGTGATCGCCTGGCCGGCGGTCAGGCCCATGTAGTCCAGGGCCCGCTCGGCGGCGGCGCGCTTGTCGGGCGTCGCGAACGCGGCGGGGTCCGGCACGCGGCCGTTGATCGGCATGACGTCCTCGGGGCTCGTGCCCCAGGTGACCAGCGGCGCGATCGTCGCCGCGTCGATCACCACCTCGCGGTCGAACGCGGCGTCGTGGTCGGAGAAGAACTGCTTCCAGTAGTCGACGGCCATCTCCCACGCCCCGCCCTTCGGCGCGGCCGGGCGACCCTTCAGGTAGGCGAAGGTGGTCTCGTCCGGGGCCACCAGGCCGGCGCGGGCGCCGCCCTCGATGGTCAGGTTGCACAGCGTCATGCGGCCTTCCATCGACAGGTCGCGCACCGCCGAGCCGGCGAACTCGATGACATAGCCGGTGCCGCCGGCGGTGCCGATTTCGCCGATCACCGCCAGGGCGAAGTCCTTGGCGCCGACGCCGGGGGCCGGCCGGCCCTCGATCCGCACCCGGAAGTTCTTCATCTTCTTCTGGCGCAGGGTCTGGGTCGCCAGGACGTGCTCGACCTCCGAGGTGCCGATGCCGTGGGCCAGCGCGCCGAACGCCCCGTGGGTCGAGGTATGGCTGTCGCCGCAGACGATGGTCATGCCCGGCTGGGTGCGGCCTTGCTCGGGTCCGACCACATGGACGATGCCGTTCCGCACGTCGCCCATCGGGAAATATTCGATGCCGTTCTCGGCGACGTTGCGGCCGAGCGTCTGCAACTGCAGGCGCGCCTCTTCGTCAGCCACGGCGTCGACGCCCAGCTCCTGGCCCTCGGTCGGGATGTTGTGGTCCGCGACCGCCAGCGTGCGGTCCGGCCGGCGCACCTTGCGGCCGGCGGCGCGCAGGCCGGCGAAGGCCTGCGGCGTGGTCACCTCGTGGATCAGGTGCAGGTCGATATAGAGGATCGCCTCGCCGTCCTGTTCGCTGACGACGTGTGCGTCCCAGATCTTGTCGTAGAGTGTCTTGCCCGGCATGCGCTGCATGTAGGTCCGAGGGGCGTCGCCCGTCTAGTGGCGCCGCGCCGCAGACCGCCAAGCGTGGCCTCGACGATACAGCCCGAACGCAAAAAGGCCGCGGAGCGCTGAGCCCCGCGGCCTTTTCGAAGCCTGTCGCCGTCCGCTTACTTGCGGGTGAAGGCGCCGAACTTGGCGTTGAAGCGCGACACGCGGCCGCCGCGGTCCAGCATCTGGTGACCGCCGCCGGTCCACGCCGGGTGGGTCTTCGGGTCGATGTCCAGGTTCAGGGTCGCGCCTTCCTTCCCGTAGGTGGAGCGCGTCTGGTAGCTGGAGCCGTCCGTCATCACCACGGTGATGAAGTGGTAGTCCGGGTGAGTGTCTTGTTTCATCGCGCGGGCGCCTGACGTAAAGGAGCGGCCAAAGTTGGAAGGCCCCCGCGAAGGGGCC
>NZ_JBIIGK010000131.1:0-8311 GCF_044236515.1 Phenylobacterium sp.
CTTCACCAAGCTCGGCCGGCTTGGCGACACCATGACCCGCAAGTACGCCGGCGAGAACTTCCCGGTCTACGAGATCTGGAGCTGGTACAAGCGCCAGGTGACCGCCGCCACCGAGGCCGCCATCCCCGAGCGCTGGTGGGCCTACGAGGCCTTCGCCGACGGCGCGAAGATCGCCAAGCCGCAGCGGGTCCTCTACCGCCAGCGGGCCGACCTGCAGGTGGCCTTCCCCGACCCCTTCGCCTCCGGCCCCGGGAGTTACCAGGCATGGCTCGCCGCCGAAGGCCTCTGACGGCCGAGCTTGACACTGCCGCCCGCGCGCCCGACCACACCGGCTCGATCGAGGGGAATGGCGTGAGCGAGACAGCCGCGAAGGCGGACGATCCGATCTTCGAAAAGGTCGCCGCGGTCGGCCGCAAGCTCTCCGCCCTGCGCGCCGCCGGCCAGCAGGCCCAGGTCCGCGAGGCGCTGACCCGTGCGGAGCTGACCCTCGCCCTGACCGAGGCCCTCGCCGGCCGCGCCGATCTCCAGGCCCGCCTGCGCGAGGCCGCGGCCCTTCGCCTGCGCCATGCCTGGCCGCGCAGCCGCCGGCGGCGCAACCGGCTCAGCAAGCGGCTCGACCTCGTCCTCGCCCGCCTGGGCTCCCTCGGCCAGGCGCTGGTCGTCGCTCGCTCGGGAACCTGGACCGGCACGGGCCGCCGGCTGTTCGACCTTCGCCATATGGCCGCATACGCCCGGCGAGGCGCCAACCCCGACGTCGCGCCGTTCGCCCTCGTCGACCAGCGCTGGTACCTGGCGGCCTATCCGGACGTCGCGGCCGGCCGCACCGCGCCGCTGGTCCACTATCTGATTGCCGGCGCCGCCGACGGCCGGAGCCCGCATCCGCTGTTCGACGCCCCCTGGTACGCGCGCACCAACGCCCAGGTGCTGGCCGCGACCGGCGTGACGCCGCTCGAGCATTTCGTCCGCGAGGGCGCCTGCGACGGCCTTGGCCCGCACCCGCTGTTCGACGTCGCCCACTACGCGGCCCAGGCCGACGACCTCCAACCGCCGGAAAACCCGTTGCAGCACTACCTGCGCGCCGGGTGGGGGCGGGGCCTCTCGCCCCATCCGCTGTTCGATCCCGCTTGGTATGTCGCCCAGGCGCCGCAGGCCGCGGCCGAGCCGGCTCTCGTCCACTATCTGCGCGAAGGCTGGCGCTCGGGCCTGACGCCGCACCCGCTGTTCGATCCGGCCTGGTACCTGGCGCGGTATCCGGACATCGCCGCCACCGGCGCCGAGCCCCTGTCCCACTTCGTGGCCGCCGGCGGCGCCGAGGGCCGCGACCCGAGCCCGTGGTTCGACAGCGCGCACTACGCCGCGACCCGGGGGCTGGAGCCCGGCGCGAATCCCCTGGTCGACTATCTGGCCGGCGGCGCCTGGTCCGTCGGCGAGGCGCGGCCCGGCTTCCCGACCGCAGCCTACCTCGCGGCCGAGCCGCAGCTGGTCCGCGCCGGCCTCACGCCGCTCGAGCACTGGGCGCGCCAGTCGGCCCCGCGCTGATCGGCGGCACGCCCAGCGCCTCCAGCTGCCGGGCGATCTCGGCGTAGTAGTCCGCGCGATAGTGGAACGGGCTCAGGCCCCAGCGGTGCGCCGGCTCGGCCAGCCGCAAGGCCGGCGCCTCAACCACCGTCATCGGCGGCATCAGCTCCTGGAACGCCGCCTCGTAGCGGGCCAGCAGGGCGTTGTGCGCCGCGATCTCCGCCGGCTCGCCCGCCAGGATCTCGACGTCGCGCAGCGGCTGGCGAACGCCGTCCGCGCCGAGCGTCTCGTCGGCCCACCGCGCCGAATGCAGGATCAGCCGCGCCTCCCGCAGCGGCGTCGCCCGCACCAGGGCCGCGAACTCGGCCGCCGCCTCCAGCCACAGCCGCTCTGCGGCCGCGGACAGTCGCGGGATGGGCCGCGCCCCTCGCAGCGCGCGGCTCTTGCGCCAGCCGCTGGCTTCCAGCTCGAAGCTGCGGGTGATTATCGTCCCGTCCACCGCCAGCAGATCGAACCGCTCGTCGATGAAGTCGAAGATCAGGTGGGTCGGCCGCCAGGCCAGGAGACTTGCCAGCCCGGTCTTGGTCAGGTCGGCGACCACCGCCCGCATCTGATGCCCGGTGAGGGTGTCCGGCCGCTTCGACGGCGGCGAAAAGCCGGCCGCCGGCCGCGCCAGCAGGCTCGGCAGGCTGGTCCGCGACACATAGAGCGGCGTCCCCGCCGCCGCCCCGCGGACCGGCCACAGGTCGCGGGTGATGCAGCTCCCCAGGATCGCCACCCGCGTCATGTTTGGAACCTCTCCTCGGGATCGCGCGTCTCCGCGTCGTCATTGACATAGGAAAGGGCCAGAAGCATCTGTCCCCGCGATCCCGGGTCTCTCGGGACGGTGGTGAACGCACAAGCCGGCCGACCCTGGTTGGTCGGTCCGTGCGTTACCGCATTTGAGTCGCCTTTGATCGATGAAGCGCGGCATGAGGACGGTACGGCTCGACGCATGAAGATCTTCTCGTTCCTGCGGGACCTTCCTGACAACATCCTGACGCGGACCCTCTACGAGGGAAAGCGACCGTTCCTGGTCGCCGCGGCGTTCAGCTTCTTCTCGAACATTCTCTACCTGGCCATGCCGCTCTACACCTTCCAGATCTATGGACGGGTGCTGACCAGCCACAGCCAGGCGACGCTCTGGACGCTGACGGCCGTGACCCTGTTCGTCTTCTTCGTCTCCAGCGCGATCGACGATTATCGGGCCCGCATCCTGGTCAACTACGGCGTCATCATCGACCAGAAGGTCTCGGGCCGGCTGTTCTCGGGCCTGTTCGAGGCGGCCGTGCGCGGCGACCAGACCGCCCGCTCCCAGGCCCTGCGCGACCTCGACCAGTTCCGTCAGACCCTGACCGGCGTCGCCTCGGCCGCCTTCTTCGACCTGCCGTGGATGCCGGTCTTCCTGGTCGTGCTGTTCATCATCGACCCGCTGGTCGGCGTGGTGACCACTTCCGGCGCGATCCTGCTGGTCTTCCTGGCGCTGGCGCAGCAGCGCGCCTCGCGCCCGCCGCTCAAGGAAGCCAACGACGCGGCGCTGAAGAGCTACAGCTTCACCGAGGCGGCCCTGCGCAACGGCGAGGTCGTCCGCGCCATGGGCATGCTGCCGACGCTCGGCCGCGCCTGGGCCGGCCACCGCGCCATCGCCATCGAGCAGGGCGCCCTGGCCTCCGAGAAGAACAACATGTTCACCGACATCATCAAGTCGGTGCGCATGGGCATTCAGGTGCTGATCGTCGGCATCGGCGCCTACCTGATCATCAAGGGCGAGATCCATTCCGGGATGCTGTTCGCCAACATGATCCTGGCCAGCCGCGCCCTGCAGCCGATTGAGCGCATCGTCGGCGCCTGGGAGCCGCTGAACAACATGGTCCGGGCGCACGAGCGCCTGAACAAGATGCTGGCCAACATCGTCCCGCCGACCGCCTCCACCAGCCTGCCGCGCCCGCTCGGCAAGCTCAGCGTCGAGGCGCTCAACTTCGCGCCCCAGGGCGCCCAGAAACTGGTCCTCGCCAACGTCAGCTTCGCCATCGAACCCGGCCAGGTGCTCGGCGTCATCGGCCCGTCCGGCGCCGGCAAGTCGACGCTGGCCCGCCTGCTGGTCGGCATCTGGAAGCCGATCAACGGCGCCGTGCGCCTCGACGGCGCCGACGTCTTCACCTGGGACCGCGCCGACTTCGGCCGCCACATCGGCTACCTGCCGCAGGACACCGAGCTGTTCGCCGGCACCATCCGCAACAACATCGCCCGCTTCCGCGACGACGTGACCGACGAAGAGGTGGTCCGCGCCGCCCAGATGGCCGGCGTCCACGAACTCGTCCTGCGGATGCCCAAGGGCTACGACACCGAGGTCGGCGAAGGCGGGGTGATCCTGTCGGCCGGCCAGCGGCAGCGCGTGGGCCTGGCCCGCGCCATGCTCGGCGACCCCGCCTTCATCGTCCTCGACGAGCCGAACGCCAGCCTCGACGCCGAGGGCGAAGAGGCCCTGGTCAAGGCCATCGACACCATGAAGGCCAACAAGGCCACCGTGGTGATCATCTCGCACAAGCCGGGCGTCTTCCGCGCCGCCGACAAGATGCTGGTCCTGCGCGAAGGCCGGGTGGAACTGTTCGGCCCGCGTGACCAGGTCATGGCCCGCCTGATGAAGCCGGCTGCGGCCCCCGCCCCCAAGGGTGAACCCAAGGCCGTGGAGGGCTAAGCGATGAAACTCGAGATCGGTCCTCACCGCCCGACCTACGTCGCCCCTGTGTTCGGCGGCAACGACGTCGGTCCCGTCAAGGACCCGGAGCTGGATCCGCGCGTCCGCCGGCCGATGATCATCGGCGCCGCGGTCATCGCCGTCCTGGTCCTCGGACTCGGCCTTTGGGCCGCCTTCACCAAGCTGCCGGTCACCGTCTCGGCCCCGGCCGAGGTGCGCGTCGAGGCCAACCGCAAGACCCTGCGCCACAAGGAAGGCGGCATCGTCCGCCAGATCCTGGTCCGCGAGGGCCAGCTGGTCCGCGCACGACAGCCGCTGATCCTCTTCAACGACATCGAGGCGCGCGCCGCCTTCGACGTCTACCAGAACCAGTACGACAGCCTCGCGGCCCAGAACGCGCGCTTCGTCGCCGAGGCCACCGGCCGGCCGATCCTGCAGTTCCCGGTCGACCTGATGGCCCGCAACTCCGATCCGCGCGTCGCCGGCCTGATCCGCGACCAGGAATTCCTGTTCGCCACCCGCACGCAGCTCTTCCAGAGCCAGTCGGCCGTGCTCCAGCAGCGCCTCGAGCAGCTCCAGACCCAGATCACCGGCCTCCAGGCCCAGGTCGACTCGATCGAGGAACAGCGCCGCCTGACCCAGGAGGAGCTGGCCGGCTACCGGACCCTCAACGCCAAGGGCTATGCGCCCAAGACCCTCATCCTGCGCTACGAGCGCACCCTGGCCGAGCTTTCCGGCCGTCGCGGCCAGCTCGCCGCCGACATCTCCCGCACCCGCCAGGCGATGGGCGAGACCCGCATCCAGCTGGTCAGCCTGCGTGACGAGCGCGAGAGCCAGGCCGCCGAAGGCATGCGCGACAGCCAGACCCGCATCGCCGACGTCCTGCCGCGCCTGGCCACCGCCCGCCAGCAGCTCGAGAACACCGTCGTCCGCTCGCCGGTCGACGGCTACGTCTTCAACCTCACCCAGTTCACCGTCGGCGGCGTCACCGGCCCGGGCGAGGTGCTGATGGACGTCGTCCCGGCCAACGCGCCGATGATCGTCACCGCCATGATCCGGCCCGAGGACGTCGACAACGTCCGGGTCGGTCTCGATGCGACCGTGCGTCTCAGCGGCCTCAACCAGCGGTTCCAGGACCCGATCCCCGCCAAGGTGGCGGTGGTCTCCGCCGACCGGATCACCAATCCGGAGGCCCAGACCTCCTTCTACCGTGTCGACCTGCGGATCGAGCCGAAGGACATGGCCAAGCTGCGCAACATCCACCTGACCCCCGGCATGCCGGCCAACGCCGCGATCATCATCGGCGAGCGCACCGTCCTCGGCTTCCTGGTCTCCCCGATCACCGACACGCTCCGCGACGCCTTCCGCGAGGAGTAGGGGAGGGGCGCCTCTTCTCCCCCCGCGCAGCGGAGAGGGAGACGGCGCGGAGAGGGCGTTCGGCCGCGCCCCGTGCCGGCGCGCCCCTTCCGGCGGGCGGCGGCCGCCGACTCGCGCTATCCCGGCCGGCGGGCGAGTTCTGCAACCAGAGGGTCCGGCCGGCGGTCGGTTTCCCCTTTAAGCCCCCCGGAACATGCACCTTTTTGGAGTTGCGTATTTGACGCGCTTCCGATAGGTCTCTTTCCGGGCTCGTTTAACCTTCGCGGCGGCGAATGCCGTTGCGTATGGGCGAATGGATTGTCGGAACTAACCCCTGCCAGGGGTGGGGGTCAGGCGTCCGGGAGTCCATGTGACACAGACTGGAGAGACGAATGGCGACTTATTTCTTCGAGACGATCACGGCGGATCAGGCGGCGTCCTTCGACGCTGGCACCGACCTCCTGGTCTTCACCACCACGGGTGAATCCGCTCGCACCACGAGCGTTCGCTACAACCCGGCGGGCGCCGTTTCCGGCACCACCGTGACCATCACCTCGGGCCTGACCGGCCGTGCGGTGACCTTCGGCGAAGACGCCCTGGGCATGACCGACGCCGTGTTCCCGGACGCTTCGGAACTGACCGTCGGTGAAACCGACGCCGACGTGAACGGCGCCTTCGACGGCGGCGACAACAACGACGGCCTGTACGGCGGCGACGGCGCTGACAACCTTGACGGTGGCGAAGGCGACGACGTCCTGCAAGGCAACCAAGGCGACGACACCCTGCTCGGCGGCCTGGGCTCGGACACCATCTACGGTGGCCAAGGCAACGACGACATCGACGTCACCGACGGCGCTGCGGACGAAGACACCAACTTCGCCCAGGGCAACCTCGGCAACGACACCATCTCCGCGGTGGGTTCGGAAGCCGCCGCCACCCTGCTGGGCGGCCAAGGCAACGACAACATCACCGGTGGTGACGAAGCCGACTTCCTGAACGGCAACCTCGGCAACGACTCGGTCCTCGGCGGCGACGGCGACGACCAGCTGTTCGGTGAAGGTGGCAACGACACCCTCAACGGCCAAGACGGCGACGACCGCCTGGTCGGCGACACCGGCAACGACGTCCTGACGGGCGGCGACGGTGACAACACCTTCGACGGCGGCGCCGGCAACGACACCATCAACTTCGGTGGCGACGGCAACAACTCGGTCGACGCCGGCACCGGCAACGACACCCTGTCGGGCACCAGCACCGACGGCGACGGCAACTACCTGCAAGGTAACGCCGGCAACGACAGCATCTCCGCGACGGGCGTCGGCTACGACTCCCTGTACGGCGGCGCTGGCAACGACACCCTCGACGCCGACGGCGCCGCGGGCGCGTACCTGAACGGCAACCTGGGCGACGACACGCTCGACGGCACCGCCGGCGACGACGAGCTCTGGGGTGAAGACGGTAACGACAACATCACCGGCGGCGGCGGCGACGATGTCGTCAACGCGGGCGGCGGTAACGACACCGTGGTCACCACCGCTGGCGAAGACACCATCACCGCGGGTGAAGGCAACGACACCGTGAGCGCCGGCGCCAACAGCGACGTCGTGAACGGCGACGCGGGCAACGACGTCCTCAACGGCGAAGCCGGCGATGACGAAATCAACGGCGGCGACGGCGACGACGCCATCGACGGCGGCATCGGCGACGACGAGATCGTTGGCGGCGCTGGCGACGATGAGATCGAAGGCGGCGCGGGTGAAGACACCATGTGGGGCGGCGCGGGCGAAGACACCTTCGTCATCGAACCCCTGCAAGGCAGCACCACCGCTGGCGAACTCGACCAGATCCGTGATTGGGAATCGACCGACGTCCTGAACTTCACGGGCGGTCCGGAACCGGACGCCGTGAACTACCTCGAGACGACGGCCGCCAACTACACCGACGCCCTCTCGGTCGCTCAGGCCCAGATCGGCGGCGGCGTGGTCGAGTACGTCGCGGTCCAAGTTGGTGGCGACGTGGTTGTCTTCGCCGACAACGGCAACGCCCCGAACACCATCGACGGCGCCGTGGTCCTGGTGGGCCGTACGCTGGCCGACATCTCCGCCGCCAACCTGTCTGAAGGTGGTTCGGTGAGCCTCGTCGGCACCGCCGGCAACGACTCCCTGACGGGTGGCGCTGAAGGCGACGAGATCGACGGCGCTGGCGGCAACGACACCATCAACGGTGGCGCTGGCGTCGACACCCTCACGGGTGGCACGGGCACCGATCGCTTCAGCGCTGCTGACGGCGAAACCGTCGATGGCGCGGTGACGGACGAAGGCGATCTGGAAACGATCACCGACTTCGTCGCGGCCGACGACGCCATCGACTTCCTGTCGGGTGCGGCCGGTTCGGGTACGAACTACGCCGAAGGTGGCGCCAACACCGACACCTTCGCCGACGCCCTGGCCGACGCGAACACCGCCTTCGACGGTACGGTTGTGTACTACCTCGGCGAAATCGCCGGCGGTTCGGTGCTCTTCCGTGACAACGACGCGGACGGCACCTACGAAGCCGGCGAAGACGCGATCTTCCTGGACGGCGTCACCGCCGCCGGGTTCGCCTTCGGCGACATCGTCTAAGACCCTTCGGCTTCGGCCAAAGGTGAGGGCCGCCCTTCGGGGCGGCCCTTTTCTTTTGCGCGGCTTGCTGGGTTTCGCG
>NZ_JBIIGK010000132.1:0-8279 GCF_044236515.1 Phenylobacterium sp.
TTAAGCGAGCCGGGGTAACTTGCGTGAGTTATCGGCGCGGGGCGGGGGTCGCCAGGCGCTTGCCACGCAAGGAGAGAGATCATGTCGAAGTTCATCACGCGTTTCGCCAAGGACGAGTCCGGCGCCACCGCCATCGAGTATGGCCTGATCGCCGCCCTGGTCGCGGTCGTGCTGGTCACCGCCCTGACCAACCTCGGCACCGGCCTGCAGGACACCTTCGAAAAGGTCACCGACGAACTGCCGAGCTAAGAGTCCCCATACTCAGACAGTTCAGGCCCCCGGCGGAAACGTCGGGGGCTTTTTCTTGCCCGCAACCGCCCGTTCACCCCTCGGCGGGATAGTGGCGGCAGACGGAGGTCCGCATGATTCAGTATCTCGCCGCCGGCGTCGTGCTGGCGTTTCCGGCGTTGGTCATAATGGCGGCGCTGAAGGACGCGACCAGCTACACCATCCCCAACGCGATCTCCGCGGCCCTGCTGGCCATCTTCCCGCTCGCCGCCCTGCTGCTGGCGCTGCCCTTGCCCTCCGTGGCGCTTCACGCGGGGATCGGCTTCGCGGCTCTCCTGGCCGGCATGGCGATGTTCGCCCTCGGATGGATCGGCGGCGGCGACGCCAAGCTGTTCGCGGCGGCGGCCCTGTGGCTCGGCTGGCCGGCCGGCCTGACCTTCCTCGTCGCCACGTGTCTCGCCGGCGGCGCCCTGGCCATGGGCCTCATCACCCTGCGCTCGGTCTGGCTGCGGCCCTATGTGATGAGCGGCCCGGCCTGGTTCGCCCGCCTCGCCGCGCCGGGGGAGAACGTCCCCTACGGTGTCGCCATCGCGGCCGGCGCCCTGGCCGCCGTTCCCGTCTCGCCGCTGATGGCCGGGCTCGCGCCGTTCGTCTGACCGGTTGCGGCCGCCGGCCATCTGCGACAGAGGAAAGGGTCTCCCGCCCCACGCGTTAGGCCCCGCATGTCCGAAGTCATCCTGGAGGCGGCCGACACCGCCGTCCCGATCCACGCCGTCACCGAGGCCGAGCTTCCCGGCCTGCTTGAGACGACGCCGCCGTTCGTCCCGGCGTTCGTGGCCATGTCCGAGTTCAAGGCCAAGGCCGGCCAGGTGCTCGCGATCCCGGGCGAGGACGGCACCCTGCACACGGTGCTGTTCGGCCTCGGGACCGAGCCGCAGGCCATGGCCTTCCGGGCGCTGCCGGCCAAGCTGACCGCCGGCGTCTACCGCATCGCCCAGGCGCCCGGGGGGTTGCTCCGCGACCAGATCGCCCTGGCCTTCGCGCTCGGGAGCTACAAGTTCGACCGCTACAAGCCGCGCAAGGGCGGCGCGGCGCGGCTTGTCGTCGACGGGTGCGACGTCGCCGAGGTGCGCCAGGTGGCCCACGCCTGCGCCTTGGCCCGCGACATGATCAACACCCCGGCCAACGACATGGGCCCGCGGCAGATCGAGACGATCGCTCGCGAGATCGCCGAGCAGCACGGCGCGACCTGCACCGTCATAGAAGGCGAGGGCCTGCTGGAAGCGAACTACCCGGCCGTCCATGCCGTCGGCCGGGCCGCGGTGGCCGAACGCGCCCCGCGGATGATCGAGATCGCCTGGGGCCGCGCCGGCGACCCGCTCGTCGCTCTGGTCGGCAAGGGCGTGGTGTTCGACACCGGCGGCCTCGACATCAAGCCATCGGCCGGGATGCGGCTGATGAAGAAGGACATGGGCGGGGCGGCCCACGCCCTGGCGCTCGGCCGGATGATCATGGCCGCGAACCTGCCGGTGCGGCTGGCGATCCTCGTCCCGGTGGTCGAGAACGCCATCTCCGGCGACGCCATGCGGCCGGGCGACGTGCTGGCCTCGCGCAAGGGGCTGACGATCGAGGTCGGCAACACCGACGCCGAGGGAAGGCTGATCCTGGCCGACGCCCTGACCCGCGCCGCCGAGCTGGAGCCGGCCCTGACCCTCGACCTCGCCACCCTGACCGGCGCGGCGCGCGTGGCGCTGGGGCCGCAGCTGCCGCCGGTGTTCACCGCCGACGAGGACCTCGCCGCCGACATCGCCCGCCATGCCCAGGCGGCCGGCGACCCAGTGTGGCGCCTGCCGCTGTGGGCGCCCTACGACGAGGCCCTCGATTCCGACGTCGCCGACCTCAAGAACGATCCCGACGCCTGGGCCCAGGCTGGCGCAGTGACCGCGGCGCTGTTTCTCAAGCGGTTCGCGCCGGCCGGGCCGTGGGCGCACCTCGACGTCTTCGCCTGGAACAACAAGGCTCGGCCAGGCTGGTCGGCCGGCGGCGAGGCCCAGGCGATCCGCGGACTCTACAGCTTGATCCGCGAGCGCTTCGCGTGAGCCTCGATCCTCGCCTGACCCTCGCGCGCGACGGCATCGCCGCGCGCCGCCTGGAAGGGCTCGTGCCGGCTGAGGTCTATCTCGATACCCGGGGCATGCAGGGCGCCGTTCCCTCGGCCGCGATCCGGCGGGCGCCGCAAGCCTCGGCCGAGCAGATGGACCAGCTGCTGTTCGGCGAACCCTTCGAGGTCCTGGAAGAGGAGGGTCCCTTCGTCTTCGGCGAGGCCCGGCGCAGCGGCTATGTCGGCTTCGTGGCCGCCGCCGACCTGGCGGCGCGCGGGCCCGCCCCGACCCACCGGATCGCGGCCCTGCGGACCTATGCCTTCGAAGGTCCGAGCATCAAGTCACGCGCCCTCGGTCCCTATTCGGCCAACAGCCTCGTCCGGATCGAGGCGACGGAAGGTCGGCTGGCCCTGGCGTCCGGCGCCGGCTGGATCGCCGCCGACCACCTTGCGCCGATCGGGGTCGTCGAGACGGATTGGACCACGGTCGCCGAACGGTTCCTGGCCGCGCCCTATCTGTGGGGCGGCCGCGAGAGCCTGGGCCTTGATTGCTCCGGCCTGGTGCAACAGGCGCTGTTCGCCTGCGGTCGCGCCTGTCCGCGCGACACCGATCAGCAGGTCGCCCTTGGACGCGCCATCCCGCATGCGGAGTTCACGCGGGGCGACCTGGTGTTCTGGAAGGGCCACGTGGCCATCGGCCTGGATGGGACGGGGCAGGCGGCGCGGATCATCCACGCCAACGCCCATCACATGGCCGTCTCGATCGAGCCGCTCGCCGCGGCGATCGCCCGGATCTCGGGAAACGGGTACGGCGAGCCGACGGCCTTCCGCCGGCTCTGAACGCCGATCCCTACTGGCGGCTGTTGCCGGACGCCGTCGGGCTGGCGGCGCTGGCGCCGCGCTGCTCGGTCGGAGCGCCGGGGGCCGGCGCGCCCGCGCCCTGGCCGGCCGGACCGCCCGAGGTCGTCGCCGGCTGCGCCGTCGAGCCGGTGGCGGTCGGATCCCCAGCAGCGGCCGGAGCCGCAGCGGCGGCGTCGGCGGCGGGGGCCGCGGCGGCGGCCGGGTTCGGGGCCGGAACCGGCAGGCTGGCGCCCTTGGTCCGCAGGTAGGCGATCAGGTTGACGCGCTCTTCGGCCTTCTTGATGCCGACGAAGGTCATCTTGGTGCCCGGCAGGTACTTCTGCGGAGCGCTGATGAAGTCCGACAGGTGCGCGTCGTCCCACTGGCCGATCTTGCCGCCCAGGGCGACCATGGCTTCCGAATAGGCGAAGCCGGCGTGGCTGCCCGGCTTGTGGCCGACGACGCCGAACAGGTTCGGGCCGGTGCCGTTCGCGCCGCCCTGGTCGATGGTGTGGCAGGACTTGCACTTGTTGAAGGTCGCCTCGCCGGCCGCGACGTCGGCGGTCGGCAGGACCGTGCCCCAGTCGATCGGCGCCTCGGCGGCCGCACCGCCGGCTCCGCCTTCTTCGGCGACCTCGACCAGGTAGCCCGGCTTTTCCACGTGCTGCGGCGCGAACACGCCGGCCGAGATCTCGCGCAGCCCCACAAGGGCCAGACCCGTCGCCAGGACGGCGCCGGCGATCTTGTTGACGGTGAGGTCGCTCATAGTGACTAAGTAAGCCCTCTATCGGCCGGCGCGAACACCGGCGAAACGCGCGGGAATCCCGCCCCTTGTTGCGTGCGGCTCTCTTACACGCTACCGGCGCTCGCGCAACCGCCCACTGCTAGGCCATGAACCCGATCGTCCTCATCCCCGCGCGCATGGCCGCGACCCGCCTGCCGGGGAAGCCGCTGGCGGACATCGGCGGCGTACCGATGATCGTCCGTGTGCTGCGCCAGGCCGAGCGCGCCGGCGTCGGCCCCGTCGCGGTGGCGGCGGGTGACCCCGAGATCGTCGCGGCCGTCGAGGCGGCGGGCGGGCGGGCGGTGCTCACCGATCCGGGCCTGCCGTCCGGCTCCGACCGCATCCTCGCGGCGCTGGAGGCGTTCGACCCGGCGGGCGCCCACGACGTCATCATCAACCTGCAGGGCGACATGCCGTTCGTGCAGCCGGCGGTCGTGGAAGCCTGCGCCGGGCTGCTGGCCGCCGAGGCGGGGTGCGACATCGCCACGGTGGTGACGCCGGAAAGCGGGCGCGGCGACCGCGCCAACCCCGACGTCGTCAAGGCCGTGCTGGCCCTCGCTCCGGGCGCCACGGCGGGCCGGGCGCTCTATTTCACCCGCTCGACGCTCTACGGCGACGCGCCGATCTGGCGGCACGTCGGGATCTACGGCTACCGCCGCGCGGCCCTGGCCGAGTTCAACGCCTCCCCCCCGTCGCCGCTCGAGCAGCGGGAGAAGCTGGAACAGCTCCGGGCGCTGGAGCTGGGCCTTTCGATCTGGGCGGCCGTCGCCGCCGAGGCGCCGATTTCCGTCGACAGTCCCGCCGATCTTGAGCGGGCGCGAGACTACGCAAGGACCGGGGCATGACCACGAAACGCATCGCCTTCCAGGGCGAGCTGGGGGCCAACAGCCACGAGGCCTGCGTCGCCCACTTCCCCGACTACGAGCCGGTCCCGCACGCCAGCTTCGAGGACGCCTTCGAGGCGGTGAAGTCCGGCGACTGCGCCCTCGGCATGATCCCGGTCGAGAACTCGATCGCCGGCCGGGTCGCGGACGTCCACCACCTCTTGCCGTCGTCGGGCCTGAAGATCATCGGCGAGCGGTTCAAGCCGATCCACTTCCAGCTGATGGCCAACCCGGGCGTGAAGCTCGAGGACGTGCGCACGGCCATGAGCATGCCGATCGCGCTGGGCCAGTGCCGCAAGCTGATCCGCAGCCTGAAACTCCGCACCGAAGGCACGGGCGACACGGCCGGCGCGGCGAAGCTGCTGTCGGAACATCCCGACCCGACCAAGGCGGCCCTCGCCCCCGCGCTCGCGGCCCGGATCTACGGGCTGGAGATCCTGGCCCGCGACGTCGAGGACGAACACAACAACACCACCCGCTTCCTGGTGATGACCGCCGACAAGGCGCCGGCCGCCCCGCCGGCGGACCGGTCGTGCGTGACCAGCTTCGTGTTCCGCGTCCGCAACCTGCCGGCGGCGCTCTACAAGGGCCTCGGCGGGTTTGCGACCAACGGCGTCAACATGACCAAGCTCGAGAGCTACATGGAGAACGGGTCGTGGACCGCGACCTTCTTCTACGCCGAGGTGGACGGCCGGCCCGAGGACGCCAACGTGGCCCGCGCCTTCGAGGAGCTGCAGTTCTTCTCCGAGAAGTTCGAGATCCTCGGCGTCTATCCGGCCGACCCGTTCCGCGCCCAGGTCTAGGGCCGCGCGCCCTTCGGCAGGGCGGCGACTTCGGCCGGCGTCAGCTTGCGCACGGCCCGCACCTGGCACCGCTGCGGGCCGATCGGCGAGGGGGCGATGATCTCCGCGTCGAGGCCGGTGCAGATGTTCGAGCCGCCCCGCGACACGAGCGCCAGCCGCTCGGTCCAGCGGATGTCGCGGCATGGGCCGAACATCTCGAACTGATAGACGTCGCGGACGCCGACCCGGACGTTCAGCGTGCGGTCGTCGGCGGCCGCGAAACCGTTCACGGCGTCGGCCCAGAAGCAGCTGCGGGCCGGCTTGCCCGACGGATCGGCCGGCGATCTCGCGCCGGCGAGCTGCGGTAGGGGGATGGCCGCCAAAAGCGCGGCCAGCGAGGCGAAATAAGCGGGTCTCATGGCGTTCGGTCCCTGAAGCGGGTGTCCCCCGAACCTGCCGCCAATATAGGCCCGCCGCGGCGGTCCCGAAAGCGGAGGGGATCGACCAGCCGCGCCTGCGCCTCGGGCAGCGGAGAGGGCGCACCCAGCGCCAGCGCCGCGACATGTTCGGCCAGCAGCGGCGCAAAGCTGAACCCCCGCGATCCGAGGCCGCCGAGCACGTAAAGCCCATCGTCGATCCGCCCGGCGAGCGGCAGCCGGTCCGGCGTCACCGCCCGCACCGCAGCCCGCCCCTCGAGCGGCCCGCCGGCCAGCGCCGCGGCCAGCTCCGGCAGCGCCTGCGCCAGCGTCGCGAGGTTGCGCGCATGGTCCTCCGGCCGCATGTCGACGCCCTCATCCACCCGGTCGTGGGTGGCGCCGAACAACAGCCCCTGCCGCGTCGGCGCGACATAGCCGCCCCAGGCCATGGCCCCGGGCGGCTCCGCCGTCGCGGCCCAGCTGGCCTGACCGCGCACCGCCGCCAGCGCAAGGTCGGGAGAAAGGTCCCGGATCGCCAGGCCGGCCGCCAGCACCACCACCTCGGCCTGCGCGATCTCCGCCCCGTCGGCGTCCCGCAGCACCCAGGCGTCCCCGCCCCGCGCCACGGCCGCGACGCGGGCTGGAACCACGTCCGGCGCCCAGCCGGCGAGGATCCGCGCCGGCTCGACCGTCAGCGCGGCGGCTTGGAAGAGGCCCGCGTCGCTCAGCGTCAGCGCGCCGGGCTCGAACAGGTCGGAGGCGGCGATCTTGGCGAATCGCGCCCCGTCGCGCGGCGCCTGGGCGCGCTGCAGCACCCCGCGGGCGATCACCGCGTCCGGCGTCTCCGCCTCGTACAGCGCCGCCGCGCGCGCAAAGGCCCGGGCGAAGAGCGCCGCCGGAACGCCGAGCCCGGCGTCGAGCCTGGGCGTGACCAGGGCGGCGGGGTTGCCGGAGGCGCCCGCCCCGCGTCCCTCCGCGTCGACCACCACCGCCTCGCCGCCGAGGACGCGGACCGCCCGCGCCAGCGCCGCGCCGGCGATCCCCGCCCCGACGATCGCCACCCGCCGCGCCGGCGTCTCGGCGGCGACGCCGGGAAACGCCGCTTCCAGCCGTTCGCGCTTGCGCCCGAAGCCCGGCCGCTTGTCGACCTGGAAGCCCGCGGCGGCGAGGGCGCGGCGGACGTGGCCGGCGACGGTGAAGGTCGCCGCGCGGGCTCCCGGCGCCGACCGCGCGCCGACCAGGGCCATCAGCTCGTCGCGCCACATGGCGGGGTTGAGGGCGGGCGAGAAGCCGTCGAGGAACCAGGCGTCGGCCCGGCCCGTCCAGCCCGCCAGGCTCTCGCCCGCCTCGCCCACCGCGACGTCCAGGGTGGCGCCGAGCGCCGGCAGGTCGATGCGGTGCACGCCACGGGCCCGGCCCGGCCAGTGGTCCAGCAAGGCCGCCGAGAGCTCGGCGAGCTCCGGCCAGCGGGCATGAGCGCGGGCCGCTTCGTCGGCGCCGATCGGGTGGGCTTCGGTGGTGAGGACGTGCAGCCGCTGGCCGGCCTGCCGGCTGCGCCGCCAAAGGTCGAGCAGGGCGAGGATGTTGAGCCCGGTTCCGAAGCCGAGTTCGCCGACCACGAACCGGCGCCGCCCCCGCCAGGCCTCGGGCAGGCGGCAGCCTTGCAGGAACACCGCCCGGCTCTCCGCCAGGCCGTCTTCGGTGGAGAAGTAGACGTCGCCGTAGAGGCGGGAGCGCGGCTGGCCGTCGTCGCCCCAGTCCAGGCAGCTGCCGGCGAGCGGGCGTTCGGCGTCGGCCGGGGGATCTGCGCTCATGACCCTTCGCCCAAAAAGAAAGAGGGCCGCCCTCGCGGGCGACCCTCTCCTTAACGCGTTGCCGCGTGGAAGCTTAGTGAGCTTCCGCCGGGGCGGCGGCGGCCGGAGCAGCGGCGGCCGGAGCAGCAGCGGCGTCGGCGGCCGGGGCGGCGGCGGCGTCGGCGGCCGGAGCAGCGGCGGCGTCGGCAGCGGCGGTCGCGGCGGCGTCAGCCGGAGCAGCGGCCGGAGCTTCGGCGGCGGCGTCGGCGGCCGGAGCGGCTTCTTCTTGCTTTTGTTGGCAAGCGGCGACCGACAGAGCGGCGACGGCGGCAGCGGCGACGGCCAGCTTGCGGAGCATTTCGGTGTTCATGAGACTGTTCCCTGATCAAGGATGCAAAACGACGAGGCTTTTTGCGGAGTCCCCGTGCGCGAGTCAGGAGTATGCCGTCGA
>NZ_JBIIGK010000133.1:0-8272 GCF_044236515.1 Phenylobacterium sp.
AGAAAAAGCGTGCGCCGTCGGCCGTTGCGCGATTTCTTGCGCGCCATGCGCACCCGACCCGAGCCCGCCCGATGAACGGCCATTCCTCGCTGCTGATCCAGGCGCTGGTCTATCTCGGAGCCGGCGTTGTCTCGGTGCCGATCGCCAAGCGGCTGGGGCTGGGCTCGGTGCTCGGCTACCTGCTGGCCGGGGTGGTCGTCGGCCCGTTCGCCCTCGACCTGGTGGGCGAGCCTGGCGACGTCATGCGCTTCGCCGAGTTCGGCGTCGTCATCCTGCTGTTCCTCATCGGGCTGGAGGTTCGCCCGGCCCTCCTGTGGCGGATGCGGACGGCGATCTTCGGCCTCGGCGCCGGCCAGATGGCGGCGACCACCGCGGTGATCGCCGCCGCCGGTCTGGCGATGGGGCTGGCGGCCCCGACGGCGCTGGCCGCCGGCCTGATCCTGTCGATGTCCTCGACCGCCATCGTGCTGCAGAACCTGGAGGAGCGTGGCCTGCGCAAGGGGCCGGTGGGCGAGTTGACCTTCGGCGTGCTGCTGTTCCAGGACCTGGCGGTGATCCCGCTGTTCGCCCTCTTGCCGCTGTTGGCGGTGAGCGGCGCCACCGTCCATGCCGAGGGCGGGCATGGCGGGACGTTGCTGAACGACCTGCCGGCCTGGGGGCGGCCGCTGGCCCTGATCGCCGCGGTCGCGGCGGTCGTCGTGGCCGGGCGCTACCTGATCCGGCCGCTGTTCCGTTTCATCGCCGCCGCCCGTCTGCGCGAGATGTTCACCGCCTCGGCCCTGCTGCTGGTGGTCGGCGTCGCGGCGCTGATGGAGCTGGTCGGACTGTCTCCGGCGCTGGGCGCCTTCCTGGCCGGCGTGGTGCTGGCCGAGAGCGAGTTCCGCCGCGAGCTCGAGACCGACATCGAGCCGTTCCGCGGCCTGCTGCTCGGCCTGTTCTTCATCACTGTCGGCGCCGGCCTCGACCTCGCCATGGCGGCGTCGCAACCCGCCCTGCTGTTCGGCCTGGTCGCCGGCCTGATCGCCGCCAAGGCGATCGCCATGTACGCGGTGGGCCGGCTGTTCCGGCAGTCGCGCGGGGTCTCGGCGACCACCGCCGTGGCCCTCGCCCAGGGCGGGGAATTCGCCTTCGTCCTGCTGGGGTTCGCCTTGAGCGCCGGGGTTCTGGACGCCGATCTTGTACGCCTGCTGACCGCCACCATCGCCGTTTCGATGGCCGCGACGCCGCTGGTGTTCGCCGCCTACGCCAAGCTGAGCGAGAACCGCGGCGAGGCCGACGCCGAGCCCGAGCACCTGCCCTTCGACGAGGGCGACCCGGACGCGGTGGTCGCCGGCTTCGGGCGGTTCGGCCAGATCGCCACGCGTCTCTTGAAGGCCAACGGCTTCAAGGTCGTGCTGCTCGACTCCTCGGTCGCCCAGATCGACCTGATCCGCCGGTTCGGCTGGCCGGTCCACTACGGCGACGCCACGCGCCTCGACCTGCTGCGCACCGCCGGCGTCGAGAAGGCCAAGCTCTTGGTGGTGGCCATCGACGACCCCGACAAGACCGGTGAGATCGTCGAGGCGGCGCGCGAGGCCTTCCCGCACCTGACGGTCATCGCCCGCGCCTTCGACCGCCGCCACGCCTACGAGCTGCTCAAGGCCGGCGCCCACGAGGTCGAGCGCGAGACCTACGAGAGCGCCCTGAACTTCGGCCGCCGGGCCCTGGTGCGGCTGGGCGTGTCCGAGCGGCGGGCGCTCAAGGCCGCCGTGCTGTTCCGCGACCACGACGCCCAGCTGTTCCGCGAGCTGCAATCCTCGTTCAGCCTCGACGAGCGCTACATCCAGGCGACCCGCGCCTCGCGCGAGACCATGGAGCGGCTGCTGCAGGCCGAAATGGCGCGGATGGCCGACGACGACGACGAGGAGGACGATGCGTCGCGCCGGGTGGAGGACGCGGTCCGGCGGGTGTAGGAGATCGGGTCATGAGCCAGGCCTCCGACATCTCCAGCGAGACCATTCCCGCGGTCTCCTTCGACCTCTTCGACCACGACTTCGACCGCTTCTCGCGCGAGCTCGGCGGCTCGTTCGCCCGGTTCGGGTTCGCGGTGATCTCCGACCACGGCATCGACCAGGCGCGGATCGACGCGGCGCTGGCCGACGCCAAGGCGTTCTTCGCCCTGCCGGAGGAGACCAAGCGTCGCTACAAGCTGCCGGTCTCCGGCCAGCGCGGCTTTACGCCGTTCGGCATCGAGACGGCCAAGGGCCACGCTCACTACGACCTCAAGGAGTTCTGGCACGTCGGCCGCGATCTGCCGCAGGGTCACCGGTTCCGCGAGCACATGCCGGACAATGTCTGGCCGGACGCCGAAGTCCCGTCGTTCCATGAGACCATCGGCTGGCTGTACGGGGCCCTCGACGCCATGGGCCTGAAGGTGCTGGAGGCGATCGCCGTCTACCTCGGGCTGGAGCGCCACTTCTTCGACCCGACGGTGGACTTCGGCAATTCGATCCTGCGGCTGCTGCACTATCCGCCGACGCCGCCGGACGGGCCGCACATCCGGGCCGGCGCCCACGAGGACATCAACGTCATCACCCTCCTGCTCGGCGCCGAGGAGGCCGGGCTGGAGGTCAAGGATCGCGACGGCCGCTGGATCGGGATCAACCCGTCGCCAGGCGCCCTGGTCTGCAACATCGGCGACATGCTGCAGCGGCTGACCAACCACCGCCTGCCGTCGACAACCCACCGGGTGGTCAACCCGGCCCCGGAGCGGCGCGGCTTCGCGCGTTACTCGACGCCGTTCTTCCTGCACTTCAATTCGGACTACGAGATCCGGACCCTGCCGAACTGCGTCGACGCCGCCCACCCGGAGCGCAATCCGCAGCCGATCACCGCCGACGAGTACCTCCGCGAGCGCCTGCGCGAGATCAAGCTGGCCTAGGACGCGGCCTTACATCCGCTCCGGGATGGCGATGCCCAGCATGTCGAGCGCCTGCTCCAGCTGGCGCAGGGCCGCCCTGGCGAGCGTCAGGCGGCTGGCCCGCACCGGCGGCGGGGCGATGAGGATTGGGCAGGCGGCGTAGAACTTCGAGAAGCTCTGGGCCAGGCGGTAGGCGTGTTCGGCCACCGCGTTCGGCGCCTTCTTGTCGTACGCCTCGGCCAGGGCCGCGTCGAAGGCGTCCAGCGTCAGCACCAGGTCGCGCTCGGCCGGCTCGGCGATGCTCACCGGCCCCGCCTCCGCGCCCTCGTCGGCCGCCTTGCGCAGCAGGGATTTCACCCGCACCGCCTGGTACAGCAGATAGGGCCCGGTCTTGCCCTCGAAGCTCGTGAAGCGGTCGAGGTCGAAGACGTAAGACGTGCCCCGGAAGTTCGACAGGTCGGCGAATTTCAGCGCCGCCACCGCCACCTTGCCGGCGATGTCCTCGAACTCGTCGGACGGCAGGTTCTCGCCGAGCCCCGCCTCGCGCAGGCGCTCGCGGGCCTTGCCGCGGGTCATCTCGATCAGGTCGTTGAGTTTCAGGACCCCGCCCTCGCGGGTCTTGAAGGGCTTGCCGTCGGCCCCGTTCATCGTGCCGAAGCCGACATGCTCCAGCTGCCCTTCGGCGGCATAGCCGGCCAGCACCGCCGCGCGGAACACGATCTCGAAGTGGTCGGCCTGGCGCTGGTCGACGCAATAGATGACGAGGTCCGGATCGAACCCCTGCTTGCGGTCGAGGATGGTGGCCAGGTCGGTCGTGCCGTACATCGCCGAGCCTTCCGACGAGACCACCAGCAGCGGCGGCAGCTCGCGCTTGTCGCCTTCGCGCGCCACCCGCATGATCCGGGCGCCCTGGTCGTCGACCAGCAGCCCCTTGGCGGCCAGGTCCTCGACCATCTGCGGGATCAGCCCGTCGACGTCGCTCTCGCCCTTCCAGAGGTCGAAGTCGACGCCGAGCGCGTGGAAGTCGCGCTCCAGGGCAACCTGGGTCACCTTGGCGAAGCGGCGCCACAGAAGGTAGGCCCCCGGCCGCTTGGCCTGCAGCTCGGCGGTCAGCTTGCGCGCCCGGTCACGGTACTCGGGATCGGCCTTCCCCTTGGCGGCGGCCTCGGGATAGAGCCGGTCGAGGTCGGCCAGGCTGACGCCCGCGAACGCCTCCGGCTCCAGCGCCTTCCAGTCTTCCGGCAGGTCGTCGGCCGCATTCAGCCGCGCGACCTCGGCGGCGATCGTCGGGTTCTCGTCGGTGACGGCGCCGATCAACAGGCCCATCTGGTAGCCCCAGTCGCCGAAGTGGGCGTCGCCGACCACCACGTCGCCGCGGAACCGGTAGATCCGCTTCAGCGCCTCGCCGATGATCGACGAGCGCAGGTGGCCGACGTGCATCGGCTTGGCGACGTTCGGGCCGCCGTAGTCCACCAGCACCCGCCGCGGCTGCGCGAGCAGCGCCCCGCCGGCTCGCGGATCGGCGGCGATCTCGCCGCCCCGCTCGGCCAACGCCGCATCGGCGACCTTCAGGTTGACGAAGCCCGGTCCCGCGACCTCGACGGCGGCCAGGCGCGGGTCGGCGGCCAGGGCCTCGGCCACGGCCGCCGCGATCTCGCGCGGGTTCTTGCCCGCCGTCTTGGCGGCCGCCAGGGCGCCGTTCGACTGGAAATGCGCCAGGTCCGGCCGGTCCGACGGCGTCACCCGGGCCAGGTCGGTGGGCAGGCCCAGGCGCGCGAAGGCGGCGGCGACCGCTTCGCTAAGGCCGGTCTTGAGGTCGCTCATGGGTTGGCGGGGGTCGTCCCGGCCACCGCCACGCTCGGGCGGAAGCGCTTGCCGTCCCGGTTGAAGGCGGCCATCTCCGGCGTCACCTCGAATCCGACCAGCACCTCGAAGTTCCCGCCCGAGGTGGTCATGGTGGCGCGCGGGATGACGATCTCGTTCAGCCGCTCGGTGACCTGAACCCGGTCCTTGCCCTCCGGGAAGTTGGCGGTCAGGTCGAAGGTCTGCTTGGCCAGCACCGAGCGGTTGCGGTCGGTCACCGCCACCCAGTAGCGATAGGTCTTGCGGTCGCCCGTCGCCTGCGGACCGCGGCCGAGGTCGAACAGCACCTCCATCGCCACCCGGATCGGCTGGTCGTCCTTGTACTGGCAGCCGGCCGAAATGCCCTGGATCTCGCCGGTGTACCCGACGGCGGCGGCGGCCTCGCGGCCGTCCTTGAACTCGATGTAGCGAGCCGCGTCGTACAGCGTCTTGACGAACGGGCACGGCCCGGCGTTGCGCAGCTGCGGCAGCGGCGCGCGGTTGTCGCCCCACTCCTCGTCCCGCTTGCGGCGGTTGGCGGCCGACTCGTCGGCGTCGCCGGGGCCCGGCTGGCCGCCGCCTCCGCGCTGTCCGGGCACTTGGGCCGAGGCGGTGAGCGGAACGGCCGTGGCGGCCGCGACGGCGGCGCAGGCGACGAGGAACAGGCGGCGCATGGTGGAGCGTCCAGGAATCTAGAGCGCGAGGCGTCTCGCGGGATTAAGGCCGTAGTACAGCCGAAGGATTGCGGCCGCAACGCGGCTGGCGGGCGCGGACGCGAGCCCTTAAGTTCGCGCCATGTCCGTCGCCAACGCCCGCCCCGCCCTCACCGTCCTGCTCGCCACGCCGCGCGGCTTCTGCGCCGGCGTCGACCGGGCGATCCAGATCGTCGAGCGGGCGATCGAGAAATACGGCGCGCCGGTCTATGTCCGCCACGAGATCGTCCATAACCGCCATGTGGTCGATCGCCTGCGCGCGCTCGGCGCCGTGTTCGTCGAGGAGTTGGACGAAGCGCCGGATGACCGCCCCGTGGTGTTCTCGGCCCACGGCGTGCCGAAGTCGGTGCCGGCCGAGGCGAAGTCGCGGCGGATGCTCTATCTCGACGCCACCTGCCCGCTGGTCTCGAAGGTCCATGTCGAGGCTCAGCGCCACTTCGAGACCGGCCGCGAGATCGTCCTGATCGGCCACGCCGGCCACCCCGAGGTCGTCGGCACCATGGGCCAGTTGCCAGACGGCGCCGTCGCCTTGATCGAGACGGTGGAGGATGCCCGCGTGTTCACCCCGCGCGACCCGGCCAACGTCGCCTTCGTCACCCAGACCACCCTGTCGGTGGACGACACCGCCGAGATCGTCGCCGCCCTGCGCGCCCGCTTCCCGGCCATCGCCGCGCCGCACAAGGACGACATCTGCTACGCCACCACCAACCGGCAGGAGGCGGTGAAGACGGTCGCGGCGCGCTCCGACGTCCTGCTGGTGCTGGGCAGCGCCAACTCCTCGAACTCCGTGCGCCTCGCCGAGGTCGGTCGCCGCTCCGGCGCCGCCGCCTATCTGATCGACGATGCGACTGGGCTTGATTTCGACTGGCTGCAGGGCGCCCGCACGGTCGGCGTCGCCGCCGGCGCCAGCGCCCCGGAAGTCCTGGTCCAGGGCCTGATCGCCCGCCTGGGCGAGGTGTTCGACGTCACCGTCGAGGAGGTCGAGGCCGCCCGGGAAACCGTGACCTTCAAGCTGCCGCGGGTGCTGGCGGGCTAGACCAGCCGGTCGGCCTTCCGCAGGTCCGGAAACAGCCGCGCCCAGATCGCCGTCACCGCGATGGCGCCGGCGCCGCCGAACACCGCCGCGCCGACCGGCCCAAGGATCCGCGCCACCACGCCGCTCTCGAACTCGCCGAGTTCGTTTGACGCGCCGATGAACACCGACGAGACCGCCGCCACCCGACCGCGCATCGCGTCGGGCGTGACCAGCTGCACCAGGGTCTGACGCACATAGACGCTCAGCATGTCGGCCCCGCCGAGCATCACCAGGGCGGCGACCGACAGCCACAGCATCTTCGAAAGCCCGAAGACCAGGGTGGCGGCGCCGAACACCGCCACGCCGATGAACATGATCGGCCCGGCCTTCGCCCGGATCGGGTTGGCCGCCAGCCACAGGGCGACGCAGGTCGCCCCCACCGCCGGGGATGCGCGCAGCAGGCCGAAGCCTTCGGCCCCCACGTGCAGGACGTCGCGGGCGAACACCGGCAGCAGCGCCGTCGCCCCGCCCAGCAGCACGGCGAAGAGGTCGAGCGAGATCGCCCCGAAGACGATCTTCTGGCGCCAGACGTAGCTCAGCCCCTCCTTCATCAGTTGCAGTCGTGAGCCGGGCTGCACCTCGGGCTTGGCGTTCTTGCGGATCATCGTCACCGAGATCGCCGCCACGACGTAGAGCACCAGGGCCGCCGCATAGGCGTCGGCCGGCGAGATACGCACCAGAAGCCCCCCCGCCGCCGGCCCGGCGATCGCCGCCGTCTGCCAGGCCAGCGAGTTCCAGGCGATGGCCCGCGGCAGCAGCGCCCGCGGCACCAGCATCGGTCCAAGCGCCGTGTTCGAGGGGGCGAAGAACGCGCGGGACGCGCCGAACACCACCGCTACGCCGAGCAGCAGCGGAACCGAGGCCGCCCCCTTCCAGGTCGCGAAGGCCAGGGTCGCCACGGTGAAGATCTCGCCCGCGAAGCAGCACAGCAGCACCTTCTTGCGGTCGTAACGGTCGGCCGTCTCGCCCGCCGGCAAGGTCAGCAGCAGCAGCGGGATGAAGGTGACGAGGCCGATCATTCCGACCAACAGGGCGCTCTCGGCCACGCCGCGCGTCTCGCGCGCCAGGGCGTACATGTGCCAGCCCATCGCCACGCTCTGGATTTGGGAGGCGAAGCTGCCGGACCAGCGCGAGGACCAGAAGAACAGATAGTCCCGCTCCCGCAGCAGGGCGCGCGCGGAGGGGACGTCGTCGGAGGGAGCCTGCGCCATTTCCGGAACCTGCCTTGCGGGCTGCTGCGCCGCAACATCGTTGACGCGCAATCCCATGCGCCCTAAGTGCGCGCCATCCTGGGCTGGAGAAGGGCTCCCCCGATGCGCGCGCGACGAAACACCCGTCACTGACGACGCCTGCTTCCCGTGGCCGACGCGGCCGCGCATCCCTTCTTTCCTCGACCCCAGCACCCAGGCCGATGCCCGACGACCTTTCCTTCAAGCTCACCTACGCGCCGGAACGGCCGGAAGACGCCCCGCTCGCCGAGGCGCTCGTCGACCGCGCCTTCGGCCCCGGCCGCTTCGTGAAATCCTCCGAACGGGTCCGCGAGATCGCGCAGTTCGCGCCGGAGCTGTCCGTCTGCGCCTTCGACGGCGGCGTGCTGGTGGGAACGGTCCGCCTATGGCGCGTCCGCATCGGCGACCTGCCCGTCGTCTTCCTCGGCCCGCTCGCCGTCCACCTCGACCAGCGCAGCGCCGGCGTCGGCGGCGTGATGGTCCAGAGGGCCTGCGACGCCGCCAGGGCGGCCGG
>NZ_JBIIGK010000025.1:0-27366 GCF_044236515.1 Phenylobacterium sp.
CTACTGGGAGACGGTGCAGGCGCCGCCGCCCGGCGAGCGACGGGCCCACCAGTATTCCGGCGACCTCGACCGCACGGACTGGAGCCCGACCTTCGACCTCTACGGCGGCGGCGGCCTGGTCTCCACGGTGCGAGACATGGTGCGGTTCGTCCGGCCGCTGCTGCAGGGCCATATGTTCGACAAGCCCGAGACCCTGGCCATGGCGCTGCAGACGCCGCCCTCGGCCAACGGCCAGCTGTCGCACGCCCCGCTGCTCGCCCAGGTCAAATTCGGCAAGCGCATGTGCTGGAGCCACGGCGGCTTCTGGGGGATCCAGATGATCTACTGCCCGGACATCGACGTGGCGGTGGCGGTCGCCTGGAACCAGTCGGACTCCGCCAAGTGGGGCCTCTACAACGACATCCTGTCCGCCGCGATCGAGGACATCCACGCCTCGCGGCCGCGTCCCTGAACACCGCGCCGAACAAGGCGCAGCAACCTCGGTCCCGAAGGAGACTTGGGAAGATGAAGACCATTGCGGCAGTCGTCGCCGGGCTGACCTCGGCGCTGCTTTCGACCAGTGCGCTGGCCGCCGACGTGCATTGGCCCAAGACCGGCGCCGACCAGCACTTCAGCCGCTATTCGCCGGCCAACGACATAAATCGCGCCAACGTCGGGGGGCTGAAGATCCTCTGGACCCGGCCGGCTATCGACCCGGCGCTGGCCGCCGAGTTCCCGGCCCTGAAGAACGCCCTGCGCGGACGCGGCGGCGACTACTTCCGCTCGACGCCGATCGAGGTGGACGGCGTCGTCTACGCCTCCAACGGCGTCGGCCTGGTCGAGGCGTTCGAGGCCACAACGGGCCGCACCATCTGGGCGCAGAAGCCGTTCTCCACCGCCGCCGCCGACATCGGCGGCGCCAGCCAGCGCGGCGTGGCCCTGTGGCGCGCCGGCTCGCAGGCTCGCATCATCACCGCCCGCGGGTCCTTCCTCTATTCCCTCGACGCGGCGACCGGCAAACCGGACGAGTCGTTCGGCGACAAGGGGCGGGTCAACCTCGTCGAGGAAGGTCGCCGCGGCAACGCCGCCGGCAGCCCGCTGGTCATCGGCGACGTCATCGTCCTCGGCGCCGCCGGCATGGGCGCCGGCATCGCCGGGCGCGGCGACGACGGGGGCGACCAGC
Organism: Phenylobacterium sp.; assembly: GCF_044236515.1. Taxonomy (GTDB): domain Bacteria; phylum Pseudomonadota; class Alphaproteobacteria; order Caulobacterales; family Caulobacteraceae; genus Phenylobacterium. The sequence goes on from NZ_JBIIGK010000025.1 coordinate 1,163, forward strand.
AGGCCGCCTATCCCCGTGTCTCGCGCGCCTACGACGTGCGCACCGGCAAGAAGCTGTGGGAATTCAGCCCGATGCCCACGGAGGATGATCCCGCGCGCGCGAGCTGGGGCCCCTCGGCCGGCATCTCGGGCGCCATGCAGTCCTATGGCCTGATCAGCGCCGACGAGGAACTGGGCTACGTGTACATTCCCTATTCGGCGCCCAACCCCGGCGGGTTCGGCGGCTATCGGCCGGGCGACAACCTCTATGGTGACGCGGTCGTCGCCCTCGACGCCAAGACCGGCAAAAAGATCTGGCACTACCAGACCATCCACCACGACCTGTGGGATCTCGACCTCGCCTCGCCGCCGGTGCTTGGCGACGTCAAGGTCGGGGCCAAGACCGTCAAGGCGCTGATGATCGTCGGCAAGGTGCCGCTGCTCTATGCCCTTGACCGCGTGACCGGAAAGCCGATCTGGCCGATCCCGGAACGCCCGGTGCCGCAGAACGCCGTCGCCGGCGAGCGCGCCTCACCGACCCAGCCCTTCCCGTCCCGGCCGGAGCCGCTCGGCCGGCTGAACTTCACCGAGAAGGACCTGATCGATTTCACGCCGGAGCTGCGCAAGCAGGCGCTGGAGATCACCAGCAAATACACGATCGGCAAGCTCTACATGCCGCCGCCGCTCTGCAAGAATCCGTCGGGGCCGGAGGGCACGCTGCAACTGCCGGGTTCCGATGGCGGCGGGATGTGGAGCTCGGGATCCTACGATCCGGACACCAACACCTACTACACCGTGGTCGCCGACATCGTCAGCGCCCACTGCATGGAAAAGCCGCCGGCCGCCGATGCGACCTTGCCCTACCAGAAGCGCCCGGGCCGCTTCCAGCTGGCGCCGCAGGGCCCGCAAGGCATGCCGTTCCTGAAGCCGCCCTACAGCCACTTCGTGGCCATCGACATGACCAACGGCAAGACCCGCTGGCGCGTGCCGAACGGCGAGGGGCCGCGGACCAGCCCGCTGCTCAAGGGCCTGAACCTGCCGATGCTCGGCAACCCCGGCAAGCCGGCGGTGGCGGTGACCAAGGAGCTGATCTTCGTCGGCGAGGGCTCGTCCGGCATGCTGATGGCCGGGCCGCACAACGCCTATGGCGACAAGTTCCGCGCCTACGACAAGCGCAACGGCAAGATCCTCGCTGAGGTGCAGCTGCCGGCTGGCACCGCCGGGGCGCCGATCACTTACAGTGTCGGCGGCAAGCAGCTCGTTCTCGTGGCGGTGTCCGGCGCGCCGGGCCAGCCCGACTGGTCGGACAAGGACTGCACCGGCAACGACTACTCCTGCGTCAAGGAGCCGTCGATCGAGCCGGTGTGGGTGGCGCTCGGGCTCTAAATTCGTATCTGTGTGGCGGCGGCCGGCTTCGGCTGCCGACCCCAGTGCGGAGCCGCGCGTTGCTTAAGACCCTGTCGCTCGCCGTCGCCATGACGCTCAGCGCGACCGGGGCCGCGGCCGCCGAGCTCACACTGGAGTTCCCCGAGGTCGGCGGCGGCGGTCAGGTTTCCATTGCCGTGTTCGACAACGGTGAGGGCTGGCTGCGGCGAACCCGGCCGGTCTGGGCGGAAACGCGGGCGGTCGGCGCCGGCCCAATTCGTGTCACTCGCGACCTGCCGCCCGGGGCCTATGCAGTCATGGCCTACCACGACCGGAACGCCAACGGCCGGCTCGACACCCTGCCAGTCGGTCTGCCGACCGAGGCCTACGGCTTTTCGAACAACAGCCGCGGCCTGTTCGGGCCGCCGGCCTGGCGCCAGGCGGCGTTCCAGCTGACCGGCTCCGGAGCGCGTCAGCTCATTCGGCTGCGCTGACGGGCAAGCTCTTCCAACCACTCGGCCGCCTTGCGCCCGCCGTCGGCCTCCTGCCGGATCGCCGTCCCTAGCCGCTCGGCGGCCTGTCCGAAGCGGGGATCGTCCAACACCTGGCCGATCGCCCGCCGGATGACCGCCGTCGAAGCGCGCGGCGATAGCCGAAGGCCTGCCCCAGCATGCGCCACGCGGGCAGCGTTCTCCGGCTGGTCCCGCCCGGTGGGTACGCAAACCACGGGCACGCCGTGCATCAGCGGACGGATCACCGTTCCGTGGCCGGCGTGGGTCAGCACCAGGCGGCAGCGCGGGACGATCACATCGTGCGGCGCGGCCTTCACCACCTTCAGATTGGCCGCTCGCGGCAGTTCGGCCCCGTCCAGCGCCGGGCCCAACGTCACGATCACGTTGGCCGGCGTCGCCACCGCCGCCTGGACGCATCGGCGCAACAGGTCTGTCTGGCCCTGCGCCGTCGTGCTCAGCGAAATCAGGATGTTCGGCCGGCCCTCGTCCAGCAGCGCCTCGGCCTCAGCTTCGCGCGCCCACGACGGCTCCGCCCCGAGCGGCCCGGCATAGGCGAACCCCCGCGGCGCCGTCGCGCCGTAGTCGAAGCTCCTCGCGACTCCGAGCAGGATGAAGTCGGCGGCAAACAACTGATCCAAGGTCCGGTTCATCGCCGGCAGGCCGAGCCTCGCGCGCGCCGCGTTCAGCGCCGGCAGGCCTGCCTGGTACCAGTCCGAAGACAACCGCCGGACCGACTCGTCGCGATGGCGGCCCCAGGCGCCGCGCGCCGGCGCGAACCCCGGGCCGAAAGGCGGCACGTCTTCCCGCGTCGGGAAACACCAAACGTTGGCTGTCAGCAGCGCCAGCGGCAAGCCGCGCGCCTCCGCCGCCGCCATCGCCCCGAACAGCAGTTCGTTGGAGACAACGGCGTCGGGCCGAAAGACCTCGGCGGTCTCCAGCGCATCCTCGGCGTAGGCCAGGCTCGGGCCGCTGATCACCGCCTCGCACAGCCGCCGCACGATGGCCGGCGGCCAGCGGCTGCGCCATTCGTCCAGCGGGTCGTCAGCCTGCCCGGCGGTGTGGCGGTTCGGCGCCCGGCGCCAGCTCTGGAAGGGGAGGCCGCTGGCGGCCGCCTGTTCGCGGTTGGCGCTGTCCGACAGCACCATCACCTCGTGCCCGCGTTCCCGCAGCCGGCGGGCGACCAGCAGGGCGGGTGGCACGTGGCCGCCGCCTTCAAAGGTCGTGAACAGGAATCGCATGCGGCAGCAGGCGCACCCGCCGGAGGCTGTCGAGGTCGCGCGCACCGGCGCAGAAACAGGCGATGCGCAATTGCCGGATGACGATCTCGAAATGCTGGATCACCGCCTCGGTGGACTCCAGCGCCGCCTGCAGCACGCCGCCAGCCTGACCGACGAGGTCGGCGCCGAGGCCGATCGCCTTGGCCGCGTCGACGCCGTTCCGGACGCCGCCGGAGCCGATCAGCGGCAGGGCAGGGCAGGCGGCCCGCACCTCGCGCAGCGCTTCGGGCGTTGTCAGCCCCCAGCCGGCGAACGCCTGGCCGACCGCATGGTCCTGCGGATCGACGGCGCGGTCCGCCTCGATCAGCGCCCACTGCGTGCCGCCGGCGCCGGCGACGTCGAGCGCCGCGACGCCGGCCTCGGCCAGGCGCTGCGCCACCGGCGCCGAAAGGCCGAAGCCGACTTCCTTGGCGACGACCGGCCGGCCTAGTGTTGCGGCGAGCTTTTCGATTGCCGCCAGAACGCCCCGCCAGTCGGTGTCGCCGCTCGGTTGCACGGCCTCCTGCAAGGGGTTGAGGTGAACGATCAGCCCGTCGGCGCCGATCATTTCCACGGCCCGTCGCGCCAGGTCGATGCCGTCCGGCTGGGCCAGCTGAGCGCCGCCGAGGTTGGCCAGCAGCAGTGCGCGCGGCGCGCGCTTGCGCAGCGCTCCGTCGATGCCCGCCGATCCGGCGCCCTCGAGCGCCACGCGCTGCGAGCCGACGGCCAGGCCGATGCCCAGCGCCTCGGCGGCTTCGGCCAGGCGGGCATTGATCGCCTCACCCCGGCGCGGCCCGCCGGTCATCGAACTCACCAGCAACGGGGCCTGCAACGGGGCGCCCAGGAACGTCGTCCTGAGGTCGATGTCGCTCAGCGCCAGTTCCGGCAGGGCGCAGGGCTCCAGGCGGACCGCGTCGAACGGGTTCGCGCCCACCACCGTCGCCTGGCGCAGGGCCAGGTCGAGGTGCTCGTCCTTCCGTTTGAGGATGGCGGCGGGTTCGCTCACGCCCAGCTCCAGGGAACATCCGGCCCCGACGGCCATTCTTTATCTCAGTTGATATAAATATCTTGCGCAACTCCCGGGTTCCACGGAAACCTTGGCGCGGAGGCCGCCATGGAAGCATCGAGTTCCCCCCTGGTGCGGCTGCAGGACCTCCGCGCGGCCGTCGACCGGGCCCTTGAACGGGCATTGCCCGATGCTGGCGATCCGCCGCATCGCATCCACGCCGCCATGCGCTACGCCGTCCTCTCGCCAGGCAAGCGACTGCGCCCGCTGCTCGCCCTGCTCAGCGCCGGTTATCTCGGCTGCCCGACCCACCTGGCCCTGCCTGGCGCCTGCGCGCTGGAGCTGGTCCACGCCGCCTCCCTGGTGCTCGATGACCTGCCGTGCATGGACGACGCGACAACCCGGCGCGGCCAGCCGAGCGTCCATGTCCGCTATGGCGAGGAGGTCGCGGTGCTCACCGGCGTCGCCCTGCTCAACGAGGCCTATGCCATGGTGGGATCGGCAACCGCTCTGCCCGAGGCGGCCCGCTGCGAGATGACTGCGCTGCTGGCCCGCACCGTGGGCCCCGGCGGCCTGATCGGCGGCCAAGACAAGGACCTGCTGGGCGTGGCCGAGCTTACGCCGGTCGCCGCCAGTCAGCTCCATCACGAGAAGACGGGCGTGCTGTTCGTCGCCGCCGTCGAGATGGGCGCCCTCAGCGCCGGCGCCGACCTGCCGAGCCGCGAGGCGCTTCGCAACTTCGCTCGCGAACTCGGCCTAGCCTTCCAGGCGCTAGACGACCTCGAGGATGAGGACGATCTGGCGCGCGACAAGCCGACCTCCAACCTGGCCGTCCTCATGGGTGTCGACGGCCTGCGGGAAGAGGCGCGCCGACGCCTGGGGCGCGCCAAGGCGGCCTTGGCCGAAGGTCCGCGCTCCCTGTCGCCGATGGGCGACTATGTGGACCTGCTGATCGGCCGGGCGGCGGCCTGACTCCCATGCCGGCCTGGCTCGTCAATGCGCTCGCCTTCGCCGTCGGCCTCGCCGGCATGGAGGCGGTCGCCTGGACGACGCATCGCTACCTGATGCACGGGCCGCTCTGGCGCTGGCATCGCTCGCATCATGAGCCGCGGCGCGGCGCCTTCGAGGCCAACGATCTCTTCGGCCTGATCTTCGCGGCCCCGCCGATCGCGTTGTTCGGCCTGGCGGGGATCGTCGATCGGCCGGCGCTCGCCTGGCTGGCCGGCGGCATGACGGCCTATGGCCTGCTCTACATGCTGGTCCACGACGGTCTCGTGCACCGGCGCTTCCCGCTGCCGGTCCAGGCCCGATCCGGGTACCTGCAGCGGCTGGTCCGGGCCCACCACTTGCATCACCTCACCCGCTCGCGCGAGGGCGCGGTGTCGTTCGGTTTCCTGCTGGCGCCGGACCCAATGCGCCTAGCGGCCGGCCTGCGCGCCGCGCGCCGGCGTTGAGCCCGCGCCGCCAGACCCTGCTCGGGCTCGGCTTCGCGGCGGCCGCCATCCTCGCCTGGATGGGCTTCTTCCTGTGGGGCGTGTTCGCCCATCGCTGGTCGTCCTGGGACCTCGTGCGCGTTCCGGCGTTCCTGGTCGTCCAGACCTGGCTCAGCGCGGCGCTGTTCATTATCGCCCACGACGCCATCCACGGCTCGCTGGCGCCGGGGCGGCCCCGCCTCAATGCCCTCGTCGGCCAGATCTGTGTCGGCCTCTACGCCGCGTTCTCGTTCCGAAAGCTGGCGACCTCGCACCACCGCCACCATGAGGCTCCGGGCGGCGACGACGATCCTGACTTCCACCCGGCCGCCCCGAGCGCCTTCCTGCCGTGGTTCCGGAGTTTCATCGGACGCTACTTTGGCCTCGCGGAGTTCCTCCGGCTGACGGTCGGCGTCTCGGCCTGCCTGCTGCTGGGGGCCCGGATGTCGAACATCCTCGTCTTCTGGGCGGCCCCGGCGGTCCTATCGGCCGTGCAGCTCTTCTACTTCGGCACCTACCTGCCGCATCGCCACGAGGCCGCGCCTTTCGCCGACCGCCATCGGGCCCGCTCGCTGCGGCAACCGTACTGGATGTCGCTCGCGACCTGCCTGCACTTCGGCGGCTTCCACCACGAGCACCATCTCCATCCCGGCCTGCCCTGGTGGCGCCTGCCGGAAGGTCGGGCTCAGAGCCTCGACCAAAGCTGAGGGCGCGGCGGGGCTGCGTCCGGTTGTTCGAACCGGCTCAGGATCGCCGCCCCGGCCCCGCGCACCGCCAGGACGGCCATCACCGGCTTTGGAACCCGCATCCGGGCGCTGAGCGCCGACGGCCCCTGACGCAGGATCCGGCGGCCGATCTCGCGATAGATGTTGCGCGCCGCCGCCACGGCCAGCGCCGCGCGGAACGGCAGCGCCCGCAGGCCGACGCGGGCGGAGTCGTAGTAGGTCTCCGCGAGCGCTAGCTGCCGCACGACCACGCGAAACACGGCCTCGCGGTTGGCCCGGTCGAGCAGGACCGCCGGGGTGGCGGCGACGCCTTCGGCCTCCAGCTGGTCGGCCGGCAGGTAGATCCGGCCGTTGTGCGCATCCTCGAAAACGTCGCGGCAGATGTTGCTGAGCTGAAAGGCAAGGCCGAGGTCCTGGGCCCGCTGCAGCACAGCATGCCCGCCCGCGCCCATGATCGTCGCCATCATCACCCCGACCGTACCGGCCACGCCCCAGCAATAGGCAAGCGTCTCCGCCTGGCTCGCCAGCCGGGGCGCCTCGACGTCCTGGGCGAAGCCGTCGAGCAGCTCCAGCGGCCACTGCTCGGCCATCCGATGCTTGCGCGCCACCCGCGCGAAGGCGGCGAACGCCGGGTCCGCCATCGGCTCACCGGCCAGGGCGGCGTGGGTCAGCCGGCGCAACCTGTCTAGCCGCGCCTGCCGGTCGGCCGCGGACAAGGGCCGTGAAGCGCCGCCGCCGTCCTGCCCGTCGATCTCGTCGTCGCAGTGGCGGCACCAGGCGTAGAGCTGCCAGACGTCTTCGCGAAGCTCGCGACCGAACAGCCGCGAGGCCGCGCTGAAACTGCTCGACCCCTTCGAGATCGCCGCCTCGCTGTGCGCGACGACCGCGTCCATCAGGCGTGCGCCGCCACCGGCGCGCCAACGGGGAAGTCCTGGGCAATCAGACGGGCGGTCGCCTTGGCCGACCCCACCACTCCCGGCACGCCGGCCCCCGGGTGCGTGCCCGCGCCGACGAAGTAGAGGTTGCGGATCGCCCGGTCGCGATTGTGGACACGGAAATAGGCGCTCTGCGTGAGGATTGGCTCCAGCGAGAAGGCGCTGCCGAGGTGAGCGTTCAGCTCGTCGCGGAAATCGTGCGGCGTGAAGATCCGCATTGTCGCCAGATCCGCCCGCAGGCCCGGCAGGACCCGCGCCTCAAGCGCACCCAGAATGCGCTCGGCGTACCTCGGCCCTTCGACGGCCCAGTCGATGTCCTGGCGCAGGTTCGGCACCGGCGACAAGGCGTAATAGGTGCTGCAGCCGGGCGGGGCGAGGCTGTCGTCGGTGACGCTCGGCGCATGGAGATAGAGCGAGAAGTCGTCCCGCAGCGGCTTGCCCCCGCAGATCGCCGACACCAGTTCGCGGTACTGCGGTCCGAACAGGATGGTGTGGTGCTTCAGGTGCTCGTGCCGGCGGTTCAGGCCGAAATAGAGCACGAACAGCGACATGCTGTGCCGGCGGCCCTTCAGCCGACGGGCCATGGCCGGGCCGCGCGGGTGGCCGCCGAGCAACCGATCATAGGTGTGGACGACGTCGGCGTTGCTGACCACGAGGTCGGCAGGAAGCACCTCGCCGCCCGCCATCCGGACCCCGGCGACCCTAGCCCCCGAGACCAGTATCTCCGCGACCGCGGCGCCCATCCGTATGACGCCGCCGAGGTCCTCGAACAGCCGCACCAAGGCTCGCACCAGCTGGCCGGTGCCGCCGCGCGGGAACCAGACGCCCCACTTTCGCTCCAGCGCATGGATCAAGGTGTAGATCGACGAGCTGGCGAACGGACTGCCGCCGACCAGCAGGGTGTGGAACGACAGCGCCTGGCGCAGGTGCGGATCCTTAACGAACCGCGAGACCATCGAATAGACGCTGCGCCAGGCCTGCAGCTTGGCCAGGTTCGGTCCGGCCCGCGCCATGTCCCAGGGGCTAAGAAAGGCGACGTGGCCGAGCTTGATGTAGCCCTCCTCGAACACCGCCTTCGAATAGCGCAGGAATTCGCGATAGCCGGCGACGTCCTCGGGCCGTAGCGCTTGGATCTGACGGTCGAGTTCGGCCTGGTCGTTGACGTAGTCGAAGCTGACCCCGTCCTCCCAGAGCAAGCGATAGAAAGGCTCGACGGGCAGCAGGTCGACGTAGTCGCTCAGCCGCCGGCCGGAGAGGGTGAACAGCTCCTCGAGGCTGCTCGGATCGGTGATCACCGTCGGACCGGCGTCGAAGGTGTAACCATCCTGCTCGTAGACATAGGCCCGGCCGCCGGGCCGATCGCGCTGTTCCAGCAGGGTCACCACATGTCCGGCCGACTGCAGCCGGATGGCTGCCGCCAAGCCGCCGAAGCCGCTTCCGATGACGATGGCGCGCGCCATGATCCCTCTTGCTCTCTCGTTTAGGCCGGCAGGGCGGCCAGAGCCCGGCCAAGCGGCACCGGCGGACGCCCGGCCAGGATCCTGACCTTGTCGGCCCAGGTCGACTGGCCGGCATAGAAGCGCTCGATCAGCGGCTGCGGCAGCCGGTAGAACCGTTCCAGCACCCGGTAGCGAAGCTCCGGCTCGGCAGCCCGGAAGAGCATGCGGTTCAAGGTGCGGTAGAAGCCGCGCTCGCGCCACAGCCGCTTGGCCTCGCCGGTCAACGCCCGCGCCAGCTCGGCGCTCGAATTCAGCGGCTGGCGGGCGACGAAGGCGGCGGTCCGCGCTGCGTCGGGCAGCGAATAGCCGGTGGTCGGATGGAAGAAGAGGCCGCGCATGCCAGCCTGCGGCGCCTCCCGTCCCGGCTCGGCGAAATAGGCGTCGACGTCGCCGGACAGCACCACCGGCAGCACCCCCCGCTCGCGCCGCAGCACCTCGGCGACCGCCCAGCCCTTGCCTCGGGCGTAGCGCAGGGCCGCCGCCTCCAACTGCGCCACGTCGAGGTCGGGGCCGTCGCTGTAGCGGGTGTCCTCGACCAGCAGGCGGCTCGCATCTAGGGGCAAGATATAAAGGAACCGGTAGCCGTCCTCCTGATGGACGGTCGCGTCCATGACGATCGGCGCCGTCAGCCCGTGCGGCCGCCGCAGGCTCACCTCCAACCCGAGGAACTTTTGGAAACCCAGCGTCACGTGCGGGGAAGGGACAGCCCCGCGACCGTCGATCACCACCCGCGCGACGATCGTCTCGCCGTCCTCGCAGACCACCCGGTCGGGTGTGATCGTGACCACCCGGCGACCGGTTTCCACCGCCGGACCCAACACCGCGCCCGCCAGCTGCGCCAACCGCGGCGAGGTCAGGCTTGCGTAGGGCGTCGACAGCCGCCGCGCGTGGGCCGGGAACAGCACTTCGTACCCGGGCCAGTCGGCTTCGAACGCCGGCGCCAGCGCCGTCCAGGCGTCGGCTTCGAGGTCGCTGCGGAACACGCTCCAGGTTTTCGGCGATGCGCCCGGCTCCTCGGCGTCGAGCATCCGCAGACGCAGGTCGGGTCGCTCGCGCTGCAGCCGTAGCGCGATCAGGCTGTTGGCGAGACCGCCGCCGACCAACAGGACGTCGCAGACCGGAGTTGGCGAATTCGACCCCATCGTTCTTTATCTAACCCCGGAGAAAGAACTTTGGCTTCGGAGAATCGTTCTCAGTTCAAAGTTTTCGGGAAGGACCAGAGCGAGTGCCGAGGCCCAGGGGCGCCCGGGACGCTGACTATGACGAGAAGCGGCAGGAGTTGCTGCGCCGGATGACGCTCCGCGTCATGCGCCGTGAAAGCGCGCGCCCGAGCTTCCGCCAGCTGGCCGAGGCCGCCAGCGTCTCGGTGCCGACGCTTCGCTATTATTTCGGTGGCCGCTCGGCGGTGATCGCCGCGATCCTCGAGAACTACCTCCGCGACGGCCTCGACCGCCTGGAGCGGATCGCCGCGCCGACCGCGCCGTTCGAAGAGTCGATCCACGACTACGGGGTCTCCCTGCTCCAGGGGTTCCGCGCCCCACGTCAGGTCAAGCTAGGCGACGTCTTCGCCGTCGCCATCGCCGAGGGCCTGCTCGACGCCGAGATCGGCCCGGCGGCCCTGAAGTTCATCGTCGACCCTTCGGTCGATACCCTGCAGCGGCGGCTGCGCGGCCACATCGCCAGCGGCGAGATGCTCGACGTCGACACTCGCGCCGCCGCGCTGATGCTGATCTCGCCCCTGCTGCTGGCCATCCTTCACCAGGACCACATGGGCGGCGCGAGCTGCAATCCGGCCGACCTCGAGGCCGTCGTCGCCGAGGTCTGCGCCGCCTTCGTCCGCGCCTATCGCGCCGCCCCCTAGCCCGCGGTCGGGGCCACCAGGATCGCCCAGGCAAACAGCGGCCCCAGCGCGACGATACCAGCGGTGTAGATCAGCAGGCGCCTGAGGACCCGTTCGCGCTGGTCCGGCTCGGCGCTGGCGACGATCAGGGCGCCGTTGGTCGAGAATGGCGAGGTGTCGACGATGGTGGTCGCCACGCACAGGGCGGAGACCAGGCCGACCGCGCCCAGCCCGCCGCTCACGCTGAGCGGCGCGGCCAGCGGGATGACGACGCCGAGCAGGGCCGTAGATGACGCGAACGCCGACGTAATGCCCGCGAAATAGCTGAGCAGCAGCGCCGCCACGAGCGGCACGCTGATCGCTGCGACGCCGGCCCCGATCCAATCGATGGCGCCGATCTTCTCCAGCACGCTGACGTAGGTGATCACCCCGCAGATCAGCAGCACCGTTGACCAGCTGACCCCGGCAATGGCGTCCTTCTGGCTCTTCGGGGCCAACAGCGCGAGGCCCGCGATCAGGAACACCGCCATGAAGCCGACATTCATCTGCAGCACCGTCGCGCAGAGCGCGAACGCCGCCACGCTCAGGAGCGTGACCCCCTGTTCCCAGGTCAGCGGCTCGGGCGTCTCCTCCCCCTCGACGGAATCCGCCGCCGCCTTCCGCCGCGGGGACAGCACCAGGTAGATGACAAGGGCGATCGCCGCGTTAATCGCCAGGCTGGCCCAGAAGATCGCCAGCGGGTCGGCGATCAGGCCGGCGGCGATGGCGGCCTTGTGGGTGATCACGCCATAGACGCTGATCGGCGAGAACGCGCCGGCCTGCGCCCCGTGGATTGTCATCAGCCCGAGCAGCAGGGGCGGGAGGCTGAAGCGCCGCGCCAGCTGCAGCGCCAGCGGGGCGATGATCGCCACCGCCGCCGGCCCCAGCGCGCCGAAGCCGGTGAGCAGCGCAGCGGCCGCGAACACCAGCCACGGCACGACCGCCGGCTTTGCGCCCGTCAGCCGCGTCGCGCCGTTGAGGACGCGGTCGATGCTGCCGTTCCGCTGCGCGATGCCGAACAGATAGGTGATGCCGACCAGCGTCAGGAACAGGTCGGCAGGAAACCCGGCCAGGATGTCCTTCGGGGCCATGTGGAACAGCACGCCGCCAACCAGAAAGGCGCCGGCGAAGCCCAGTATCCCCATGTTGACCGGCGCCATCGCCGCGATCGCAAAGATCGCGACCAGCCCGACGAGGCCGTAGACGTCCGAACCCATGTTTCCCCCTGGTGGTGCTTGTTCTTGTCGCTCGGCGGGGCCGGCCGCTGCTGCAACCGCCGCCCGCTGGCGGGCCTTTTGACGGCCTTAGTTGGTCGCCGACTGGAAGCTGTCGGCTAGCTGGTCGCGCAGCAGCACCTTCTGGACCTTGCCCATGGTGTTCTTGGGCAACTGGTCGACGAAGACGAAGCGCCGCGGCTGCTTGAATCGCGCCAGCTGATCGCCGAGTTGCGTCCGCAGACGCTGATCGTCGATGAAGCCGGGGTCGGTCGGCACGACGACCGCCACGACGCCTTCGCCCATGTCCGGATGCGGCGCGCCAACCACCGCCGATTCCCGGACCTCCGGCAGGGCGTCGAGAGCGTTCTCCACCTCGGCCGGATAGATGTTGTAGCCGCCCGAGATGATCAGGTCCTTGGCCCGACCGACGATCGAGACGTAGCCTTCGGCGTCGATGAAGCCGAGGTCGCCGGAGATGAAATAGCCGTCGCGGAACTCGGCCGCGGTCTTGTCCGGCATCCGCCAGTAGCCCTGGAACACGTTCGGCCCGCGGATCTGGATCACCCCGACCTCGCCGATCGGCATCTCGGCGCCCGTCTCCGGATCGGCGATGCGGATATCGACGCCGGGAAGGGGCCGCCCGACGGTGCCGGGCCGCCGCGCCCCGTCGTAGGGGTTCGAGGTGTTCATATTGGTCTCGGTCATCCCGTAGCGTTCCAGGATGGCGTGGCCTGTGCGCTGCTCGAACGCCTTGTGGATCTCCGGCGACAACGGCGCGGATCCGGAGATGAACAGCCGCATGTGCGCCGTCGCCTCGCGGGTGAAGGCGGCGTCCTTGAGCAGGCGGATGTAGAAGGTCGGCACTCCCATCAGCACCGTCGCCTCGGGTAGGGCCTGGCGTAGCGCGACGGGATCGAAGCCTGCCTGGAAGATCATCGAGGCGCCGGCCGCCAGGGTGACGTTGGTGGCGACGAACAAGCCGTGGGTGTGGAAGATCGGCAGGGCGTGCAGCAGCACGTCGTCCGACGTGAACCGCCAGGAATCCGCCAGGGTGAAGGCGTTGGACGCCAGGTTCCCGTGGCTCAGCATCGCGCCCTTGGAGCGCCCGGTGGTGCCGGATGTGTAGAGGATCGCCGCCAGGGCGGCGTCGTCCAGTTCCAGCGTCTGCTCGATCGGCGCGGCCTGGCGCGCCTGGCTGGCGATGGAGCCTTCGCCGGCCGCGTCGAGCGTCAGCACCTTGGCCCGGCCGCGGCGCCGGGCGATTTGCCGGATAGCCGCCTGCCGCTTGGGGTCGCAGACGATCAGCGCCGGCTCGGCATCGCCGATGAAATAGTCCAGCTCGCCAGCGGTATAGGCGGTATTGAGCGGCAGGAAGGCTGCCCCGGCCCGCAGCGCGCCGAGATAGAGCATCAGCATCTCGATGCTCTTCTCCGCCTGCACGGCGACGCGGTCGCCGGGCGCAAGGCCGAGGTCTCGCAACAGACCGGCGTACCGGGCCGACCGGTCGTCGAGGTCGGCATAGCTCACCCGCGCGCCGTCGGCCAGGCGGGCGAAGGTTTGGTCGCGGTCTTGCGGAAAGCGCGTCGACAGGCGGGCGTACAGGTTCGTCACGGTCTTTGAATCTCGGCTTTTGGTTCAGATCCGCACGCCGGCGGCGTGGGCCATGTCGCGGAACGGCTTGCCCACTGCGATGCGGCCTTCGTTGGCGTAGGCCTCGTGGCGTTCTTCGATGCTCCGGACATCGTAGAGGTAGTTGACCATCAGACCGGCGCTCTGCCGCAGGCCCTTGGGCGAGACGTCGCCGAGCCAGTTCAGCATCTCGAGCCGCGCGCCGTTCCCGAGGTGGAAGCGGGCCACAGGGTCGAGGGGTTTTCCGTCGGCTCCCTTGGCGTCGAGGAAGTAGGCGACGGCGCGTCGCGTCACCCGGGCCTGCAACTCGTCGCCGGACGCGGCGATCCAGTCCGACCCGGCGAGCTCGGCCGCAAGGTCGGCGTCCACCTTGGCCAGCCAGCGCATGAAGCCCGGCACCGGGGACAGGGTGACGAACCGCTTCAATCCCGGCAGATCGCGCTTCAGGTCGGTCGCCACCTGTTTGATCAGGAAGTTGCCGAACGGCACCCCGCGCAGGCCGGGCTGGCAGTTGCTGATCGAATAGAACACCGCCGTGTCGGGCCGGCCGCGCACCGGTTCCTTGGCGGCGTCCAGCAGGGGCTGAATGGTCCGCGGGACTTGCCGGGTCAGGGCCACTTCGACGAAGATCAGCGGGTCATCCGGCATCGCCGGGTGGAAGAAGCCAAAGCAGCGGCGGTCGGCCGGGTCGAGCCGGCGGCGAAGGTCGGCCCAGTCGCGAATGTGATGCACCGCCTCGTAGGCGATCAGCCGCTCCAGCAGGCTGGCCGGCGAGGTCCAGCTGATCTCGCGCATGGTCAGGAAACCACGGTTGAACCAGGATTTCAGGACGTGCAGCAGGTCGGCGTCGACGACGTCCCCGGCCGCGATCTCGTCCTGCCATTGCAGGAGGTCCGCCCGCATCGCCACCAGGGCCGCGGTGCCGCCGGGCGCGAGGTTCAGGCGCCGGAACAGCTCCTGCCGGGGGGCCTCGACGGCGGCGCTCAGCCCGCGGAGCGCAGCAGCGCCTTGTTCGGCATAGGCGCGGCAGGCCGCCTCCAGCGCCTTCTGGTCGGGATTGAACCGTTCGCCGAGCACGCCGAGGAACTCGATCCTCTCATCCTTCGTGGCGGCGCGATAGAGCGCCAGAAGGTCGGCGGCGATCGCCACCCCCGACGCCTCGCCGCGGCCGGACAGCAGGTCCCGCGCCAGGGTGGCCAGCACGTTCGCCCGAGCTTTTCGCGGCCCGGGGCCCGCCGACGCGAGGCTGGTGTGCCGCGCCAGGAGGTCACGTCCCGGCGGCGAAAAGCCGCCGACAAGGCGTGCGAGGGAGTTCAGCACGCCGGATGTTCCGTTCTGGCTGCGCTTCCCGTTCGCCTTAGTCGCCGCCTCCGTCCCTGCTTTCACGCAAGACTCCTTGGGTATGCATCTTCACTCACGCAGCGTCGCTAGACGCACGTATCCGTCTTCTTGACGCAACTTTGCATACACGATAGCGACGCTATCTCAAGAATGTATGCGTATGGGGAGTGGAGCGTTGGTTGAGGAGACGGAATCGTTGGCGCGCGCCGGCCGGCTGGAGCTTTCCGGCCGCGGCGATGTGATCTCGCGCCGGTCCGTGCTCTCGGGAGCCGCCGTCGCCGCCGGTCTCGCGGCCGCTCCGGCCTACGCCGCCCAGAAAAGTCCGAGCGCGATCACCGAGCTTGGCCTGGTCGACCTCTCGCGGGCGATCCGCGCGCGGGAGGTGTCCTGCCTCGAGGTGATGCGTGGCTACCTCGGCCGAATCGAAGCGATCAATCCCCGGGTCAACGCGATCGTCTCTCTGCGGCCGGCCCGCGAGCTGCTGGCGGAAGCCGAAGCCGCCGACCGCCGCCTGGCGGCCGGCGAGGCGGTCGGCGCCCTGCACGGCGTGCCACAGGCGATCAAGGATCTGGTCGATGTCGCCGGCATGCGGGGCACGCGGGGCTCGCCCCTCTACAAGGACCACATCGCCCGGACGGATTCGCCCTATGTGGCCAAGATTCGTGGAGCCGGTGCGATCATCGTCGGCATGACCAATGTGCCGGAGTTCGGCCTTGGGTCGCACACCTTCAACCCGATCTTCGGCGCGACCCTCAATCCCTACGACCTGACCAAGAGCGCCGGCGGCTCGAGCGGCGGCGGGGCGGTGGCGGTGGCGACTCGCATGCTGCCGGCGGCCGATGGCAGCGACCATGCGGGCTCGCTGCGCAACCCGGCCGCCTGGAACAACATCTACGGCTTCCGGACCTCCTATGGCCGGGTCGCGGTGACGGGCGGCTTCTACACCTCGCTCAGCGTCAACGGCACGATGGGGCGCACCCCAGCCGACGTCGGCCGGCTGCTTTCGGTGATGTCCGGCTATGACGCCCGCGCACCGCTCGCGATCGACGAGGACCCTCAGGTTTTCGCGGGGGATCTGCGCCGTGACTTCGCCGGCGCGCGCATCGGCTGGCTTGGGGACTTCGGCGGCGCCGTGCCGTATGAGCCGGGGGTCCTCGACGTCTGCACTTCGGCCTTCGCGGCGTTCGAGCAACTCGGCTGCCGCATCGCCCCGGCGCTTCCCGACTACAAGGTTGAGGACGCCTGGCAGGCGTGGACGATCCTGCGCGCGCTGGAGACGGGCCCCAGTCTCGTCGAACACTACGACGACCCGGCACGCCGTCCGCTGCTCAAGCCCGAGGCCCAGTTCGAGGTCGAGGCCATGAAGCGGCTGACCGCCTACGATGTCAGCCGGGCCATGGCGGGTCGGAACGCCTGGTATCGCGCCGTCGCGGCGCTGTTCGAACAGTTCGACTTCCTGATCGCCCCCGGGGCCCAAGTCTTCCCGTTCGACGCCAAGCTGCGTTGGCCGGAGCAGATCGCTGGCCGCCAGATGCGCAGCTATCACGAGTGGATGCAGGGCCTGGTGCTGATCACCATGGCCGGCCTGCCGTCGCTTTGCGCCCCGGCCGGCTTCGGGCCCGGCGGCCTGCCGATGGGCCTCCAGATCATCGGCCGTCGCAACCGCGACCTCGACTGCCTGCAGCTGGCGGCCGCCTACCACGCTGTCACCGACTGGCCCCGTCGCCGGCCGCCGCCGTTGCGGCCTCTGCGGAGCGCCTGATCAGAACAGACGACGACACCGGGGGCTGAAGAACTCGCCTCCCAACATGAATTTGATCTCAATATCGGGGTCAAAGCAGGGGGAAGCCATGAAAAAACTGCTGTTTGTCAGTACCGCGTTAGTGGCGGCCGCCGGCGCCGCGAGCGCGCAGGAAACCCGCGCCTCGGGCAGCGAACTGGGCGAAGTCGTCGTGACCGCGACCCGCCGCGCCGAAACCGTCATGACGGTGCCGATCAGCGTGACCGCCCTCGATCCCGAGACCCTCGACCGTCAGGGCGTTCGCGACATCAACGACCTGGCGAAGTTGGCGCCGGGGATCAGCCTCGTTCCGTCCGGCTACGGCGGCGTGAAGGTGGCGATCCGCGGGATCACCTCCCTGGCCGGCGCCTCGACGACTGGCGTCTATGTGGACGACACGCCGATCCAGGCGCGGACCTTCGCCACCGTCTATCCAGCAATTTTCGACCTTGAGCGTGTGGAGGTGCTGCGCGGTCCGCAAGGCACGCTGTTCGGGGCCGGCTCGCAGGGCGGGACCCTGCGGTTCATCACGCCCCAGCCCAGCTTGGACACCTATTCCGCCTATGCTCGGGGCGAAGTCGGCCTGACGGCGCATGGCCAGCCCAATCACGAAGTGGGCGTCGCCGTCGGCGGCCCGATCATCGAAGGGAAGCTCGGCTTCCGCGCCAGCCTGTGGACCCGTCACGACGGCGGATACGTCGATCGCGTGAGCTTCTATACCGGCGAGCTGTACGACAGGAATTCGAACTCCACCGACTCCTACGTCGGCCGTCTGGCGTTCGCCTGGGCTCCTACCGAGAACCTGAAGATCACCCCGGCGGTGATGTTCCAACGGGTCAACCAGGACGACGCCGACACGATCTGGCGCGACGCCGGCAGTTACCGTTCCTTCTTCGACATT
The DNA here is from genome assembly GCF_044236515.1 of Phenylobacterium sp. Lineage (GTDB taxonomy): Bacteria > Pseudomonadota > Alphaproteobacteria > Caulobacterales > Caulobacteraceae > Phenylobacterium. The sequence goes on from NZ_JBIIGK010000025.1 coordinate 18,658, forward strand.
CCGAGCCCGATTGAGGAGGAGTTTGTCCTGCCGTCGGTGACGGTGGACTATGACTTCGGCAGCTTCGCCTTCAAGTCGATCACCTCCTACTACGCGCGGACCCAGGACCGGACCTATCGCTTCTTCCACAGCTTCGCCCAGGGGTGCCCGCCCGGCGGCCAGGCGCCCGGCTACCCGGCCGACCGCTGCGGCCTGTTCTATCCGCAAATCCCCAACTACACCCTGGCCTACCACCAGGACCTCGAGCAGCGGAACTGGTCGCAGGAATTCCGCCTGACCTCGACAAACGACAGCCGGTTCAGCTGGGTCATTGGCGGCTTCTATTACAACAGCACGCAGCGGGACTATGAGGACGAGGACGAGCCGCTGCTGGACCAGCTGACCCAGCTGTTGTTCAAGATGTCGGCGCGCGACTTCGCCGGTGTCGGCATTGGCCTGATCGATGGCCGCTACGCATTCATCTACGACGGCGAAGTTCGCGACAAGGAGCTCGCCGCGTTCGGCGACTTCACCTACGCCATCACCGACCGGCTCAAGGCCACGCTGGGTCTGCGCTACTCCAAGACCAGCTTCAGCTTCGACGAACGGTCGGACGGTCTGTTCGGGGCGACCGGCAGCGGACCGCTTGTCGCGTCGGGCAAGGCGACCGAGAAGCCGTTCACGCCGAAGTTCAACATCGCCTATAACCTCGACGACGGCCTGATCTACGGCACCGTGGCGAAGGGCTATCGGGTGGGCGGCGCCAACGCCATTCTGCCTGGGTTCTGCGCCGCGCAGCTGGCCAGCCTGGGCATCAATGGCGCACCGCCTCCCTACAAGTCGGATACCGTCTGGAGCTACGAGCTGGGGGCCAAGAAGCGGCTGCTGAACCGCTCAGTCGAAGTGGCGGGGAGCGTCTACCAGATCGATTGGGACGCCATTCAGGGCAACATCCCGCTGAACTCCTGCTCCTACAGTTTCGTCGGCAACTTCGGCAAAGCGCGGGTGCGAGGGTTCGACCTTCAGATGCAGGCCAATCCGATCCCCGGGCTCGTCCTCGGCGGCACCGTCGCTTACAACGACGGCAAGTACACTGAGACCATCCCGCAGCCGAACAGCACCACCCTGCTGGCCAAGGATGGGGCCCCGATCCCGTTCTCGCCGAAGTGGCAGCTGACCGCCTCGGCCGAGTACACCTGGGCGGTGCGGGACAACCTGAATGCCTATGTTAGGGCCGACTACCGCTATACCGGCGAGTACGTCCGCAACAACCCGCCGGGCGTGATCGGCTTCCTCGCGGCGTCCCGGAACGGCGCGGCGGTGGATGACGTGTCGCTGCGGGCCGGCGTCACCCGCGACCGTACCGACGTCTCGGTGTTCGTGAAGAACCTTTTCGACAACGATACGGCGCTCAACCAGACGTACAGCACCCGGCTCGGAACCTACGGCTCCCGCGCCGAGCGCTATACGATCCAGCGCCCGCGAACGGTCGGCGTGACGGCGACCTACCGCTACTGATCGCTTTGAGCTGCCGGGGCCGGGCTCGCATCTCGATGCGGGGCCCGGCCTTCGGCGGTTCAGTCCTGTTCGTGCTCGGTGATGTAGCGCTCGAGCGCGCTGGCGGCGTTGAGCATGTGGGCCCGCATCTGCCGGGCCGCCGCCTCGCCGTCGCCTTCCGAAATCGCCGCCATGATCCGCTCGTGCTCTTCGCGTGAGCGCACGATGCGGTCGCCCTGGCGCAACTGGGTACGGCGGAATGCGGTCAGCCGGGTGCGGGTCAGTTTGGCCTGTTCGGCCAGGAAGCTGTTGTGCGTCGCCTCGTAAAGCCGCTCGTGAAAGTCGCGGTTCATCGCGTCGTAGGCGTCGACGTCGCCGACCGCGACCATCTCTTCGGACTCGTTGTGCAGCCGGATCAGCCGGCTGCGCTCCAGCGGCGTCATCCGGTTGGTGGCCAGCCGTACGCACATGGCCTCGATCTCGGCCATGGCCTCGAACATGTCCATGATCCGCTCGGGCGTCAGGCGGGTGACGATCACCCCGCGCCGGGGCCGCATCTCGACCAGGCCGCTGACCGCCAGCTGGCGAAGGGCCTCCCGCACCGGTGTCCGCGAGGCGCCGAACCGGTCGGCCAGCTGCTGCTCGTCGAGCTGCACGCCCGGCCGCAGCAAACCGCTGGCGATCTCGTCGGTCAGCGCGTTTCGGATGCGCTCCGACAGGAGCAGCCGCTCCTCAGAGATGTCTTCGCCGAGGTCCGCGCCGCTGAACATCTTCTCCCCCATCTCTCTACTTCACCCTTATGCGGCCGGAAGTCGAGGTGTGATCTCGCGCAGCTCCAGCCCGTCCCGAGCCGCCATGATCCGACGTCTCAGATTGGGCCGCCGATCGATTGACGGTTGTCTGCCGTAAACGCGATGGTTGCAGCCTCCGCGGAGCTCGCGCGTTTGTGGAACTACCTTTGGCGGGAGAGTGGATATGCGCGCCGTGGTCATCGACGATCATGCGCTGATCCGGGATAGCCTGCGGCATGTCCTGCTGGAGGAACTCGACGCCGACGAGGTGATCGAAGCCGAGACACTGGACCAGGGGCTCGAGGATCTCGCCGCTGCCGAGGGGACGGTCGATCTCATCATCGTCGACCTGAACATGCCCGGTGAATCCGGACCGGAGTCGGTCGGCGCCCTCGTCGAGGCTTTCCCGGCCGCCAAGGTGGTGGTGGTTTCCGCATCGGAGGCCAAGGACGACGTCATGGGCTGTCTGGCGGCCGGGGTCGACGGCTACATCCCCAAGACCCTGTCGGTGGCCGAAATGGTCGCAGCCCTGCGCCAGGTGCTCGACGGCGCGATGTTCGTGCCCCGCGCCCTGACCCGCCGGGGCGTCGAGCCGCCGCGGCCGCGGGCCCGACTGCACATGCCAGGCGTCGACAACCTCACCGCCCGTCAGCGCGAGGTGCTCGACGAACTCCTGCTCGGCCGCTCGTCGAAGGAGATCGCCCGCACCCTTGCCGTCGCGGAGGGCACCGTGAAGATCCACCTGGCGGCGATCTACCGCGCCCTGGGGGTCCGCAGCCGCGCTGAGGCGATTTCCAGGCTGATGGTCAGCCGCGTCTAGGTCGCTCTCCGTCGCAGGGCGGCGCAGACGCGGGCGGTCAGGACGCCCGCGTCGACCGGCTTCGAGATCCAGTCCCGCCCGGAATCCCGCAGCCGGTTTAGCACTTCCGGCGACGTCGACCCGGTGACGATCAGCGCCCGCGCGGGACGGCCGGTCTGTGCTTCCACAGCAGCCAGCAGGTCGAGGGCGCTGCTGTCGCCGAGGTCGAGATCGAGTACAGATAGCTCGAACGCAGCCAGTCCTCGCGCCCGCGCCTCCGCCGCGGAGTCCGCCGTGGTCACCTGCGCGCCGGCATCCCGCAGCGCCTGGGCCATGGCGTCCAGCGAGAGCGGCTCGTCGTCGGCCACCAGCAACCGCGCGCCTTCCAGATCCAGAAGGTCGTCGGCCGCGGGTTCGGGCGCCATCCCGGCCGCCGCGGCCCGCGGGACCGTAATCGCGAAGACGCTGCCTCGGCCAAGCTCAGACCGGACTGTCAGCCGGTGGTTCAGGAGGTCCGCCATCCGTTCGACGATGGCGAGGCCCAAGCCGACGCCCTGGCTCCCCCGCGCCGCTTCGCCGCGCACGAACTCGCCGAATATCGCCTGCAGTTTGTCTGGCGCGATCCCGGCTCCGTTATCGTGCACCTCGATCCGCACGTTCGGCCCGACCCGGCGGCAGCCGATCAGGACGCGCCCGCCGCGCGAGTGCTTCACGGCATTACCAGCGAGGTTGCGCAGGATGATCTCTAGCAGGTCCGGATCACTGTGGACGTGCAGGCCACTCGGCGCCACCCGCACCTTCACCGCGCCTACCGCGTGCTCGGCGGCGTCGGCCAGCAGGGCGTCGATGGCGAAGTCCATCGCCTCCGGCTTCAGGACGCCGGCCTCCAGCCGCGCCAGGTCCAGCAGGGCGTTGAACAGCCGCGTCATCGAACGCACCGCGCTGTCCATTTTGGCGAGCATATCGCGAGCCTCGTCCGAGCCGACACGGCGCTCGAGGGCCGAGATGTAGAGCGCCATTGCGTGCAGCGGCTGGCGCATGTCGTGGCTCGCCGTCGCGAGGAACCGGGACTTCGCGGCGCTCGCCTCGCGCGCCTGATCGCTGGCCTGCCGCAGCTCGGCGTTCAGCCGCGCCTGCAGCAGGTTTGCCCGCCGCGCGGCCCCGCGCTCGTAGATGATGGTCGCCATGGCGAGCAGCATGGCGATGAGGGTCACCGCCGCCATCGCGGCCTGCGCCAGGCGACCGCGCCCGACCTCACGCGCCTCGATCCGGCGGATCGCCTCCTCGTTGTCGTAGGCCGCGATCAGCAGTTCCTCGACTCGGCGACGCAGCTCCAGCGACAGCCGCTTCCCCTCAGCTTGGCGGACGAAACCGAGTGCGCTCTCCCGGTCGCTGGCCACTGCTGCCTGCTCGGCGAGCAGCAGCCGGGCGTCTGCGGCTGCAACGGCGGCCCCGACCTTGCCTGCGTGATGGGGTCCGAGAGCCGCGAAGTGCTGCAGCGACTCCGCCGCCGCCGCCACCCGCGCGCGCGCCACGGTCAGCGGCCGCAGCAGCCCGGCCTCGCCGGTCAGCAAATAGCCGCGGACGCCGGCCTCGGCGTCGGTGACCGCCAGCAGGAGCGTGAGGGCGGCGGTGGTGGCGTTCTGGTGCTGGTCAGCGGCCTGCGCCGCGCGCTCGCTCGCCGCCCGGCCGTCCATCGCCTGGATGGTCAGGGCCCAGACGAAGACTCCGACCGCTAGAGCCGCGGTGATGAGCGCCCAGATCGCGAGCCCGAGGGCGGCGGCCCGCTCGCGTACCGTCTCGATCGGGTTTAGCAATCCACAACCTCTGCGCGCAGCCTATGCCGCGACGAGGTTGAGGTCCAGCCAGGCCCGGATGCGGCGCGGATCAGCAGGCTTTTCCATGACCCGGTGGCCGGCCGCCTCCACCTGCCGTCGGGCCGCGCCGCGCAGGCTGCTGGTCATCAACAGAGCCGGCGCTCGGGCCCCCAGCGTCGCGGCGCGGCGCACGGCGTCGAGACCGGTCTCGCCGCCTGCCAGGTGGAAATCGGAGATGATCGCCGCCACCGCTTCCAGCCGGCCGCCGAGCGTCTCCGCGGCGGGACTCAGGGCTGGTCCGCGCACGCAGCGATAGCCCCAGTCGGCGAGCAGGATCGCGAACGCCTCGGCGGCGTCCTCATCATCCTCGAGCAGCAGTACTAGGGCGGTGTGTTCAGGCGAGGTCACGGCGACTCCGATTGCGAATCGCCGGCCAGGGTGCGGGACCGCCTCCGCGTTTGCACTTCGGCCGCACGACTAGGCCAAGAGGACTAGGTTGGCCGTTGGCCAGCGATTCCCGGCGTGGAATCAACACCTGTATCCGACGCATGGCCGACATCCGTGTCCCGCGCGGTAGTCCGTTCGGCCTGTCCAGATTTCGTGTGACATTTCCCCGCCGGGACATTCCCCGGCCCGCCACCGATCTTGCAGCGGCAGGAAGAAGCCGCCGTCGGGTGGCCGACCGGCGCGCCAATACATCGTCATGACTGCAGGACATGATCTGTCTCGACCTTACACTTCTTGTGCACCGGGCGCGCAGGCTCGCAGACGACCGCCAGGGCGGAGCGGCGGTGGAGTTCGCCCTCGTCGCGCCGGTGCTGCTGCTCATCGCTGCCGGCGCAATTGATGGCGCGCGGCTGATCACCCGCGGCATGCAGGCCAACGCCGCGGCCCAGGCCGGCGCCGACTATGTTCAACGGCACGGCTGGAACGAGGCTGGGGTGCGCAGCGCCGTGACCGCCGCCAACGGAGTAACGACCACCCTCGACCCGGCTCCGCGCCAGTTCCTCGGCTGCGTGGTGGGCGGCGCCGTTGTCGAGACCACCGCCGTCACCTGCGCGGGCGGCCGCGGCTCGGGCAAGTATATCCTGATCTCCGCCCGGGCGAACTTTGCGCCGCTGATGCCGTGGCCAGGCTTTGTAGTCCCGCAGAGCCTGCGCGGCCAAGCCATGGTGCGCACGCCATGAGCCCGCCCGCCCGGCTGACCGCCTGCCGTCGAGGTTCCGCGGCGGTCGAGACCGCCTTCGTCCTGCCCGTCCTGCTGCTGATGCTGACGGGCGCCATGGAGCTCGGCCGTCTCGGCTGGACCCAGGCTTCGCTCGAGTTTGCGGTGGAGGAGGGAGCCCGCTGCGCCGCGGTCCGTCCCGCGCTGTGCGGCACACCGGCCGCCACCGCGGCCTACGCCGCCGGAAAAGCCGCCTCGCCGCAGGTCGCCGCCGGCGTCTTCGTCGTCACCACCCCGGCCTGCGGCGTCCAGGTCGCCGCCGAGGTCCGCCATCAGTTCGTGCTCCGGAAGTTCTTCCCGGCCCCGCTGCTCAAGGCGCGGAGCTGCCGGGCATGATCTCGGACCTAGTCCACGACCGCTCGGGCGCCAGCGCCATCACCGTCGGGGTCTCGATGGTCGCCCTTCTGGGGCTGGTCGGCCTCGGGGTCGACGCCGGCGGCTGGTACAACCTGCGCCGCCAGGCCCAGCACGCCGCCGACTCCGCCGCCTACAGCGCCGCTGTCGGCATGTCGTCCGGCGACGACGTCACCACCCAGGCCCGCGCCGTCGCCGCCCGCTACGGCCTCCGCCACGACGTCGGCGGGGTCGCGGTGCAGGTCGGCGGGCCGCCGACCTCCGGGGCTTTCATCGGCGACACCGACGCCGTGGAAGTGACGGTCACTCGCCCGGCGCCCCGCTTCCTCTCTGGCCTATTCATGAAAAGCGCTCCGACTATTCGGGCCCGGGCCGTGGCCCGCATGGGCGCGGCGGCGAACGCCTGCGTGGTCGCCTTCAACAAGGTCGAGGCCTATTCGGTGCTGATCAACGGCAACCCCGAGGTCAACCTCGAGGGTTGCTCGCTCTACGCCAACTCCGCCAACTCCCAAGCCCTGCTGTTGAACGGCAGCGCCACCCTCAGGGCCGAGAGCGTTGAGCTGGTCGGCGGCTATTTCACCAACGGATCGGCCGTCATCGATGCCGAAAGCGGCGTGCACACCGGGCGCAAGGCTCTGCCGGACCCCTACGCCGACGTGCCGCTTCCGCCCTATGAATCCCTGCCGTGCACCACGCCGCCGACCATCAACAGCGGCGGGACGTATGACCTGGCGCCGGCCGCGGGCCAGACCATCCGTCGCTACTGCAACGGCGGATTCAACATCAACGGAAACGCCACGGTGAACCTGGCGCCGGGGGTCTACGTCTTCGATCGTAGCGCCTTCATCATCAACGGCGGGGCCCGGGTGACCGGCAAGGACGTGACCATAGTCCTGACCAGCAGCACCGGTTCGAACTATTCGACCCTGACCATGAACGGCGACTCCTACATGGACCTGAAGGCGCCGACATCGGGTTCCCTCGCCGGCCTGCTTTTCTATCAGGATCGCCGGGCGCCCTCCGGAAACAACATCATCAACGGCGGCGCTACGGCGAACTTCCAGGGCGCCCTCTATTTCCCCAAGCAGACGGTCACGTTCAACGGCGGCGCCCAGGCCGGCGGCGGATCGCAGTGCATCCAGCTCCTGGCCGACGAGGTGCTGTTCAACGGCAACGCCACCTTCCGCGTCAATTGCGCGGGCGCCGGCGTGCGGCTCGGCGGCGGCGGAAAGCCCGGCCTCGTCGAATAGTCGCGCTCTACCTCGGTCTATGACTTTCGGCATAGACGAAGAAAATATACAGAATAGTGAATGTCGCAATGTCGCATTGTTCTGGCGAGTTCCTAATCGTATTTGTTCGTCATCGATGATTAAACGTCGAAAACAACTTCACGCACACGGGACATCACCAATGATTAAGTTCTCCAAGAAGCTAATCGCCGACCGCAAGGGCGCCACCGCGATTGAATATGGCCTGATCGCCGCCCTCATCGCCCTCGGCGTCATCGGCGGCCTGACCACCGTGAAGACCAATCTGTCGACGAAGTTCACCTCGATCGGCACCGCGATCACCAACGCCCAGTAATGCTTAGACGACGGGCCGGACGTTCCGGTCCGTCCTCGGCCGACCTCCAGTTCGAGGGAATTTCCATGATCAAGTTCACCCGCCGCCTCGCCGCCGACCGCAAGGGTGCGGCGGCCATCGAATACGGCCTGATCGCTGCCCTGATCGCCCTAGGGGTCGTCGGCGGCCTGACCTCGGTTAAGACCAACCTCGCCGCCAAGTTCACGACCATCGGCGAAGAAATCGCGAAGTAAAGGACGGGACGCGCCATGCCGCACGCTCTCGACCTGCCGCTGATCGCGGGCGCGCTGCTCTCCGGCGGCGCCATGATCCTGGCCGGGGCGGGCGACATCCGACGCTATTCCATTCCCAATCGTCTCTGCGTGGCCGTTGTGTTCGGCTATGGCCTCGCAGGGTTCGTCCTGGGGCCGACCACGATGCTGGACGGGCTGGTGGTCGGCCTCGGGGTTCTTCTGTGCGGCGCCTTACTGTTCGGCCGGGGATGGGTCGGCGGCGGCGACGTCAAGCTGGCGACGGCCGCCGCCCTCTGGGCCGGTTCGGCCCTGTTCTCGCAATTTGCGCTGGCGATGTCGGCGAGCGGGGCCGTGCTTGCGGCTCTGATGCTCAGCCCGGCCCGCCGGCTGATGCCCGCACCGCCGGCCGGCGAGACGGGCGAGGGCCTGC
>NZ_JBIIGK010000134.1:0-8208 GCF_044236515.1 Phenylobacterium sp.
GCGGCCGGTAGGTGCGCGTGCCGAACTCGGGGAACCGGAGGTCGCCGCCTTCGAACTCCTCGGCGTTCAGGTTGATCGAGCAGGCGAACTGCCGGTGCGCCGTGCCGCCGGTGGTGTTGTCGCGATGCGGCTTGAAGTAGCCGCCCTCGTGCTCGTCGTAGGCGGCTACGATGTAGCGCTCCATCCGCGTCACGCGGAACTGGAAGGCCTTTTCGATCTCGGGCAGCAGCCGGTGAAAGATCCGACTGCGGGTGCGGGCCCGGAGGTCCTCGTCGTCGATCTGCGCGTCGCGTCGCTTCTTGAAATCATCGAGCACGCCGACGGTCTTACCGCCCATCTCCCGCATTACGCCTGATGGGGCGCCGCCGTGGGCATGGTAATAGGCGATCAGCTCCTGGCACAGCTGGCGCTCGAAAACGCGAGGCACGATCAACACCGGCGCATGCAGGCGGACGCCGGCATGGGCGTCCGGGACCGGCAGGGTCTCCAGCACCCGCATCATGTCGTCATAGCGGAGCGGTTCGGCGACGGAGACGACCCGCAGGGTCGGGTCCAGCAGCACCGCGTGCGGGTGTTCGCCGGCCTCGTCGAAAGCGCCGAAGCGGCGGGCGATCTCGCTGTCCGCGTCGAGGAAATAGCGAACGCCCAGGGTCTCGGAATGCGCGGCGTGCAGGATCGGGTCGGGCGTGACGAAGAACAGCATCTGGCGCTGGGGCGCGAAGAGGGCTTCGCGGGCGGTCATGCGATCCACGGTCGCTTCGGCCGCCTGGCGGTCGGCCGGCAGGAAGACCATCAGCACGAAGCGGCCGGCGACGCTGCTGAAGTTGAAGCGCGGGTTCGCGTGGGTCGGCGCATCGAACCACGGCGCCGCGACGCCGAACGGAAGGAAGGGCATCTCAGGGATCCGGGAGGGTCAGGAGGGGAGGTCGGCGCCGGCCATCTGGGCCGCGATGGCCTGAAGGCCGGCGGGCGGCAGGTCGCCGATCAGGGCGAAGCCCTGGCCGTCCTCCTGCCAGTAGGCCACGTGGGTCTCGCCGCCGGCGACGGTGGTGGGGCCGATGGGGTCGTCTTCGCCGGTGCGGAAGGCGAACAGCGAGACCGGGCCGGATCCGGTGGCGAACGACAGGCCGACGCTGGGACCTTCGTCTGAGGGGTAGACCTGGGCGTCGGTCACCTTCCAGCCGGGGGGCCGGGGCGGCAGGGCGATGCGGGTGGCTCGCCGGATTTCCACGGGGTCGTAGCGCGGCGTTTCGGGCTGCGAGGCCATCACGGCGCGCAGGGCGGCGGTGCGGTGGGACATCAGAGCTTCCGAGACGAAGTCCGGCGCCTGGGTCGGCGGGCGGAGGTCGATTTCGCCGAGGCCGTAGCCGACGACGAAGACCGCCAGGCCAGCCGCGGCGCGGGCGGCCCAGCGCCAGTAGCGTCGCGAGGCCAGGCCGCTCTGCAGCCGGCGGGCGGCGGCCATCGCCTGGGGCGAAGGCTCGGCGCAGTCGGCGAAAGCCGATGTTCGTAATGCATGCGCGAGGGCCATGTCGCCCATCACCCGGGCGGCGGCGGCGGGGTCGTGGGCCAGGCGGTTCAGGGCCTGGCGGCGGCCGGCTTCGTCGAGTTGGCCGTCGATGAAGGCGTCGAGGTCGTCAGAGCTCATCCTTGCCTCCTACAACTTTAAGTTTTGTTTGGCCGCCGATACTCGGTACGTCCGGCTCGCCGAGCTGTTCCCGCAGGGCCGCGCGGGCGCGGGAGAGGCGGGACATGACGGTGCCGACCGGCAGGCCGAGCGCCTCGGCGGTCTCCGGGTAGGAGAGGCCCTCGACGCTGACGAGGTGCAGCACGGCGCGATGATCGTCGGAGAGGCGGCGGAACGCGGCCTGCACCAGGGCCAGCTCGGCGGCGTGTTCCTGGGACGGCTCGGCGGTCTGGGCGGCGTCGCGGGCGACGGCGGCCTCGCGCCGGACGCTCGCCCGCTTCTGTCGCTCGGTGCTCACGAAATGGTTGTGCAGGGTGGCGAGCAGCCAAGCCCTGAGGTCGCCGCCGTCGCGGAAGGTGGCGCGCCGGGCGTAGGCGCGCTCCAGCGCCCCCTGCACGAGATCCTCGGCCGCGGCCGGGTCGCGGGCCAGCGCCCGCGCATATCGCAGCATCTGGGGGAGGCAGCCCGCGACGTCGTTAAGGTTCGGCTTGTCGGCCATCACGACACATACGCCGCCGTCGGCCGAACCATTCCCGAGGTCGGGCGGATTTTTTAAGCCTCAGGTCAGCCGGTCGCCGCGACGATCGACGGAGAACAGCCGTCCGGTCTCGGCCAGGACATCGACGCGGGTGCAGTCGGGAAAGGCCGCGAGGACGCCCGGGATAGCCGCCACCACCTCCTTGGCGACCGAGAAGTTGCGCGTCTCGGTCGGGGTGAGACAGTCGGCGTGGAAGACGAGCAACCGGTACATGCCCACTACATTCACCCTGGCCCGCGCGGGTGTCGTCTAAGGGCTTCTACAGTGCCCGGATCATCGGGCGGCCTTGCGGAACAGGGCGGCGGCGACCAGCCACAGGAAGACGAAGCCGCCGGTCAGCACGAAGACCTCGCGCCGCCAGATCGCCTCGCGCGCTTCCGGCCAGAAGATGGCGGCGGCCGGCGGGACGATCAGTTCGGCGACCGCGGCGACGACCATCGCCCGCGCCATTCCCTCGGGCTGGAACCGCGCGACGAAGGCGCCGGCCAGAGCGGCGACCAGGACCGCGAGGTAGAGCAGGTTCGCCGTCTCGTTTTCGCTCCCGATGATTCCAACGGCGCCGGTCAGCCAGATCGAGAAAAAGGCGATGGCCAGCGCCACCGCGACGCCGAGGCGGTAGGCGGCCCGGCCGGACTTGCGCACCGCCAGTTCCAGCAGGCCGCCGATCACGCCGAACAGCATGCCCATGAAGAGGAAGTCGGAGGCCGTCCAGTTCACCTCGTCGGTGAACCGCATGGCGACCAGCGGCGTGGCGAGCAGGACGGCGGCGGCGCCCCAGCCGATCAGGCGCCATGGGATGTTGCGGCGCGAGCCTTGCGCTGCGGTCATTGTCTTTCCTCCTCGCGTGGGTGAGGTTCGCACCCTGGCCGCCCGCGTGGTGAGCGGCATGAGCCGCGCCTGAGGTTTTGCTGAAATTGACCGCCGGCACGTTCCGCTTCTCGCGCTTCGTCCTCGATCCGCAGGACCGCCGCCTGACCCGGGACGGGGCGGCCCTGGCGCTCAACGCCCGCTATTTCGACGCCCTGGCGCTGCTGGTCCGCGAGCAGGGGCGGCTGGTCTCAAAGGACCGGTTCCTGGACGAGGTCTGGCGCGGCGTGCCGGTGACGGACGAGGCGCTGACGCAGTGCATCCGCAACCTGCGCCGCCTGCTGGGCGACGACGCGGCGCGGCCGAAGTTCATCGAGACGGCCCCCAAGCACGGCTACCGGTTCATCGCACCGGTGGAGTGGGTGGTCGACGCGACAGACGGGGCGGCGGCCGTTCGCCGGCCGACGCCCCAGGCCCGGCAAGAGGCGGCGAGGATCGCCGGCGCCGGGATCGGCGGCGGCGGCGCGGCGGGCCTCGTCGGCGGCTTGATCTACGGCTTCGTCGCGGCGGCTGAACCCCTGCAGGTCGGCGGCATATCGGTGGTGCTGGTGCTGATGTGCCTGACGCTGGTCATCGGCCTGATCGGCGGCGCCGGCGTGGCGATCGGCGTCGCCGCCGCCGGGCTCGCGCCCCGTCATGCCGGGGCCTGGCGGGTGGTCGGCGGGGCGGTCGGCGGCCTGGTCGTCGGGGCGGTGGTCAAGGTGCTCGGCCTCGACGCCTTCACCCTGCTGTTCGGCCGCGCGCCCGCGGACATCACGGGCGCAGGCGAAGGCCTGCTGCTGGGGGCCGCGGTCGGGCTGGGCGCCTGCCTCGGATCCACGAAGTCGGTACGGCGGGCGGCGGCGATCGCCGGCCTGGCCGGGGCGGCGGCGGGCGCGGCGATCGCGCTGTTGGGCGGCCGCTTGCTGGGGGGCAGCCTCGATCTGCTGATCCGGAGCTTCCCGGGCGCGCGCCTGCGGCTCGGCCACGTCGGCGCGCTGTTCGGCGAGCCGGGCTTCGGCCCCGTCAGCCAGATCGTTTCCGGGGCGCTGGAGGGCCTGCTGTTCAGCGCCGCCGTGGTCGGCGCCATGGCCTATGCGCGGCGGACCTCGCCCGACCGCTGAACCGTGCCGCGGAACAGGCGATTGGCCAGTGGCTGGACCGCATGCTCGGCGAGCGTCGCGAGCGCCAGGACCAACAGAAGCTGAACCGGCAGCCGGATGGCCGGCGGCAGCGGCGCGAACAACTGCGAGGCCATGATCGGGTAGTGGAAGACGTAGATGGCGTAGGAGACGCCGGCCAGGGAGGTCAGCGGCCAGATGCGACGCGCCTCCCAACCCGGCCGCCGGCGTCGCAGGCCAAGCGCCAGCGCCACGACCACCAGGCCGGCGAGGGCGTGCCGCAGCGGCAGCAGCGGATAGACGCCGGGGGAGACCGCCGCGCCGCGGGCGATTTCCAATGCGGCGATGGCGGCCCAGAGGCCGGCGACAAGGGCCAGAGGCCCAAAGCCCGACCAGGGCGCGGGGCCGCCGCGCAGGTGGAGATGGGCCAGCCGCGCCCCCGCCCACCAGATCGGGAAGTAGGCGACGAACAGCGCCAGCTGGTTGGGGACGGCGGCGTAGGCGAGGACCGCCAGCGCGCCGGCGGCGGCGACATCGCGGTCGCGCAGGCCCTCCGGGCGATAGCGCCACAGGGCGTAGAAGCCGAGGTAGAACCACCATTCGTAGGACAGCGACCACAGCGGGAAATTGCCGCCGAAGATGTCGACGGCGACGCCGGGCTTCAGCGACGAGATGTCCTGCACGAGCAGCAGGTTGCCGAGCAGGGTCGCCAGGTCGGTCCTTACCCGCGGATCGGCGATCGTGCCGGCCAGGGCGGCGCTGAGGGCGATGGCGATCAGGTAGATCGGGAAGATCCGCACCGCCCGCCGGCGCAGATAGGCGCGGAAGCCGGGCTGGGAGGTGCGCTCCTGGGCGAGCGCGATAACGAAGCCGGACAGGACGAAGAAGACGATGACCGCTTCCTGGCCGAAGGCCGTCAGCAGGCGCAGCGGCCCGCCCCAGTCGTTGAGGGCGGCGGCGTGATGGGCGACGACGTAGAGCGCCGCGGCGCCGCGCAGGGCCTCAAGACCGGCAAGCTTTGGTTCGGCGGGCTTTGGTTCGGGGAGCTTTGCGCCCGCGGCCGCGCGCGGCCGGCTCACGTCGCCGGCAAGGTCACGAGGCATCGGAATCGCTTTCCGGGGTCCGCCGGCGGAAGGCGCGGCGCGCCAGCCCCTTCTTCTCGCCCTTCGCCTTGGCGGTGATTTCCTTGAGCTTCACCGTCTGCATGGCCGAGAGCGCCTCGCCGGCCGCACCCTTCTCGGGATCGCCGAAGGCGCGGCCGTAGGTCTTCACCCGCTCCTCGACCGAACCGAGGAACTCGCCCTCCCATTCGGAGAGCTCGACCCCCTCTTTGGCGGCGATGCGGCGGGCGCGTTTGAGCGCGTTGAGCGCCGACCGCCTGGCCTGCGCCTTCCGATCGGGTGGACCGCGCTTCAAATCTCTCCGATGGCCGAGAGGTAGAGGTCGAGGATCGCCTCTTCCTCCTGGCGCTTGGCCCGGTCCTGCTTGCGGATGCGGACGACCTTGCGCAGGACCTTGACGTCGAAGCCGTTGCCCTTGGCCTCGGCGAAGACTTCCTTGATCTGCTCGGCGATCTCCGACTTCTCCTGCTCGAGGCGCTCGATGCGCTCGATGATGCTCTTCAGCTGGGTCTGGGCCGTGGCGTTGAGCACGTCGGAGTGGGCGGAGGCGTCGTCGGCCATGGTGAAGCCTTTTAGGTCAGATGGGCGTTGGCGGAAAGCGCGGGAACCTAGCCGGGGCTTGCGGGCCTGTCACCGCACCTTTGAGCCTTGACTTGAAGCCTCGCCTTGGGGCGGATCGCCGCGGAGGGACCGATGAAGACCAAGCCCACACAGGCTGACGCCGAAGCCGCCGTCCGAACGCTGATCGAATGGGCGGGGGACGACCCCGACCGCGAGGGCCTGATCGAGACGCCCAAGCGGGTGGCCAAGGCCTATCGCGAGCTGTTCGCCGGCTACGAGAGCGATCCGCGCGAGTATCTCGCCCGTACGTTCGACGAGGTCGGCGGGTACGACGAACTCGTGGTGCTCAAGGATATCCGGGTGGTCAGCTTCTGCGAGCACCACATGCTGCCGTTCCTCGGCAAGGCGCACGTCGGCTACCTGCCGTCGAACCGGGTGGTCGGGATCTCCAAGCTGGCCCGCGTCGTGCACGGCTTCGCCCGCCGGCTGCAGATCCAGGAGAAGCTGACGGCCGAGATCGCCGAGGCGATCCAGGACATCCTGCAGCCGAAGGGCGTCGGGGTGGTGATCGTCTCCGAGCACAGCTGCATGACGATGCGCGGGGTCAATACGCCGGGCTCGCGCCTGACGACCAGTCATCTGCTGGGCGAGGTCCGCGACGATCCGCGCACGCGGCAGGAGTTCTTCGAACTGGTGCGGTCGAGCGACTGAGCGTGGTCCCCTCCCCTGCGGGGAGGATCGAAAACGACAAAAAGCCGGTCGTCGCCGACCGGCTTTTTCGTGGGACCTCGACGAGCGGGCGCCTGCGCGCCCGCGCCGGATCAGCCCTGCTTGGCCTTGAAGCGCGGGTCGGTCTTGTTGATGACGTAGACCACGCCCTTGCGGCGCACGAGCTTGCAGTCGCGGTGACGCGTCTTGAGCGACTTGAGCGAGCTTCTGACCTTCATGACCTGTTCTCGGCAAGGCGCGGACAAGCGCGCCATAAGTTCAACAAGAGAGCGGGCGCATATACGGGTAGGCCCGGAGCGAGTCAACGCTTCCAGCTGTGCCGCGTTCGTATCGGGCGCGTTCGGTTGCCAAGGCCGCACGCGGCTCGTTTGATGGGGACATGATGCGTCGTCGGTACCTGCTCGCCCTCTATGTCCTGGCCGGTTGCGCCAGCCCCGCCAACAAGCCGCTGATCCCGACGCCCGGCGTCGCGCCGCCGCCGGCCCCGGCCGTCGCTCCGCCCGCTGCCGCCCCGGCGCCGGTGACGCCGCCGACGGTGTCCGGCGACCAGGTCTTCGACGCCTGGGCGGCGGAGTTCTACGGGCGGGCGGTGAAGGCCGGGGTGTCCCCGGCCGTCGTCGAGCGCGAAATGCGCGGCCTGACGCCGGATCCCCGGGTCGGCGCCCTCGACAGTCGCCAGCCGGAGTTCTCGCGGCCGATCTCCGAGTATCTGAAGGGCGTCGTCACCGGCGGCCGGCTGACCATGGGCCAGTCGCGCCGGACGGCCGAGTACTTCGACGCCATCGAGGGCCGCTATGGCGTGCCGCGCGAAATCCTGCTGGGCATCTGGGCGCTGGAGAGCGGCTATGGCGCCATCCAGGGCGACCGCGACGTGATCCGTTCGCTGGCCACCCTGGCCGCCCAGGGGCGTCGCCGCGCCTGGGCTGAGGGTGAGTTGATCGCCACCCTGAAGATCATCCAGTCGGGCGAGCATCCGCGCGGCCGGCTCGTGGGATCGTGGGCCGGCGCGATGGGCCAGACCCAGTTCATCCCGACGACCTTCCTGTCGACCGCCGTCGACCACGACGGGGACGGCAAGCGCGACATCTGGGGCTCGGCCCCCGACGCCCTGGCTTCCGCCGCCAACCTGCTGGCCAAGGCCGGCTGGGTGCGCGGCCAGAGCTGGGCGCGGGAAGTCACCGTTCCCGAGGGCTTCGACTGGAGCCTGTCGGAAGGCCCGCGGGAGACGCCGGCCTGGTGGGCCGAGCGGGGGGTCGCCCGCGCCGATGGCCTGCCGTGGACGGGCACGGACGCCGAAGCCAAGGCCCAGCTTGTCGCCCCGGCCGGCGCCGCCGGCCCGGCCTTCCTGCTGTTCCCCAATCATTTCGCCATCCGGCGCTACAACAACTCGATCGCCTATGCGCTGGGCGTCGGCATGCTGGCCGACGGGATCGGCGGCCAGGGCGCCCTGGCGAGGTCCTGGCCGGCCGAGGCGCCGATGTCGCTGAGCGATCGGATGACGGCGCAGCGGGCGCTGGCGGCGCTGGGGTTCGATCCGGGGACGCCGGACGGGGTCGTCGGGGCCGGGACGCGCAAGGCGCTGCGCGACTGGCAGAAGTCGCGCGG
>NZ_JBIIGK010000026.1:0-27184 GCF_044236515.1 Phenylobacterium sp.
GTCCGGAAGGAAGCAGCCGTAACGAGTTTCGCTCCGGGTCGTTGTCCGGTCTCCACCCTTCCTCTTCAAGAATCCGATGGCCGACCAAGACCCCCCGTTCGACGTCGACGCGCCTGACCGCGAGGTCGTAGAGCGTGATCCGAACACGGGCGACATGTTCGGCGCGCCCCCGCCGGTCGTGGCCGAGACGTCCGCCGCTTATACGGTCATCGCCCGCAAGTACCGGCCCCGGACCTTCGAGGACCTCTATGGCCAGGAAGCAATGGTGCGCACCTTGCGCAACGCCTTCGCCACCGGCCGCATCGCCCACGCCTTCATGCTCACCGGGGTCCGCGGCGTCGGCAAGACGACCACCGCCCGCCTGCTGGCGCGCGCCCTGAACTACGAGACCGACGAGATCGACGCCCCGACGCTCGACTTCAAGGACGAGGGCCGCCACTGCCGCGCGATCATCGAGGGCCGGCACATGGACGTGCTGGAGCTCGACGCCGCCTCGCGCACCGGCGTCGCCGACATGCGCGAGCTGCTGGACGGCGTCCGCTACGCGCCGGTCGAGGCGCGCTACAAGGTCTACATCATCGACGAGGTCCACATGCTGTCGACGGGGGCGTTCAACGCGCTCCTGAAAACGCTGGAGGAGCCGCCGCCGCACGCCAAGTTCATCTTCGCGACCACCGAGATCCGCAAGGTGCCGGTGACGATCCTGTCGCGTACCCAGCGTTTCGACCTGCGTCGGGTCGAGCCGGAGGTGCTGCTCAAGAACCTGGAGATGATTTGCGACGCGGAAGGCGCCCGGGTCGAGCAGGAAGGCCTGATGCTGATCGCCCGCGCCGCCGAGGGCTCGGTGCGCGACGGCCAGTCGATGCTCGACCAGGCGATCGTGCAGGCCGAGCCGGGGCAAACGGTCACCGCCGAGAGCATCCGCGACATGCTCGGTCTCGCCGACCGGGCCCAAACCATCGGCCTGTTCGAACAGGTCATGCGCGGCGAGGCCGGGCCGGCCATCGAAACCTTCCGCCACCTCTACGGCTACGGCGCAAATCCTGACCAGGTGGTGCTCGATCTGCTGGACCATTGCCACGGCGCCTCGGTCGCCAAGGCGATCGGCCCTCAGGCGCTGGTCATGCCCAAGGAGCAGGCGGCGCGGCTGGCGGCCGTCGGCGCCTCGGTGTCGGCCGGCGTGCTGTCGCGGCTGTGGCAGCTGATCCTCAAGGCGTATGAAGAGGTGCGCCGCGCGCCGGATGCGGCCGCGGCCGTCGACATGGCGATCATCCGCCTGGCGTACGCCGCCGACCTGCCCGGGCCGGAAGAGGCGCTCAAGCGGCTGCAGGCGGGCGAGCCGGTTGGCGCCGGGCCCTCGGGCGGCGCGCCGTCCGGCGGCGGCGGCGGCGGCGGCGGTGCGGCCGTTGCGCGGCGGGCCATGCCCCAGCCGCAGACCGCCGAGCCGGCGCCGACGCTGCAATCCTTCGACGACGTCATGGCGCTGATCGACCGCCGCCGCGACATCACCCTGAAGCTGGACGTCGAGCGCTTCGTGCGGCCGATCAGTTTCCGGCCCGGCGCCATCGAGTACGAGCCGGCCCCCGGGGCGCCCGCCAACCTCGCCCAGCGGCTCGTCGCGCGGCTGAAGGAATGGACGGGCGAGCGCTGGCTGATCGTCGCCCAGGGCGGCGGCGGGGCCGAGAGCGCCTGGGAAAAGCAGAAACGCGAGGAACGCGAGGTCCGCGCCCAGATCGAACAGGACCCGTTCGTCCGGTCGGTGATGGAGAGCTTCCCGGGCGCCGAGATCGTCTCGATCCGCAACCAGCCGCAGCCGGAGGCGGCCGTCGCGCCGCCGCCGGAGGACGACCCCGAAGAAGAGCGTGAGGAGTAGCCGATGAAGGATCTGGGCTCGCTGATGAAGCAGGCGCAGGCGATGCAGCAGAAGCTCGCCGACGCCCAGGCCAAGCTCGCCGAGCTGTCCGTCGAGGGCGCCTCGGGCGGCGGGATGGTCAAGGTGGTGCTGAAGGGCTCTGGCGAACTGGCCCGCGTCGACCTCGACGACAGCCTGCTCCAGCCAGGCGAAGGCGAGGTGGTCTCGGATCTGATCGTGGCGGCGCACGCCGACGCCAAACGCAAGCTCGACGAGAAGCAGGCCGAGATGATGCGCGAGGCCGCCGGGCCGCTGGCCGGCATGGGCCTGCCCGGCATGCCGAAGTTCTGACTTGGCCGCATCGGCCGGCCCCGAGATCGAGCGGCTGATCGGTTTGCTCGCCAAGCTGCCGGGGCTCGGTCCGCGGTCAGCGCGACGGGCCGCGCTCGCCCTGCTCAAACGCCGCGAACAGCTACTGCTGCCGCTGACCGACGCCCTCGGCGAGGCCGCGGCGCGGGTCAAGACGTGCCAGGTCTGCGGAAGTCTCGACACCCAGGATCCGTGCGCGATCTGCGCCGACCACAACCGTGACGGCGCGCTGATCTGCGTCGTCGAAGAGGTCGGCGCCCTGTGGGCCATGGAGCGGGCGGGAGCGTTCCGCGGCCGCTATCACGTGCTGGGCGGCCTGCTGTCGGCCCTGGATGGGGTCGGCCCGGAGGCTTTGCGCATCGGCCCACTCGTCGAACGCGCCGGGCAGGAGGCGGTAAAGGAAGTGGTCCTCGCCCTGCCGGCCACCGTCGACGGGCAGACCACCGCCCACTACCTCGCCGACCGTCTGGCCTTCGCGAACGTCACCGTCACCATGCTGGCCCGCGGCGTGCCGGTCGGCGGCGAACTCGACTGGCTCGACGATGGCACCATCGCCCAGGCCATGCGGGCGCGGCGTCCGGCCTAGCCCCGACTCACCGGCTGCGATAAGAACGCAGCATGAACGCCGCCCTCATCGCCGCCGTCGTCCTCGGCCTCGCGGCCGCCGCCGCCATCGCCTGGGCGCTGAAGGAGCGGCTGCGCGCCTCCATCGCCGAGGCCCGCATCCGCCTGCTGGAAGAGCAAGCCGAGGCCCAGGCCGAGTATCTGCGGACCCAGGCCGCCAGTTCGGCCAGCGCCGTCGCCGAAGCGCTGGTCAAGCAGACGGAGGAGACCTTCCGCAACCGCGAGCAACTCGCCCAGGCCAGGATCGAGGCGCAGCTCAAGCCGGTCGCCGAGACCCTGCAGAAATTCCAGGAACAGGTCGTCGCCGTCGAGAAGCAGCGGGCCGAGGAGAATGGCGGCCTGAAAGCCCAGATCGCCCAGCTGCTCCAGGCCTCGACCGCCACGCAGGAAGAGGCGCGGAAGCTCTCGGCCGCCCTTCGCCGCGGGGCCGGGGTCCAAGGCCGATGGGGCGAGCAGACCCTGCGCAACGTGCTGCAGGCGGCCGGCCTCTCCAACCGCTTCGACTTCGACGAGCAGACCTCGACAGACACGGAGGAGGGCCGCCGTCGGCCCGACGTGGTGATCCGCCTGCCGGGAGGCGGGGTGTTCGTCATCGACGCCAAGTGCTCGCTCAACGCCTTCCTGGAGATGCAGGACGCCGCCGACGACTTGAGCCGCGACGCCTGCGGCCTGCGCCACGTCCAGAGCGTGCGCGGCCACGTCCAAGGGCTGTCGGCCAAGGCCTATTGGGACCAGTTCGAAAGCTCGCCGGATTTCGTGGCCATGTTCGTGCCGCTGGACAGCGCCCTGGCCGCCGCCCTCGATCGGGCGCCGGACCTCCTGACCGAGGCGATGGATCGGCGGGTGGTGATCGTCACGCCGACGACCCTTTTCGCCCTCTGCAAGGCGGTCAGCTACGGCTGGCGGGTCGAGGACCAGGCGGCCAACGCCCGCAAGATCGCCGATCTCGGCCGCGAGCTCTACAAGCGGATCGCGGTCATGGGCGGCCACGCCTCGTCCGTCGGCAAGGCGCTGACCGCCGCCGTCGAGCGCTACAACCAGATGGTCGCCTCGCTGGAGACCCAGGTCCTGACGCAGGCCAAGCGGTTCGAGGACCTCAAGGTCGAGCACCAGGGCAAGGAGATCGGCGAGCTGCCGGCCGTCGAGGTTTCGGTGCGGCCGCTGGCCAAGCTGTCGTCGGAGCCCCGGCTGTCTGAACCCGAGCGCCTTGACGCGTAGGGAACGGAGACCTACCTCCGCGCCATGGCCATCCGCGAAATCCTCGTTGTTCCCAACCCCGTCCTGAAACAGGTCTCCCAGCCTGTGGAGCGGGTCGACGACGAGCTGCGTGCGCTGATGGATGACATGCTGGAGACGATGTACGACGCCCCGGGGATCGGCCTCGCCGCCATCCAGATCGGCGTGCCGAAGCGGGTCATCGTCATGGATCTCGGCACGGCTGAGGATCGCCAGCCGCGTTATTTCGTGAACCCCGAGATCCTCTGGGCCTCGGACGACACCCTCCCCTACGAGGAAGGCTGCCTGTCGATCCCGGAATATTTCGACGAGGTCGACCGACCGTCACGCGTCAAGCTGCGCTATCTGAACTACCAGGGCGAGCAGGTCGAGGAAGACGCGGACGGCCTCTTCGCGGTCTGCATCCAGCACGAGATGGACCACCTCGAAGGCGTGCTGTTCATCGACCACCTGTCGCGCCTCAAGCGCGAACAGGCGGTCAAGAAGGTCAAGAAGCTCCGGGCGGCCTAGAGCGTCCCGTCACGGGACGCGATTTTCCGACCGGGCCGTCGTCGTCGCCGGCTTGTCGTCGTCGGCGGCGTCCTTGATCGCCGAGCCCATTTCCTTGAGCGCGTCCTTGGCCTCGCCCGCCGCCCGCTTCACGTCGGGATCGCTGGTGATCTCCTTCAGTTCCTGACCGGCCTTGTCGAGGTTGGCCTCCATTTCCCGGCCGACTTCGATCGAGTTCTCCTTGACCTCGGAAGCGGCCTCGTTGGCGTTGGCCTGGGCCTTGTCCTGCTGGGTCTGGTTGCAGGCGGCGAGCGCCAAGGCCAGGCCAAGGACGGGAATGATCTTGCGCATATGAGGGCTCCCTAACGGTCGGGCTAGCAACGGCCGCGCTTGAGGCCAAGTTCCCATATCCGCCCGTCGCAGGTAAACGGCCCTGATGCGCCTCGCCTTCCTCGGAACTCCGGACTTCGCCGTCGCGGCCCTGTCGGCCCTGGTCGAGGCCGGCCATGAGATCGCCTGCGTCTACTCGCAGCCGCCGGCCCCGCGCGGCCGCGGCCAGGAGATGAAGCCCTCGCCGGTCCACGCCTTCGCCGAGGCGCGGGGCATTCCGGTCCGCACCCCGGGCTCGATGCGCGATCCGGCGGAGATCGCCGCCTTCCGAGCCCTGGACCTTGAGGCCGCTGTGGTCGTCGCCTTCGGCCAGATCCTGCCGCGCGAGGTGCTGGAGGCGCCGCGTCTCGGCTCCTTCAACGCCCACGCCTCGCTACTGCCGCGCTGGCGCGGGGCCGCGCCGATCCAGCGGGCGATCATGGCCGGCGATCCGGTCACCGGCGTACAGGTCATGCGCATGACCGAGGGTCTGGACGAAGGGCCGGTGGTCGCCACCGCCACGGTCCGTATCGGCCCGCACGACACCGCGGCCACCCTGCACGACCGGCTGGCCGCGGCGGGCGCGGCGCTGCTCGTCGCCACCCTGCCGGCCATCGAACGCGGCGAAGCCGTCGAAACGCCCCAGGCCGAAGGGGGCGTCACCTACGCCAGGAAGATCCGGCCGAAGGAGGCGCGCATCGACTGGACGCGGCCCGCCGTGGAGGTCGACCGCAAGATCCGCGGCCTGTCTCCGTTCCCGGGCGCCTGGTTCCTGCTGCCGACCGCCAGGGGCGAGGTGCGGGTCAAGGCGCTGCTGTCGGCCGTCGAGGACAAGGATGGGCCGGCCGGGCGAGCGCTCGACGACCGCCTGCTGGTCGCCTGCGGCGACGGGGCGGTGCGGCTGCTGCGGGTGCAGCGCGAGGGCCGCGGCCCACAGGACGCCGAGGCGTTCCTGAACGGCGTCGCCGTGCCGGCCGGGACGGGGCTGGCCTGATGCCGCGCTACCGGCTGCGGATCGAGTACGACGGCCGCCGCTACCACGGCTTCCAGGCCCAGGCCGGCCTGCCGTCGGTGCAGGAGGCGGTCGAGACGGCGGTGAAGGCGTTCTGCGGCGAAACTCTGAGGCTACAGGCCGCCGGGCGCACCGACACCGGCGTCCACGCCACCGGGCAGGTGGTTCATGTCGACCTGACCAAGGACTGGCCGGCCGACGTCGTCCGCAACGCCCTCAACGCCCACCTGATCGACGAGGCGGTGGTGGTGCTCGACGCCGAGGCGGCGCCGGAGGGTTGGCACGCGCGGTTCTCGGCGACGGAGCGACGCTACCTCTACCGCATCCTCAACCGCGCGGGCCCGCCCGCGCTCGACCGCGGCCGGGTCTGGCACGTGAAGAAGCCGCTCGACGCCGCCGCCATGCACGAGGCCGCCCAGGTCCTGGTCGGCCACCACGACTTCACCACCTTCCGCGATCTCGACTGCCAGGCGAAGTCGCCGATCAAGACGCTCGATCTCGCCGCGGTGCGCCGGGAGGGCGAAGAGGTCTGGCTGGAGTTCGCCTCCCGCTCGTTCCTGCACCGCCAGGTCCGCTCGATGACCGGCAGCCTCGCCCAGGTCGGCCTCGGCCGCTGGACGGCGGACGATCTGCGGGCGGCGCTGGACGCCCGCGATCGCAAGGCTTGCGGACCGGTGGCGCCGGCCGATGGGCTCTATCTCACCGGCGTCGGCTACGAAAACCGCGCAAAGTAGAGGGCGATCAGGCGTTCGTAGACGGTCTGGAGCTGGCGGATCTCGGCGACCGGCGCGCGCTCGTCGACCTGGTGCATGGTGCGGCCGACCAAGCCGACCTCGACCACCGGGCACAGCGCCCGGATGAACCGCGCGTCCGAGGTGCCGCCGGACGTGGAGAGCTCCGGCTCGCGCCCGGCCGCCTCCCGGACCGCCGTGGCGATCACATCTGTGAACGGGCCGGGGGCGGTCAGGAAGGCCTCGCCGCTGATCTGCGGGGTGACCGTGATACGGCCCTCAAATCCCTCCGCCGCCTTTGCCGCCTCGGCCTCGATCCAGCCGGCCAGCGAGGCGCCGGTGTGGCCGGGATTGAACCGGATGTTGAGCCGCGCCTTCGCGACGCCAGGGATGATGTTGGTCGCCGTGTTGGGCACGTCGATCCAGGTCACTTCGAGATTCGAGGGCTGGAATTCTGGATAGCCGTCGTCCAGCGGCCTGGCTTGCAGGGCGGCCAGCAGACGGATCAGCACCGGGGCCGGATTGGCGGCGCGCTGCGGATAGGCCACGTGGCCCTGCACGCCCTCCACTGTGATCTCGACGTTGATCGACCCACGCCGGCCGACCTTGACCATGTCGCCGAAGGTCTCGGAGCTGGTCGGCTCGCCGACCACGCAGTGGTCGATGACCTCGCCCTCGGCCAGCAGGGCTTCGACCACCTTCTTGGTGCCGTCGAGGGCGACGCCCTCCTCGTCGCCAGTGATCAGGAAGGAGATCGAGCCGCTTACCGTCCCGTCGGCGATGGCCTTGGCGGCGGCGGCGGCGAAGGCGGCGATGGCGCTCTTCATGTCGACGGCGCCGCGGCCGATCAACACTCCGTCGACGACCTCGGCGGCGAAAGCGTCCTGGGACCAGGCGGCGGCGTCGCCGACGGGAACGACGTCGGTGTGGCCCGCGAAGCAGAGGTTCGGCCGCGCGGTCCCGTAACGGGCGTAGAGGTTCTCGATCTCGCCGAAACGCATCCGGCGGCAGGCGAAGCCCAGGCTGCGCAGGGTTTCCTCCACCACGTCCATCGCGCCGGCGTCGGCGGGGGTGACTGACGGGCGGCGGATCAGCGCGCGAGTGAGTTCGACGGCGTCGATCAGGGTGGTCACCGGTAAAGCTCGTTCCTAAGTTTCGGGTCAGGTCTAGACCGGAACCGCCCCATGCCCAAGATCGACCTCGCCACCGCGCCGACCCGCTTCGGCACCGGCTACCCCGCTCCCTTCGATGAACCCTGCCGCGAACGCCGCCGCTGGAAGCTCGGCGACGCCGCCGGCCTGACCCAGTTCGGCGTCAACCTGCTGCGCCTGCCGCCCGGCGCCTGGTCGAGCCAGCGGCATTGGCACACCGCCGAGGACGAGTTCGTGTTCGTCGTCGAGGGCGAAGTGGTGCTGGTCACCGACGCTGGCGAGGAGCTGCTGCGGGCCGGCGACAGCGCCGGCTTCAAGGCCGGCGTGCCGGACGGCCACCACATCCAGAACCGATCGGACCGCGAGGCCGTGCTGCTGGAAGTGGGCGCGCGGCGGCCGGGCGAGGACGGCGCCGACTATCCCGACATCGACCTGATGCTGCGACCCGGCGAGAGCGCCTACCGCCACAACGACGGGACGCTTTACGAGGCGTCGCAGAGCCGCTCGCGCTAGCCGCGCCGCAGCTCGCCCGGCTTGTGCGCCGCGATGGCGCCGGTCTTGTCCGACTTCACGACGTACTCGGGGTTGTCTTCGGAGGCGGCGACCTTGTGACCCTTGATAGTCATCGGCCGGGTCTGCTTGCGCACGACCTTGCCCGTGGCGGTCCCCTGGCTGTGGTCCCACTTCACCTTATCGCCGGCCTTGAACGTCTTTTCGGCCATGGACCGCTCCTCGCGCTGCCCCGGATGAAGCGGCGCGAGGCGGGCGGGGTTCCGGCGGTCAGTCGCGCAGCAGCTCGTTGATCGAGGTCTTCGAGCGCGTCCGCTCGTCCACCGTCTTCATGATTACCGCGCAGTAGGTGGACGGCAGGCTGGGGTCGTTCTTGTTCGGGCGAGAGCCCGGAACCACCACGGAGTAGGGCGGCACTTCCCCCAGCCGCGTCTCGCCGGTCGCCCGGTCGATGATGGGGGTGGTGGCGGTCAGGAAGACGCCCATCGACAGCACGCTGCCTTCGCGGACGATCACGCCCTCGGCGACTTCCGAGCGGGCGCCGATGAAGCAGTGGTCCTCGATGATCGTCGGATTGGCCTGCAGCGGCTCCAGCACGCCGCCGATGCCGGCGCCGCCGGAGATGTGGCAGTTCTTCCCGATCTGGGCGCACGAGCCGACCGTCGCCCAGGTGTCGACCATGGTCCCTTCGTCGACATAGGCGCCGATGTTGACGAACGACGGCATCAGCACGACGCCCTTGGCGATGTAGCTGCCGCGGCGGGCCACCGCGCCCGGGACCGCGCGGAAGCCGGCGGCCTCGAACCGCGAGGCGTCCCAGCCGGCGAACTTCACCGGCACCTTGTCCCAATAGGGGCCGGGCGGGCCCGCGTGCATGACGCTGTTGGGATTCAGGCGGAAGGACAGCAGGATCGCCTGCTTGACCCACTGGTTCACGCTCCAGGCGCCATCGGCGCCGCGCTCGGCGACCCGCAGGGTCCCGGCGTCGAGCAGGTTCAGCGTCTCGTCGACGGCGGTGCGCACCGGACCGGTCGTCGTCGTTCCGACGCCCTCGCGGGCGGCCCAGGCGGCCTCGATCTCGAGCTTCAGGTCGGCGGGGGAGATGGCGGTCATGTCAGATCCCTGATCCGGGCGCCCGCAAGGAAGGGCGCCAGCTGTTCTGTGCGATGATGGACGAAAGGCGCGGCGCAGGCCGGCGCGTGGGCGCCGACCAGCACGGTGGTCATGCCGAGCGCGGCGGCCGGCTCCAGGTTGCGTTCGGTGTCCTCGAAGAAGGCGGTCGCCTCGGGCTCCAGCGCATGCGCCGCGACGCAGGCGTCGAACGCCTTCCGGGAGGGCTTGGGGTCATAGTCCGCCGAGCCGATGTGGAACACGCCTTCGAACAGATGATCGAGGCCGAGCTTCTTCAGCACCCGCTCGGCGTGGACGTCGTCGGCGTTGGTGAAGATGATCCGCCGGCCGGGCAGCCGCTCGAGGGCGGCCAGGGTCGCCGGATCCTGCGACAGCGCCTCCAGCGAGATGTCGTGGAAGATGGCGTGGAAGTCGGCGGGCTCAATCCCGTGGTTCAGCATCATCCCCTTCAGCGTCAGGCCGTGGGCGCTGAGATAGGATTTCTGCAGCTTGAACGCCTCGTCGCGCGGCAGGCCGGTCACCTTCTCCACGAAGTCGGTCATCCGCGTCACGACCACGTCCATCAGCCCGCAGTCGGCCGGGTAGAGCGTGTTGTCGAGGTCGAAGAGCCAGGTGTCGACGTGAGAAAGGTCCGCGCCGGTCATCGGGAGATCAGCGTGCCCGCCCCGTGCTCGGTGAACAGTTCGACCAGCATGGCGTGCGGCCGCCGTCCGTCCAGGATCACGACCGCCTCCACCCCGGCCTCGACCGCCGCGATGGCGGTCTCCAGCTTGGGGATCATGCCGCCGGTGGCGACGCCGTCGGCGATCGCCGCGCGCGCCTCGTCGATGGTCATCTGGCGGATAAGCTCGCCGTTCCGGTCGAGCACGCCGGCGACGTCGGTCAGCAGCAGCATGCGCTTGGCGCCGAGCGCGCCGGCCAAGGCGCCGGCGACGGTGTCGGCGTTGATGTTATAGGTCTGGCCGTCGTCGGACAGGCCGATCGGGGCGACGACGGGGATATAGTCCTCGTCGGCGTAGATCAGCGCCTCGATGATCTTCGGATCGACCTTCTTGGGATCGCCGACGAAGCCCAGGTCGACCATCTGCTCGACCTCGCTCTCCGGATCCTTCTTGGTGCGCTTCACCTTCTCCACGGTCAGCAGGCCGGCGTCCTTGCCGGACAGGCCGACGCCGCGCACGTCGGCCTCGGCGCCTGCCTGGCTGATCCAGCTGGCGATTTCCTTGTTGATGGCGCCGGAGAGGACCATCTCGGCGACTTCCATCGTCGCCTCGTCGGTGACCCGCAGACCATCGACGAAGGTCGACTTCACGCCGGCCTTGGCCAGCCAGGCCGAAATCTGCGGGCCGCCGCCGTGGACGATGACCGGGTGCAGTCCCAGCATCTTCAGCAGCACGGCGTCGGCGGCGAACAGCTTGGCGACCTGCTCCTCGCCCATGGCGTGGCCGCCGTATTTGATGACGACGGTCTTGCGGTCGTAGTGCTGGATGTAGGGCAGGGCCTCGGCAAGCGTCTTGGCCGTCGCCCAGCCCTGGCCGTTGGTCTCGTCGCTCACCGCGTTCACCCGTTCCGTCTCTGGAGGGCTCCGATAGCGGACGCGTGCCGGGATGTCATCAGGGCCACGCCCCCTCCACCCAGTTCATGGGAAGGGGGAACCTAGACCTCGCAGACCGAGGCGATCTCGGCGCGAAGCTCCGGAATACCGCCGCCCTTCTCCGAGGAGGTGGCGAGCACACGGGGGAAGGCGGCGGGGCGCTTGGCGATCTGCTTTTCGGTGCGCGCGACCACCGCTTCCACCTCGGCCGGCTTCAGCTTGTCCGCCTTGGTCAGGATGATCTGGTAGCTGACGGCGGCGACGTCGAAGGCGGCCATGGCCTCGTCGTCCACCGCCTTCAGGCCGTGACGGGAATCGATCAGGAGGAAGGCGCGCTTCAGGTTGGGCCGGCCGCGCAGGTAGTCGCGGCCGAGGTTCTGGAACTTCTTGACCTCGCCCTTTGAGGCCCGCGCGAAGCCGTAGCCCGGCAGGTCGACCAGGCGCAGCCGTTCGTCGACGACGAAGAAGTTCACCTCCCGCGTCCGGCCCGGCTCGTTGGAGGCGCGGGCCAGGTGAGTGCGGCCGACGACGGCGTTGATCAGCGAGCTTTTGCCGACGTTGGAGCGGCCGGCGAACGCCACCTCCGGCAGCTCGGTGTCGGGCAGGCCGCTCATCGAGACGGCGCCCATCATGAAGCGCGCCTCGCGGGCGAACAGCTTGCGCGCGGCCTCCAGCGCCTCGGCGTCGAAGGCGGCGTCCTCGCTCACGTGGCGGGATCCGGCTTGCCGGTCATCCTGCGGATCAGCTTGTCGATCGGATTGTCGACCTTGAAGCGCCGCATGATCACGTACTGCTGCAGGATCGTCAGCACGTTCGACCAGGTCCAGTAGATCAGCAGGCCGGCCGCGAACGGGGCCATGATGAACATGAACAGCAGCGGCATCAGCTGGAAGATCTTCTGCTGCACCGGGTCCGGCGCGGGCGGGCTCATCGAGGTCGTCAGCCACATGGTGAAGCCGTAGGCGAGCGGCAGGATGCCGAGGTGCAGCGCGCCGTCCAGAAGGCCGCCGATCAGCGGCGCGGTGGCCGGATCCCAGGGGATGAGGCCGAACAGGGTCCAGATGCTGGTCGGGTCGCGGGCCGACAGGTCGCGGATCCAGCCGACGAACGGCGCGTGCCGCATCTCGATGGTGACGGTCAGCACCTTGTAGAGGGCGTAGAATACCGGGATCTGCAGCAGGAGCGGCAGGCAGCCGGCCAGCGGATTGACCTTCTCGCGCTGATAGAGCGCCAGCAGCTCCTGCTGCTGTTTGGCCGGGTCGTCCTTATATTTCTTGCGCAGCTCCTCCATCTGGGGCTGCACCTTCTTCATCTTTGTCAGGCTCTCGTACTGCTTGTTCGCCAGCGGGAAGAACAGCAGGCGCACGACGACGGTCAGCAGCAGGATGGCGATGCCGAAGTTGGCCACGTGGCCGGTGATGAACGACAGGAACGAGAAGATAGGCCGGGTCAGGAACCAGAAGTTCCCCCAGTCCACCGACCAGTCCAGCCGCTCGACGCCGAGCTTCGAGCCGTAGTCGCGCAGCACCGGCACGCTCTTGGCGCCGGCGATGAGGTGGGTGGTCTCGGTGATCTGGCGGCCGGCGGGGATGGTGCGCGGCGCGCCGGTGTAGGTGGCGTCCAGAACCTGGCCGCCGGGCAGGTCGGTGCGGCGGAACTGGCCGGTGATCTTCTCGCCTTGCGACGGGATCAGAGCGGTCAGCCAGTACTTGTCGGTGACGCCGAGCCAGCCGCCGGAGGAGCCGTAGGCGGGGCCGCCGCCGTCCTTCACCCACTTCTTGTACTTCACCTGCCGCAGCTTGCCGTCCAGCCAGCCGACCGCGCCTTCGTGGACGATCTGGTTGGAGCCGAGGTCGGCCGGCACGCCCTGCCGCTGGATCGACGCGTAGGGAACCAGGGTCACGGGGGCCGCGCCGGTGTTGGCGACGGTGTCGGTGACGGTGAACAGATAGCGCTCGTCGACCTCGACCTTGCGGGTGAAGGTCAGGCCCTGGCCGTTGGTGGTCTGCAGGACGATGGGCCGACCGGGAGCCAGGCTGGCGCCCTGGACCAGCGTCCAGGTCGTGTCCGGGGTGGGCAGGCCGGCGATGTTCGCGCCGGTCCAGCCGATGTCGGCGAACCATGCGTGGCGCGCGCCCTCGGGCCGCAGCAGCTCGACCGGCGGCGAGCCCTTGTCCACCGTCTGGCGGTAGTTCTTCAGATAGAGGTCGTCGATCCGCGCGCCGCGCAGCGACACCGAGCCGCTCAGCGACGGCGTCGCCACCGGCACGCGCGGACTGGCTGCGACGGCCGCCTGGCGGGTGACGGCCTGGGGGATCTGCGGCGCGGGCGCGCGGCCCTGGGCGACGGCGCCGGCCTGCGGCGCCTGCCGGGCCAGTTCGGCCTGCCGGCGCTTCTGGGCCGGATCCAGCACGAAGGTCTGGTAGACGATGAAGAGGATCACCGCCGCCACGATGAAGATGATCGTGTTACGGCTGTTGTCGTCGCGTTGCATTTAGGGGATGCGGTCCGTCGAGGCAGGGCGCGAGGCCGGGGCGCCGGGGCTCACGCGGCCGGCGGCGAGCCTTATCAGCGCGGTTTTCATATCGTCAAGCAGACGGTCCCAGGGGCGGCTGATCGCCCCGCCTCGGGCGATGAATACATAGTCGCACCCGGCCTCGGCGTGGACGGGCAGCAGCAGGCGGGCCGCCTCGCGCATCCGCCGCTTGGCGCGGTTGCGTTGCACCGCCCCGCCGATGCGCTTTGTCGCGGTGAAGCCGGCGCGCACGCGCGGCTCGCCGTCCTCGCGCGGCCGGGCCTGCACGACGAGAGCCCCCTTCGCGCACGAGGGGGCCTGGGCGCAGGCGAGGAACTCGCTGCGCTTCTTCAAACGTTCGATGGGAAAGGCGGCGTCCGGCACCCGGACACCCTACAACGTCGGCGAGGCTTAAGCGCGCAGGCTTAAGCGCTCAGGCGCTTGCGGCCCTTGGCGCGACGGCGAGCCAGCACCTTTTGCCCATTCTTGGTGGACATGCGCAGGCGGAAGCCGTGACGGCGCTTACGCACGAGTCGGGACGGCTGATAGGTCCGCTTCACGAGAAAGGCTCCGGGTCGAAAATCGAGCGGCGGTGGATAGTGGAACCGGTGGGGTGAGTCAACCGCTGCGCTGCACCAACCGCTTCCGGGCGTGGGCGTCCTCCTGCCGGTGACGAAGCGTCACCACGGTTATCGTCGATGACACCTCCCGAAAGACCGCGACCTAGGGCGCCATGTCGCGCAGGAGGAAACCTAACATGCGCACACCCGGACGAGTTGTCTTCATCGCCGCGGCCGCAGCGGCTTACGCCGGCGTAGCGCTCGCCCAGGCGCCGGCTCCGGCCGACCTGGTGTTCATCAACGGTAAGGTCATCACCGTCGACGCCAAGGACACCATCGCGCGCGGCGTGGCGGTGAAGGGCGAGCGGATCGTTGCGGTCGGCGACGTCGCCGCGTGGCGCGGTCCCAACACCAAGGTCATCGATCTGAAAGGCCGGGCGCTGCTGCCGGGCTTCATCGATTCCCACTCGCACGTGGCGGGCATGGCCAACACCGAGGCCCATCACATCAACATCCAGGTGCCGCCGCTGAAGGACGGCGCGGCGGTGATCGCCAAGCTGCAGGCCGAGGCCGCCAAGCGGCCGCCGGGCGCCTGGCTGGTCGGGCAGGGGACCTACAACCAGGTGATGCCGACCCGGGAGGCGCTGGACGCGGGCCTGCCGAACAATCCGGTCGACCTGCAGTGGAGCATCCACGACCACCTGATCAACAGCAAGGCGGCCCAGGTCATGGGCCTGACCCGCGCCTACCCCGATCCGGACCCGGCCCTTGGCCGGTTCGAGCGCGCGCCGAACGGCGAGGTGATGATCATTCGCGACGCCGCCGCCCCCTGGCCGGCCAACAAGACCGCCAAGTTCACGCCCCAGGAGCGCAAGGAAGCCATCCGCGGCATCCTCGAAGACTTCTATCTGAAGAAGGGCGTCACTGCGGTCTCGGATATGTCCGACATCGACGCCTACCGGGCGATGGCCGAGCTGAAGTCCGAGGGCCGCCTGCCGACCCGGGTGCGGATGAACTACTACGTCGGCGTGATGGCCGTGCCGGGCATCACCAGCATCTCCGCTCAGGATCCGTCTCCGGTCGGGCGGCTGGCCGAACTTGGCATCAAGCCCACCGACGGCGACCGATGGCTCCACGCTGGCGGCGTCAAGTACGTGCAGGACGGCGTCTGGGGCACCACCGCCGGGGTCTACAAGCCGTTCTGGAACGGCTCGGGCACCACCTGGATTCCCAACAACACCGGCTCGGTGACCTATCAGCAGGACCGGCTCAATCGCCTGGTGCTTGAAGCCCACAAGGCCGGTTGGCAGGTGCTGACCCACGCCAACGGCGACCGCGCCCAGGACATGGTGATCTCGGCCTACGAGGCGGCGCAGAAGGCGGCGCCGCGCCCGGACCCGCGGTTCCGCATCGAGCACTACGGCCACTTCCTTGTCCAGGACGCCCGCACCGAGGAGCGTATCCAGCGGATGCACCGCAGCAAGGTGATCGCCTCGCCGCAGCCGGTTTTCCTGTGGCGCCTGACCGACGTCAACGTCCAGGAGCCGGACGTGAAGTTCTTCCCGATGAAGACCCTGATCGACCGCGGCTTCCGCCCGGCCGGCGGGGTGGACACCATCGGCACCCAGAACTTCGCCACCCCGCCGATGTTCTCGATCGAGCGGATGGTCGAGCGGAAGACGAAGTACGGCGCGGTCGCCCAGGGCGAAGAGGCGATCAGCGTCATGGACGGCATCCGGATGTTCACGATCTGGAGCGCCGAGGCCAACTTCATGGAAAAGGACTTCGGCTCGATCGAGGTCGGCAAGATCGCCGACCTGGTGGTCCTGGAGCGCGACCCGCTGACAGCGCCCTATGACCAGCTCGACGAGATCGACGTCGACATGACGGTCCTCGACGGCAAGGTCGCCTACCAGCGCAACTGACTCGTCCCGGCCGGCGGCGGGCGTTCCGCTTGCCGCCGGGCCACGGCGGAGGTAGAGCAACGGTCCGGGCTGATGCGGGTCGCCCGGACATAGACGCCTCTGGCGTCCAAGCACCCGCTCTTCGGACGCGCCCGGCCATGCCGGCGCGAGCCCTGGAGCGTGAGTGAACGTGTCGACGACGAATTCCGATACCGACCGACAGACCGTGAGCCTGGCCGAGGCGGTCAGGGTGTGGGCCCGCGTGGCGGCCTTGAGCTTCGGCGGGCCGGCCGGCCAGATCGCGGTGATGCACCGCATCCTCGTCGAGGAGAAGCGCTGGCTGGGGGAGCGGCGTTTCCTGCACGCCCTCAACTACTGCATGCTGCTGCCGGGCCCCGAGGCGCAGCAGCTCGCCACCTACATCGGCTGGCTGATGCACCGCACGCTCGGCGGATTTATCGCCGGGGCGCTGTTCGTGCTGCCGGGTTACCTGGCGATCATGGTCCTCAGCGTCCTCTATGCGCTGTTCGGCCAGGTCGGGCCGGTGGCGGCGCTGTTCTTCGGCCTCAAGGCGGCGGTGCTGGTGGTGGTGATCCAGGCGGTGCTGCGCGTCGGGCGGCGATCGCTGAAGACGCCGCTGATGATCGCCCTGGCCGTGGCGGCTTTCGTCGCCCTGTTCGTCTTCAAGGTGCCGTTCCCGATTGTGATCGTCGCGGCCGGACTGTTCGGCTTCCTGGCCGCCAAACTCGGGGTGCGCGGGGCGCTGGCCGGCGGCGGCCATGGCCCGGCTTCGGCCAACGAAGTCGCCGACGCCGACACGGTGCTAGGCGAAGGCATCCCGGCCCATGCGACGCCCAACCTGCGATGGTCGCTGTCGATCAGCGCCGCCCTGCTGGTCCTGTGGTGGACGCCGGTGCTGGCGGCGATCTTCTGGCTCGGCGATGATCACGTCTTCACTGAGATCGGCCTGTTCTTCAGCAAGATGGCCGTCGTCACCTTCGGCGGCGCCTACGCTGTCCTGGCGTACGTCGCCCAGGAGGCGGTGGAGACCTTCGGGTGGCTGCGCCCGGGCGAAATGCTGGACGGACTCGGCATGGCCGAGACGACCCCCGGCCCGCTGATCATCGTCACCCAGTTCGTCGGCTTCATGGGGGCGTTCCGCGCCGCGACCGGCCTGCCGCCGATCGCCGCGGCGATCCTCGGCGGCACCCTGACCACCTGGGTCACCTTCGTGCCGTGCTTCCTGTGGATCTTTCTCGGCGCGCCCTTCGTCGAGCGGCTGCGCGGCGCGCAGGCGCTGAACGCGGCCCTGGCGGCGATCGGCGCGGCCGTGGTCGGGGTGATCATGAACCTCGCCCTGTGGTTCGCCCTTCACGTGCTGTTTTCGCAGATGGTCACCGTGCGCGGGTTCGGGGCGCAGCTCGACCTGCCGGTGCTGAGCTCGATCAACCTTGCCAGCGCCGCCTTGACGGCGGCGGCGGCGATCGCCGCCTTCCGGTTCAAGGCGCCGATGATCCCGCTGTT
The DNA here is from genome assembly GCF_044236515.1 of Phenylobacterium sp. Classification (GTDB taxonomy): domain Bacteria; phylum Pseudomonadota; class Alphaproteobacteria; order Caulobacterales; family Caulobacteraceae; genus Phenylobacterium. The sequence goes on from NZ_JBIIGK010000026.1 coordinate 17,572, forward strand.
GCTGGCCTGCTCGCTCGCGGGCGTGGCGCTGGACCTGCTGCTCTAGTCGCCCAGCTGATTGGCCGATCTAGTCGGCCAGGGTCACCACCACCGCGCCGCGCGGGGTGGCGACCAGGGTGTGCTCGTACTGCACCGTCGGCTGTCGGGCCGGCGGGCGCAGGGTCCAGCCGTCGTCCAGCTCCTCGACCCAATCCGCGCCGAGCGACAGGAACGGCTCGATGGTGAAGACCAGGCCGTCGGTGATCCGCCGACGCTCGGACCGGTCCTCCCAGGTGGCGATCTCGGTCGGCTCCTCGTGCAGGGAAGCGCCGACCCCGTGACTGGCGAGGTTCCGGACCAGGCTGTAGCCGTTCTTGCGGGCGAAGCTCTCGATGCTCTTGCCGATGGCGGCCAGCTCACCGCCGGCGCGGACCTGGCGGATGCCGCTCCACAGGGCGCGGCGGCCGTCGCGGCAGAGGCGTTCGATGCGCGGCGCCGTCGGGGGCACGGCGAAGCTCGCGCCGGTATCGGCGAAGAAGCCGTCAAGCTCGGCCGAAACGTCGATGTTCACCAGGTCGCCGGCCTCGATGCGGCGGTCGCCGGGAATGCCGTGGGCGACGTCCGGTCCGACCGAAATGCAGGTCGCGCCGGGGAAGTTGTAGGTCAACTCCGGCGCCGATCGCGCTCCGGCCTCTTCCAGAAGCTGGCGGCCGAGGTCGTCCAGTTCGCGGGTGGTGATGCCCGGCTCCAGGGCTTGGCCCATGGCCGTCAGGGTGCGGGCGACGACGCGACCCGCGGCCTTGAGCTTTTCGAGTTCGTCTTCGCTGCCGATGGTCATGCGATTGAGGTCGGCCGGTTCCGGGCTCCCGTCAAGCCGCCTCAGGCCTCGCGGCGCTGCGGCAGGCCCCTAAGGCCGTTGAGGATCATCGCCGAGGCGAACTCCGCAGCGCCGGCGATGTCGGGCGGCCGGCGGGTGGTCATCACGTCGCCGACGTCGCGAGCGATGGCGATACAGGCGGCGGCCATGTAGTCGGGATCGGCGTCGGGCACGCCGCCCGGTCCGCCGGCCGCGGCCTGGATCGCCTGTCGGACCTCGCCGAACACTGCCTGCATCTCCGGCGTCTCGCGCGGCAGCACGCGGGCGCTCTCGCCGGCCGGCCGTCCCTCCAGCCACAGGCGGCGTTCCTCGGCGATGAATTCGAAGTAGGCGGAGATCGCCGCCCGGACGAAACTCTCGAAACCGACTGCCTGCTCGCGCAGGTGCTTGATCACCGGCGCGAACCGACGCGCCCCGTCGTCGGCGAGGGCGGCGAACACCTCCTCCTTCGAGCGGAAGTAGTTGTAGAAGGTGCCTGAGGCGAGGCCGGTCCGACGGACGATGTCACGCACGGTCACGGCGTCGTAGCCCAGCTCCGCGAACACCGCCCGCCCTGCGTCGAGGATCGCCTGCCGGTTCTGCGACTTCGTCTGTTCACGCCGTCCGAGCGTCGCAACGTCCGCCATTTAGCCCTGCCGAGGAAGCACCCGTGGAATTTACGGCCTTTGAGAGCCTTGCCAACCCGCAGCGCCCTCCTTTGAGGCGCGGGGCGGCCTGTTGGGAACGTTGGGCGCGGCTTGCCGATTGATGCGACGTCGAACGGCAAGAACTGGATCGCACCATGAAATGGCTCAACATCCTCACGCTGCTGCTGCTGATCGTGGGCGGCGTGAACTGGGGTCTGGTGGCGCTTGGCGGCCATGAGATGGACCTGGTGGCCAACCTCTTCGGCGGCGACGACGCGGCGCTGGCCAAGGTTGTCTACGGCCTCGTCGGCCTGTCGGCCCTCTGGCAGATCCTGCCCTGGGTCAAGTCGCTCAGCATCGGTGAGCATCACGCCGAAGCCGACGTCCGGACCACGCACTAGAAGGAGGAAGGCGGGCGCGGCGCGCTCCGCCTTCCTTCGGGCCCTAGACCCGCGCCTGTAGCTCCATGGCCGCCCGCGGCGCCCGCACCTTTCCTTCGTGGATGACGTAGGCGTAGACGTCGCGTGCGTCGGCCGCCGGGCTGGTGCGGTCCAGGGGCGTGAAGTCAGCGGGAAGCTCACCGCCCGCATAGGCCTTCAGCCGATCCGCCCACTCGTCCAGTTCGGCCGGGGCGTAGCCGGTCTCGAGGCCGTCGTCGGCGGTCATGAGGCGCAGGTAGGCGAAGTCGGCGGTGACGTCGGCGATCAGCGGATAGGTCTCGTGCGCCGCCGTGCAGATGGCCACATTGCGGTCCCGGCAGAGGGCGACGAACGCCGGGTCGGCGAAGCTGCCGTGGCGGACCTCCATCACGTGCCGCAGGGGCACGCCCTCCAGCCTGTCCGGCAGCAGGTCGAGGAAGGCGGCGAAATCGTCGCGGTCGAACCTCTTCGTCGCCATGAACTGCCAGAGGATCGGACCGAGCCGGTCGCCGAGCTCGACCAGGCCCTGGCCGAGGAACCGGTCGATCGACTCTCGGCCATCGGCCAGAGCCTTGCGGTTGGTGCAGTAGCGCGAGGCCTTGACCGAAAAGCGGAACCCATCCGGCGTCGCGGCCCGCCACTTGGCCCAGCTTTCCGGCTTGAAGCTGGAATAGTAGGTGCCGTTGATCTCGATGGTTCTCAGCTTGCTGGCCGCGTACTGCAGCTCCCCGGCCTGGCGCAGGCCCTCGGGATAGAAGACGCCGCGCCAGGGCTCGAAGGTCCAGCCGCCGATACCCGTCCGGATTACGCCTGCCATCGCCGCTATCTCCGCATCGCGGCGGTCTTGTCGCGTTCCGCCTTGAACTCGGCGCCGGTCTTCCACTCCGGCCAAACCGACGAGTTCGCCAGCCGGCGTCCGAGTTCGTAGAACAGGCCGACCTCCTGGCTCAGGCCGCGCAGGTCCCACTTGGGATCGAACTCGTCGGCCGGCTGGTGGTAGCGCTCGCGGATGTAGTCGTCGGAGGCCGCCTTGCCGGCGGCAAGCCCGCCCTCGACCAGGTCCTGGCCGGCCCCGAACGAAATCGCCGGCACGCCGCGCTTGGCGAGCGGGAAGTGATCGGAGCGGTAGAAGCTGCCGGCTTCCGGGTTCGGGTCAGGGCTGAACGACAGCCCCCGCTCCGCCGCAAGCTTCACGAGGTCGTCCTGCAGCGTTAGCGGCGCATCGCCGGACATCGTGACGTCGCGCGTCAGGCCGATGAGGTTCATCCCGTCCATGTTGAGGTCGGCGACGGTCGTGCCAAGCGGATAGAGCGGGTTGGCCGCATAGTACTCGGTGCCGAGCAGGCCCTTCTCCTCGGCGGTGACGGCCAGGAACACCAGGCTGCGGTCCGGCCGCGGCCCGCTCGCGAACACCCGGGCGAGCTCCAGCAGCGCCCCGACGCCGGAGGCGTTGTCCGCCGCGCCGTTGTAGATCCGATCCCCCGTCGCATCCGCCCCGCCGACGCCCAGATGGTCCCAGTGGGCGGTGTAGATCACCCGCTCCTCCGGCCGGCGGCGACCCGGCAGCACGCCGACCACGTTCTTGGAGATCACGGTGGTCGCATTCACCGCGAAGCTCGCCGACAGGCTAACGCCGGGCAGCGCGACCGGCCGAAAATCCCGCGACCTGGCCTGGGTCTTCAGCGCCTCGTAGTCCAGCCCGTCTTTCCGCAGCAGGGCCGCCGCCGCGTCGCGCTGGATCCATCCCTCGAGCGGCGCGTGGGCCTTGGTCGGGTCGTCTCGGATGATGTCGAACAGCTCGGCGGTGTTGGAGTTCTTGACCGTCGCCCAGCCGTAGGCGGCCGGCGCCGTCTCGTGGATCACCAGCACGCCGGCCGCGCCCTGCCGCGCCGCCTCCTCGTACTTGTAGGTCCAGCGGCCGTAATAGGTCATGGCCTTGCCGCCGAAGTCGCCGACCCCGGTCTCGAAGTCGGGGTCGTTGACCAGGACCAGGATGACCTTGCCCTTCAGGTCCATGCCCTTGAAGTCGTCCCAGCCCTTCTCGTCGGCCTTGACGCCGTAGCCGGCGAAGACCAGCGGCGCGTCCTTCAGGTCGAGGCGGCGCGCTCCGGTCTGGCTAGCCCGCAGCGCCACCTGTTCGCCTTGCGTCCAGGCCTCGCCGCCGGCGCTCACTTGCACCGGCCCGTCGATGGCGAAGCGGGCGAGGGGAACGTCCTGCGTCCACGCCCGGGTCCCGTTCTTCAGGTCGCCGCCCGGCTGCACGCCCGCGGCGCGGAACTGTTCGATGAGGTAGGCGACGGTCTTGGCCTCGCCGGCGCTGGCCGGCGCGCGGCCCTCGAAGGCGTCGGACGCCAGGACTTCGATGTGGCGCGCGATCCGCGCCGCATCGATCGGCTCGGCGGCCCGGACCGGCGTCGTGGAAAGGCAAAGCGCCAGGGCCGTCGCATAGACAAGCTTTTGCATGTTCTGCCCGAAATGAGGTCAGTTGATTGCGTGACCCTAGGCGTAGGCGGTTGAAACGGCTAGTCCGCGCCCAGCCTACAATGTAATGCGCCTGTAATTCCCCCGACATGAGCTGCCGCTAAGCAAGGTCAGCCTGTCGGCGAATTAATCACCGCCAAACCTGGCCTCTGATAATAGCCCCGCTCAAGATGCGCGCCTCCCACACCGCCGCCCTTCTCACCGCCCTCGCCGTCGCGGCCTGCGCCAGCCCGCGCAAGCCGGACCTGGCCATGCCCGCCGCCTTCGAGGCGCCGGCAAGCGCTCAGGCCGCCGTCGACCTCGACCGCTGGTGGCTGGCGTTCGACGATCCGCAGCTCACCGGGCTGATCGAGCAGGCCCTGGTCCGCAACACCGACGTGCGGACCGCCGTCGCGCGCCTGAACGAGGTTCGCGCCCAGCGGCTCGGCGTTCTGCTCGGCTTCCTGCCGAAGGGCGACCTGTCCGGTTCGACCCGCCGCACCGAGACTGAACAGCTGTCCGGCACGCAGTTCGAGTTCCCCGGTTTCGTGACCCGCGGCTCGTCGGAGAGCGAGAGCGTCAACTTTAACGTCAGCTGGGAGATCGACCTCTTCGGCCGAACGCTCGCGGCTCGCCGTTCTGCCAACGCCGAGGTCGCGGCCCAGCGCTTCGCCCTGGAAGGCAGCCGTGCGGCGATCGCCGCCCAGGTCGCCGATTCCTACTTCCAGGCGCGCGGCCTGGCGATCCAGCTCGCCGACGCGCAAGAGACCGCCCGCATCCAGCGCAGCCTGCTGGACCTCGCCACCCGGCGCGGCCGACTGGGTCTCGCGCCGACCTCCGAGTCCGATCGCATCGCCGGCGACCTCGCCCAGGCTGAGGCCCAGGCGGCCGGACTCGAGGCCGAGCTGCAGGCCCAGCGGCGGGCGATCCTGATCCTGGCCGGCCGCCTGGCCGAGCCGACCACCGCCGTCGACGCCCCGCCGCAGGTGGGCGCCGCGCCCGCCGTGCCGGTCACCCTGCCCAGCCAGCTGCTGGCCCGTCGTCCTGACATCCGCGAGGCGGAGGCCCGGGTCCGCAGCGCCGCGGGCCGCCAGGACGTCGCCGAGCGCGCCTTCTTCCCGACCCTCACCCTCACGCCCGGCGTCGGCTGGTCGCGCACCTCGCAGCCCGGCTTCGAGAACGAGAGCTGGAACTGGTCGATCGGCGGCACGATCGCCCAGCCGATCCTGTCGATCCCCAACAAGCTGGCCGAGCTGAAGGCCGAGAACGCGCGCACCGAACAGGCGGTCATCGCCTATGAACGGGCCGTGCAGACCGCGTTCGGTGAGGCCGAGGGGGCGCTGGTCCGACTCGACGCCGACCGCCGGCGCGTGGCGCTGCTCGCCGATGGCGAGGCGCGGGCCGGGCGGGCGTTCCGCGCCGCGCGGCTCGGCTACGAACGTGGCCTGACCGACCTCAACACCTTGCTGTCGGCCGAACAGGCCTGGCGCGCGACCCGCACCCAACTCACCGCAGCCCAGGTCCAGAGCCTGCGGCGCACGGTCCAGGCCTATCGGGCGCTCGGCGGCGGCTGGGCCGCGACGCCGGCGTCCCGACAGGCCTCCACACAAGTTCAGGCTGGCTGAACCCGCACATGAAAACCCTTCGTCTTCCCCTCCTGCTGTCGATGACCGCTGGCCTGGCGCTGGCCGCGTGCGACAAGTCCACCCGGGCCGCGCCGGCCGCCGAGCAACCGCGCACCGTCAGCGTCGTCCGTGTCGAGCAGCGGCCGGTGGTGGACGCCATCTCCGCGACCGGCGACCTGATCCCGCGCGAGGAGGCGGCCGTGACCGGCGAGGTCACCGGCTATCGCGTCCTGCGCGTGCTGGCCGACGTCGGAGACTATGTCCGGGCCGGGCAGACCCTCGTGCAGCTCGATCCGGCCCTTCTCCAGGGCCAGCTTGCCCAGGCCCAGGCCCAGGCGGCCCAGGCGGAGGACCAGGTCCGCCGCGTCGCCGGGCTCGACGGCGAGGGCGTGCTCGCCCAGGAACAGATCGCCCAACGCCGCTACCAGGCCGACGTGGCCCGCGCCAACCTGCGCGACCTGCAGACCCGGATGCGCAAGATGGCCGTGGCCGCCCCGGTCTCGGGTCTGATCCTCGAGCGCACCGTGCGCCCGGGCGACCTGTCGTCCGGCGGCGCGACGCCCTGGTTCCGCCTCGCCCGCGATGGCCAGATCGAACTGGCCGCCCAGCTCTCGCAGGAAGATCTCGCCCGCGTCCGGCCGGGCCAGCGCGCTCAGGTGACCTTGCCCAGCGGCGACCAGGTGACCGGCGTCGTCCGCCTGGTCAGCCCGCAGATCGATCCACAGACCAAGCTCGGCCAGGTCCGGCTGACCCTGCCGGTGCGCAGCGACATCCGCGCCGGCGGCTTTGGCCGGGCGGTGTTCGGCGATGTCTCCTCCCTGGTGCTGGCCGTGCCGGAAACCGCGATCCGTTATGACGCCGACGGAGCCAGCGTGATGGTCGTCGGGGCTGACAACCGGGTGCGCCGGATGGCCATCCAGGCCGGCCAGCGCGGCGGCGGCTATGTCCAGCTGGCCCGCGGCCCGGCGGCCGGGGCCCGAGTGGTGCGAAACGCCGCCGGCCTGCTGATCGACGGCGACGTCGTCAAGCCGGTGGAGAGCGCAGCGCCGGCGCCTAAGGCGGCCGCGCGATGAGCGCGCCCCGCACCGATTTCCCGATCTCGGCCTGGGCAATCCGCAACCCGGTGCCGGTGGTGGTGCTGTTCGTCGGCCTGATGCTTGCCGGCCTGTTCGCCTACACCGGCCTGCCGATCAAACAGTTCCCCAACATCCAGTTCCCCAACATCGCCGTGACGGTCACCCAGGCGGGCGCCGCGCCGGGGGAAATGGAGACCCAGATCACCCGGCCGGTGGAGGACGCCCTGTCGGGCATCGCCGGGGTCAACAACATCTCTTCGGTCGTCACCCAGGGCGTCTCGACGACGATGATCGAACTGGAGATGGGCGAGGATCTCCAGAAGCGCACGGATGAGGTCCGAGCCAAGGTCGACCAGCTGCGCCAGGTGCTGCCGCGCGACATCGACGAGCCGACCGTCACCCGCGTGGAGATGGACTCCGCCTTCCCGATCGGCACCTTCGCCGTCGCCTCGTCGAAGATGTCCGACGAGCAGCTGTCGTGGTTCGTCGACGACACCATCGCCCGCACCCTGCAGACCGCCAAGGGCGTTGCGCAGATTCGCCGGGTCGGCGGCGTCGCCCGCGAGATAAATGTCGTCATCGATCCGGATCGACTGGCCGCCCGGGGGCTGACCGCCGCCCAGGTCAACAACGCCCTGCAAACCTTCCAGCTCGACGCCCCCGGCGGCCGGGTGATGGTCGGCGGCCGTGAGCAGACGGTCCGCGTCCTTGGCGCGGCCGAGACGGTCGACGAGATCCGCAACATCACCATCTCGACCGGCGGCGGCCGCTTCGTGCGCCTCGCCGACGTCGCCCAGATTGGCGACGGGGCCTCCGAGCCGCGCGGCTTCGCCCGCCTCAACGGCCGGCCGGTGGTTGGCTTCCAGGTCTCCAAGACCCGCGACGCCAGCGACGTCTCGGTCGAGGACGCCGTCGGCGAAAAGCTGGCCGAGCTCGAGAAGGCGCATCCCGACGTCAAGTTCACCAAGGTGTTCTCGTCCGTCGACGAGACCCGCGCCAACTTCCGCGCCACCCAGCACGTGCTGCTGGAAGGCATGATCCTCGCCGCCCTCGTGGTGCTGCTGTTCCTGCGCGACTGGCGGGCGACGCTGATCACCGTGCTGGCCATGCCGGTGTCGCTGATCCCGACGTTCTTCGTGATGAAGATGACCGGCTTTTCGCTGAATATCATCACCCTGCTGGCGCTGACCTTGGTCATCGGCATTCTCGTCGACGACGCCATCGTCGAGATCGAGAACATTGAGAAGCGGGTGTCTCGCGGCGTCCGGCCGTTCCAGGCGGCCCTGGAAGGCGCCGACGCCATCGGCCTGGCCGTCGTGGCGACCACGATGTCGATCGTGGTGGTGTTCACGCCGGTCAGCTTCATGCCCGGCATCCCGGGGCAGTTCTTCAAGGAGTTCGGCCTTACCGTCTCCGTGGCGGTGCTGTTCTCGCTGCTGGTGGCCCGCTTGCTGACGCCGCTGATGGCCGCCTACCTGCTCAAGCCGAACAAGGCGCCGCACGAACGCAAGCCGTTCGAGGGGTTCTATCCGCGGGCCCTGGACTGGGCGCTGTCGCACCGCATCCTCGCCTCGATCCTCGGGGGCGTGCTGTTCTTCGCGTCGATCGCCGTCGCCAGAACCCTGCCGCCCGGTTTCCAGCCGACCGGCGATCCGGACTTCATCTACGTCAGCGTCGAAGGCCCGCCGGGCGCCACCATCCAGGACATGGAAGCCACCACCGAGGCCGTCACCAACCTGATGCGGCGGCAGCCCGAGGTCACGAACGTCTTCGCCATGATCGGCTCGACGGTAGCCAACTTCGGTCCCGGCGGCGGCAGCAGCACCTCGGACCTGCGCAGCGGCACCATCACCCTGCTCCTGGATCCGGCCCGGACCACCACCGGCCAGGAGTTCCGCGAGCGGCTGCGGGCCGAGCTGCGGGCCATCCCGGACGCCCGCGTCAGCTTCCTCAGTCAGCAAGGCGGAGCCGGGTTCCAGCAAATCCTGACCGGCGACGACGGCGAGACCCTGCGCCGCGCGGCGTTGGAACTGGAACGCCAGATGCGAACCCTGGACGCGGTCGCTGATCCGCGTCCCGCCAACGCGCCGGTTGGGCCGGAGATCGTCATCCGCCCGCGGGCCGACGAAGCCGCCCGCCTGGGCGTCTCCGTCGCCGACATTTCATCCGTCGCGCGCGTGGCCACCATCGGCGACATCGAGGCCAACACGCCGAAGATGAACGAGGGCGAGCGGCGCATCCCGATCCGCATCCGCCTGCCGGCCGAGGCCCGCGCCGACATCGAGCGGATCCGCTCGATGCGGGTGCCGACCGCCAACGGCGGCTCGACCACCCTGGACTCGGTCGCCGACGTCACCTTCCAGGCCGGCGCGGCGCGTATCGACCGCCTGAACCGCCAGCAGCGGATGACCGTCGAGGCGGAGCTGAACGGCGTCGAACTCGGCGTCGCCACCAAGGCGGTCAACAACCTGCCGATCATGAAGAACCTGCCGGCCGGGGTGAAGCCCGGCGCCATCGGCGAGGCCGAGGCGATGGCCGAGATGTTCGGCGG
>NZ_JBIIGK010000027.1:0-27182 GCF_044236515.1 Phenylobacterium sp.
CCGTTCCAACGCCCGGAACCAACCTTCTCCTTCTGCGTTGCAGACTAACCCAGGGTGCAAGCGTCAGGGAGGCGCCGGGGCTGTGCAGAGTCGCGACAAGGGGGAAGCTGAATGAGCGTTGGTCCGGATCCCGACAGCCGTTCGGGTGAGGAGATCCTGCGTCTGGGCGCAGGGATCGTGGCCGCCTATGTGAGCCGGAACGCCGTGTCGGCCGAAGCCGTGCCGGACATCATCCGCACCGTGCACCAGACGCTGGAGGGCCTGACCCGAGGCGTCGCCGCGCCGGTCGTTGAAGACCGACCCAAGCCCGCCGTGCCGATCAGCCGATCCGTGCAGCACGACTACATCGTCTGCCTCGAGGACGGGAAGCGGTTGAAGATGCTGAAGCGCTACCTGCGCTCGCGCTACAACATGAGCCCGGACGAGTACCGGCGCCGCTGGGGCCTGCAGCCCGACTACCCGATGGTGGCGCCGGCTTATGCCGCGCGTCGCTCGGACTTCGCCAAGCAGATCGGCCTCGGCCGAGGTGTCCGGAGACGCAAATGAGACAACGGGTCCACGCCGGTACGGAGGCGCTGCGGGCGTTCAATGCCAGCGGCTACGAGATCCTCGACGAAGATCTGGCGACGCGCGGCGAGGTGGTCATCTGGTCGATCGACCCGCTCACGCCGCGGCTCGGCGATCTGTTCACGATCGAGAGCGACGGCCGCGTGCACGAGATCACCGTCCACGAACTCACCACCTTCAAGGGCGGCTGGAGCGCGCGCTGCCGGATCTACGCCGCGCTGTCGTAGAGCTTGCTGACCCGGAATGGGCCGGCGGCGGGTTGAAGCCCGCCGTGACCCACCTATCTCAGAAGCGCTCCGAGCGAGCCGGTCCGGGTTTGAGTAGATGACCGCCTGATCAACGGTCCGCCCCGGCAACGCCGCCGAGCCAGCCAGAACAGCGCGCAGCGGCCTTGGAACCGCCTCGTCCCGCCTCGGGATGCCGCCTGTTCTGGCCAAGGCCGCCTTAGGCGGCGACCCCGCCGACCCGCGCGATGTTGCAGTGGGTCCAGAGCTTCTCCAGCGCCTCGACCAGCTTGTCCATCATGTCGTCGGTATGCGCCGGCGATGGCGTGAACCGCAGCCGCTCGGTGCCGCGCGGCACGGTCGGATAGTTGATCGGCTGCACATAGATGCCGAAGTCGGCGAGCAGGATGTCCGACACCATCTTGCAGTGGACCGGGTCGCCGACCAGCAGCGGCACGATGTGGCTCGCAGACGGCATGACGGGCAAGCCGGCCTTGGCGAAGCGAGCCTTGAGCATCGCGGCGCGGGCCTGATGGGCCTGGCGGACCTCGTCGTGCGCCTTGAGGTAGCGGATCGAGGCCACTGCTCCGGCGGCCAGCGCCGGCGGCAGCGAGGTCGTGAAGATGAAGCCGTCGGCGTAGCTGCGGATGGCGTCGACGATCACTGCGTCGGCGGCGATGTAGCCGCCCATGACGCCGAACGCCTTGCCCAACGTGCCTTCGATGATGTCGATCTCGGCCATGAGGCCGTCGCGCTCGGCGACGCCGGCTCCGCGCGGGCCGTACATGCCGACCGCGTGGACCTCGTCGATGTAGGTGATCGCACCGTACTTCTTGGCCAGGGCGACGGTGCCGGCGATGTCAGCGATGTCGCCGTCCATCGAGTAGACGCTCTCGAAGGCGATCAGCTTCGGCGCGGCCGGATCGGCGGCGGCGAGCAGGGATTCCAGGTGGACGAGGTCGTTGTGGCGGAAGACGTGGCGCTGCTCGCGCTTGCCGGCCCGGATCCCGGAGATCATCGAGTTGTGGTTCAGCTCATCCGAGAAGACCAGCAGGCCGGGCAGGATCTTGTAGAGGGTCGAAAGCGTCGCCTCGTTCGAGACGTAGCCCGAGGTGAACAGAAGAGCCGCTTCCTTGCCGTGCAGATCGGCGAGCTCGGCCTCCAGCTCGACGTGGTAGTGGGTGGTGCCGGAGATGTTGCGCGTGCCGCCGGACCCGGCGCCCGCCTCCTCGATCGCCTGGTGCATCGCGTCGAGCACCACAGGATTCTGCCCCTGGCCCAGGTAATCGTTGGAGCACCACACGGTGACTTCGGCCTGGCCGCCGTCTTCACGCGTCCAGACAGCCTTCGGGAAGGCGCCGCGACGACGCTTCAGGTCGGCGAAGACGCGATAGCGGCCTTCGGACCGGACCTTGTCCAGAGCGGTTTGAAACGCGTCTCTATAATCCATCGACTTGACCCGGCGGCGCGAACAGGGCGCGGCCGGTCCCCTTGAATCTCGGGCCGCTTTTCGCACCGTGACAAACGTATGTCTACACGCGGGCACGTGAACGGCAATTGACAGAGATCACAGCTTTGCCGTTCAGGGTCGGATAGGACGGAGAGTCACGAAAAATGCGCGGAAGCTGCCACTGCGGACGGGTCGCCTACGCTGTCGATGAGAAACCGACAAAGGCGATCGAGTGCAATTGCACCCTCTGCCGCCGGCGGGGGAACATCCTGGCCTTCGTCGCGCCGGAAAAATTCCATCTCGAGACGTCGCGCGACGAGATAACCGTCTACACCTGGAACCGCGAGGCGATCCGCCACCAGTTCTGCAAGGTCTGCGGCTGCGCGCCGTTCGCCGAGGGCGTCGGACCAAACGGTCCGATGGTGGCGCTGAACCTGCGGTGCGCGGAAGACCTCGACCTGGCCAGCGTCGAAGTGACGCCCTTCGACGGCCTGCACATCCTGCCAGGGCCGGAAGGAGCCTGAGGCCCCGCGCCGGCGCCGGAGGAACAGCGCCTACCCCGGTTTGCGGAACCTCAGAATGAACTGGTCCGTGTGACCGCGCAGGCTGGGGTCGAACACGCCCTTGGTGCGGTCGTCGGCAGGGTTCCGGAGGACAGAGCTCTCGGCCTCAAATCGGAAACCGGCGGCCTCGACCGCCTGACGAACGGCGGCGGGGTCGATGCGGTGCAGGCTGTTGGCGGTTTCGACCACCGGCGCACCGGCAGCGGCGGCGTGGTCGAGGACGATAAAGACCCCGCCCGGCTTGATCGCGTCGTAGATGTTGCGCAGGACCATCGGCGCGTCGAGGTTCAGCCGGGTCAGATAAAGGTCGTGGAAGTTCTGTGAGGTCCAGAAGACGTCGACCGGCTCGGGCGTGCGGAACGCGCCGACGCCGGTGGCGATCAGCTGGATGTTGCCGTACGCCGCGTCGGTCGCCAGGGCCTGGATCGGCGGCGGGGCGGCATTGGCGGCCGGCGGGTTGGCGATCGCGAAGACGCGGCCCTGTGGGCCGACGGCTTTCGAGAAAATGCGGGTGAAATAGCCGCCGCCGGGCAGGAAGTCGGCGACCCGCATGCCGGGACGGACGCCGGCAAAGGCGAGCATCTCGGCGGGCTTGCGCGCCGCGTCGCGTTGGATGTCGGCGGCCGGACGAGCAGGATCGGCGATGGCGGCGGTGATAGGGTTCGTCGACCCGCCCCCGTGCGTCGCACACCCAGACAGGGCCAGAGCTGCACCGGCGGCCAGCAGAAGCTTGAACGTCATCTCGCGTCCTCCCGTAGCCCTAATGCTCAAGGTAGCGGGGTCCAGACCTTATCGGAAGGCAAGGGCGCGAAGATCTCGTCGACGAGGGCGTCCGTCACACCGGCAAGCTCGGGCGGCGACCAGCGCGGGGCGTTGTCCTTGTCGACCAGGACGGCGCGGACGCCTTCGGCGAAGTCCGGACGGCCGCCGACCCGAACAGCGAGGCCATACTCCATCGCCATGACTTCGGCGAAGGTCTTCGCCCGGGCGCCGAGCGCAAGCTGGCGATGCGTGACCTTAAGGGCCTGGGGCGAGCGGGTGCGCAGGATCTCGAGCTGCGCCGTCGCCCAGTCGCCGCCGTCCGCTTCCAGAGCGGCGAAAATGGCCTCGACGCTGTCGCCGCCGAACAACCGGTCGATCTGATCCTGATGGGCGGCGAGCGGCGGGCGGCCGGGATCTATCTCGAGCTCGGTCAGCGCCGTCTCGATCCTGGCCGGGTCGGCGGTCACCGCCGCCTTGAAGCGCTCGACGTCTGTGCTGTCGATGCAGTCGGTGGCGACGCCGATCAGCTCGCAGTCGGCAGCGCCAAGACGCGCGCCGGTCAGAGCCAGCCACAGGCCGATGTGGCCGGGCGTGCGCGGGAGGTACCAGCCGCCGCCGACGTCGGGGAAGAGCCCGATCGCCGTCTCCGGCATGGCGAACAGGGTCCGCTCGGTGGCGACGCGATAGCGGCAGGGGCGCGCGACGCCGAATCCACCGCCCATCACCAGCCCGTCCATCACCGCGACGGTCGGCTTGGGATAGTGATGCAGCAGGTGGTTCAGACGGTATTCGTTGAAGAAGAAGGCCTCTCCGATCGCCGGATCGGCCGCCGCCTGCCGCACGTCGCCGCCGGCGCAGAACCCCCGCTCGCCCGAATGGTCGAGAAGCACCAGGACCACGGCCGGATCGCTCCGCCAGGCGAGCAGCGCCTCGGTCATGGCGTCGATCATGCCGGTGGTCAGAGCGTGCAACGCCCGAGGCCGATTGAGCGTGATCCGTCCCACGGCGCCCTCCACGCGGGTCAGAACTTCGGCGGTCGCGTCAGGAGCCATGAGGTCGCGCTTCTCAATCACGGGATTGAGCAAGTCGCGCGGGTAGCGCAAAGCTGTCAACCTGATCGACGCGATCATTCGGAATGGGAGCTTGGGGGAGCGCCATGACGACCGACTACCTGGGGGCGCCGACGGCCATGGAGCCGGCCGAAGAAGCGGCGCAGAACATGGCGATGCTGGGCTACGCCCTGCTGTTCGCCTCGATTTTCTTCGCAGGTTTTCCGGCGCTGATCGCCGTGGTCATCGCCTATTCGCACAAGGACGCGGCCGAGCGGCTGGTCGCCAGCCACTTCGAATTCCAGATCCGGATCTTCTGGATCGCCTTCGTGCTCACCCTGGCCGCGGCCGCAGCCGGCCTGGCCGGGGTGATCGGCGGCCTCGGGGAGGTGATCGGGATGGCCAGCATCAGCGGTCTCGACCACCTGGAAACGGTGCAGATCCGCCTGCACGACATCACCATCGGGGCGAGGGTCATCGGGCTTATCGCCTTCGCGGTCCTGCTGACGGTGGCCTCCAGCCTTTGGCTGCTCTGCGCCCCGGCGGTCGGCTTCATCCGGCTTGCATCCGGACGGGCGATGGGCGACAGCGCGCGGCCATGAGCCGCTTCGCCTCCGCCGCCTACCCTGCCCTGCGACTTCGCCGCCTGCGCCAGGCTGACTGGGTGCGGCGGCTGGTCCGCGAGACCGTCCTGACGCCCGGCGACCTGATCTGGTCGATGGTCGTCCATGAGGGCGAAGGCCAGGTTCCGGTCGCCTCGATGCCCGGCGTCTCGCGCCTGTCCGTCAAGGACGCGGCGGAAGCGGCGCGCACCGCCCGCTCGCTCGGGATCCCGGCGATTGCGGTCTTTCCGCACATCGACGGCGCCAAGAAGGACGCCGCCGGCACCCTCGCCCACGACCCGAACGGCCTCGTCGCCACGGCCGTCAAGGCGATGAAGGACGCCGCGCCCGAGGTCGGGATCATGTGCGACGTCGCCCTCGACCCCTTCACCGACCACGGCCATGACGGCCTGGTGGAGAACGGCCGCATCCTGAACGACGCGACCATCGAGCGGCTGGTGCAGCAGGGCCTGATGCAGGCCAAGGCCGGCTGCGACATCCTCGCGCCGTCGGATATGATGGACGGGCGCTGCGGGGCGCTCCGCGCCGCTCTGGAAGCCGAGGGCCTGCAGGACGTGATGATCATGTCCTATGCGGCCAAGTACGCGTCTGCCTTCTACGGGCCCTACCGCGACGCCATCGGCTCGGGGAAACTCGGGACCGGATCGGTGGACAACCCCGGCGACAAGCGCACCTATCAGATGGACTCCGCCAACACCGACGAGGCCCTCCGAGAGGTTGCGCTGGACCTGGCCGAAGGCGCCGACATGGTGATGGTGAAGCCGGGCCTGCCCTACCTCGACATCGTCCGGCGCGTCGCCGACGAGTTCCGCGCTCCGACCTTCGCATTCCAGGTCTCCGGCGAGTACGCCATGCTGATGGCCGCGGCCCAGAATGGCTGGCTGGACGAAGATCGCGCCATCCTCGAGAGCCTGGGCGCCTTCAAGCGGGCCGGCGCAGCCGGCGTGATCACCTATTTCGCCCCGCGCGCAGCCCGGTTGCTGGGGGCTTAGGCGGCGCGGCCTTCGTCGCCGCGGCGAAAGCTTGCCGAGCGCTGCGATCTCACCGCAGACTGCTCCCCACAAGGAAAACACCCGGGGGCGGAATGCTGGTCAGGATCATGGGTGCGGCCGCGCTGGCTGCGACGTTGGCGTCGCCGGTCGCGGCCGAGGTCAGCAACGCCGCGCGGCGGGAAAGCCAGGCCGTGCCCGGCCTGCAGCAGCCGGCCGAGATCCTCGTCGACCGCTGGGGCGTGCCGCACATCTACGCGAAGAGCACGCGAGACGCCTTCTTCCTGCAGGGCTGGAACGCCGCGCGCGATCGCCTGTGGCAGATCGACCTGTGGCGCAAGCGCGGGCTGGGCCGGCTCTCGGCTAGCTTCGGCCCGGCCTACATCGAGCAGGACCGCGCCGCGCGGCTGTTCCTCTATCGCGGCGACATGGCGGCGGAATGGGCCGCCTACGATCCGATCGGGCGCGAGGCGGTCGAGGCGTTCGCCGCCGGGGTGAACGCCTATGTGGCGCAGGTGTCGGCAGGGGAACGGCCCTTGCCTGTCGAGTTCCGCCTGACCGACAGCAAACCCGAGGCGTGGGCCCCGGAGGACATCCTGCGGATCCGCAGCCATGCCCTGGTGTCCAACGCCGCTTCCGAGGCCGCGCGGGCCCGGACGGTCTGCAAGGCTGGGCTTGCGGCCGACGCGGTGCGGCGGCGCCTTGAGCCCGAGCACACGCCGGCGATTCCCAAGGGACTTGACCCCTGCGATGTGCCCGACGACGTGATGAAGGACTATACGCTGGGAACGGGGTCGGTGAGCTTCGCGCCGCTGGCGAAGCAGAAGGCGGCCGAGGCGCCCGGGGCGGTCGCGCTGTCCCAGTTCCTGCAGGATCAAGCCGCCGAGGGCTCGAACAATTGGGTGATCGCCGGATCGCGGACGGCGAGCGGCCGGCCCATCCTGGCCAACGACCCGCACCGGCCCGTCGGCGCCCCCTCGCTGCGCTACATCGCTCACCTGGACGCGCCGGGCCTGTCTCTCATCGGGGCCGGCGAGCCCGCCCTGCCGGGCGTTTCGCTCGGCCACAACGGCAAGGCGGCCTTCGGGCTGACGATCTTCTACATCGATCAGGAAGACCTCTACGTCTACGAGACCCGCGGCGACGCCTACCGCTACAAGGGCGGCTGGGAGCCGATGCGCATCGTCCGCGAGACCATCGAGGTCAAAGGCGAGGCGCCGCGGCAGGTGGAGCTGCGCTTCACCCGCCATGGGCCTGTTCTGAAGAGCGACACCCCCAAAGCCCGGGCGTTCGCCCTGCGCACGGTCTGGAACGAGCCGGGCCTGGCCGGCTATTTCGGATCCTCGCGGATGTGGCGCGCAGGTTCGTGGGCGGAGTTCCAGACGGCGCGCAACCGCTGGGGCGCGCCGCCGCTGAACCTCGTCTATGCCGACGACACCGGCGAGACCGGCTGGGCCGCCGCCGGCCGTACGCCGGTGCGCCGCAACTGGGACGGGCTAATGCCGGTCCCCGGCGACGGCCGCTACGAGTGGGCCGGCTTCCTGGGCGACGACAAGCTGCCGGTGGTCCGCAATCCGGCGGCGGGGTTCTTCGCCACCGCCAACGAGATGAACGTGCCGGCCGAGCCCGACTATCCGCGGGCGGCGCGTCGGCTCGGATTCGAATGGACCGACCCGTCGCGGGCGGTCCGCATCAAGGAGGTGCTGGCGGCGACGCCGAAGGGGACGCTGGCCGACTCCATGGCCCTGCAAACCGATGCGGTCAGCGCCCAGGCGCGGCGGGCGCAGGCGCTGCTCGCGCCGCTCAGCTCCGACGACGCCGAGGTGGCGCGCGCGCTGTCCCTGCTGAAGGCGTGGGACGGGAACGAGGGCACCGACAGCGTCGCGGCGTCGATATACGAGACCTGGGTGGTGAAGCATCTGGGCCGCGCCGTGGTGCGCAAGGCGACGCCGGCGACGGTGCAGGCCCAGATTGGCGCGAGCATGCCCGATCCGGTGCTGCTGTGGCTGGAGCGCCAGCCGAGAGAGGTGCGCGATCCGCTGCTGCTGTCGAGCCTCCGGACCACGCTCGACGAGCTCAAGGCGCGTCTCGGAGCCGACATGACGGCGTGGGCGTGGGGCCGGCTGCACCAGGCGCTGTTTGAACCGGCCGCTGCGGTGCTCGCGGACCCACAGCTCGCCGCCCAGATGCGCATCGGGCCGCTGCAGGTGGCGGGATCGTCGTCCACGCCCCGCGCGGCCACCTGGCGCAGCCCGGATTTTCGGCAGACGGCCGGCGCCTCGGTGCGGCTGGTGCTGGACGTCGGCGGCTGGGACAATTCCATGGCCATCAACACGCCCGGGCAGTCCGAAGACCCTTTTAGCCCGCACTACCGCGACCTGTTCCCGCTGTGGGCCGCTGGCGGCTACTTCCCGCTGCGCTACACCCGCCCGGCCGTCGAGGCGGACACCGAGGCGGTGCTGGCGCTCACCCCCGGCTGAGAGATGGCGTTAAAAGGGTCGGGTATTCGGTTGGAGCAGTACGCATGGCGTTGACGCTGATCGTGAACGGCAAGGCGGTGGTCGTCGACCAACGCCTGGCCGATACGCCGCTGCTCTGGGTGCTGCGCGACACGCTCGGCCTGATGGGCGTGAAGTACGGCTGCGGGGTCGGGGTCTGCGGGGCCTGCAGCGTGCTGATGGGCGACAAGCGGATCTTCAGCTGCATCGCCACGGCGCGCTGGTGCGTCGGCCAGCCGATCACCACCATCGAAGGGCTGGAGGCCGATCCGCTCGGCAAACACCTGCAGGACGTCTGGGTCGAGACCGATGTCGTGCAGTGCGGCTACTGCCAACCGGGCCAACTGATCGCCGCCACGGCCCTGCTCAAGGCCAATCCCGCTCCTGACGACGCCGCCATCGATGCGGGGATGAAGGGAAATCTCTGCCGCTGCGGCACCTATCCGCGCATCCGCGAGGCTGTGAGAACGGCGGCCAAGGGGCGCAAGGCATGACTGGTCTTTCGCGACGAGGGATGCTGCGCGGGGCGGCGGGCGTGGGCGTGGCGCTGGTCGTGCCGTTGCCGGCGGCGGCGCAGCGGAGCGGCCTGGTGGCCAACAGCTATCTGTCGATCACAGAGGCCGGCGCGGTGCTGGCGCTGCCGAAGACGGAGATGGGCCAGAGCATCCTGACGGCGGCGGCGATGCTGGTGGCCGAAGAGCTGGGCGTCTCGCCGGCCGAGGTGAAGGTGGAGATCCCCGACGGGGACGAGGCCCGCTTCTCGCCGGTCAGCCAGGGCACTGGCGGCTCGCGGTCGGTGCGGGAGCTGCACAAGCCGGTCCGGCAGGCGGCGGCCAATGCCCGCGCGGCGCTGATCGCCGCGGCGGCGCGACAATGGGGCGTCGCCCCAGAGACCTGCGACCTGGTCGAGGGCCACGTCATGGAGACCGCCGGTCAGCGCCGGGCCCCGATGGGGAGCTTGATCGCCGTGGCGGCGGCCGCGCCGCTGCCGAAGGACACGCCCCTGCGCAAGGCTCTGAAGGTGATCGGCAAGCCGACGAGGCGGATCGACAGCCGCGCGATGGTCACCGGCGCTATGACCTATGGCATCGACGTTCGGCTCCCGGGCATGAAGGTGGCGCTGCTGGCGCAGTCGCAGGTCTATGGCGGCCGGCTGGGGCGCGTGAACGATGCGGCGGCTATGGCCGTGCCGGGCGTCATCCAGCTGGTGAAGGGCCCGGACGTATTGTTCGTCGTCGCCGAGACCTACTGGCAGGCGGTGCTGGGCTATGCCGCCGCCGACCCGCAGTGGACGCCGCCGGCCCGGCCGCTCGACCAGGGCCGGATTCAGGCCGAGTTGGACGAGGCGCTGACCCGCAAGGGGTTCGAGGCGAAGAACGCCGGCGACCTCGCCCGCGCCAAGTCCGGCGCGGCGCGCAGCCTCAGCGCCACCTATCGTCAGCCGTTCCTCGCTCATGCAGCCATGGAGCCGGGCGCCTGCACCGTGCACGTGACGTCCGCCGGCTGCGAAATCTGGACCGGATCACAGGTGCCGTCGCGGGCCCGCGCCGACGCCGCCAAGGCGCTGGGCCTGCCGCTGGAGAGGGTCCGGCTGCACAACTACCAGATGGGCGGCGGTTTCGGCCGGCGGCTGGAAACCGACATGGTCGTGCGCGCGGTGGAACTCGGCCGGCAGGTCCCCTATCCGGTCAAGGTGATGTGGTCGCGCGAAGAGGACATGAAGCACGACATGTACCGCCCGGCCTATGTCGACACGGTCTGGGCGGGGCTGGACGCCGCCGGCAAGCCGGTCGGCTGGGAGCATCGGATCGCCGGCTCCTCGATCCTCGCTCGGTTGCTGGGCACGAAGTTCGACGGCGTGGACGGCGATGCGACGGAAGGGGCGGTCGACATCCCCTATCGCGTCGGCGCGCACCGGGTGACCTTCCAGCAGGCGGAGACGGACGTCCCGACCAGCTGGTGGCGCGGGGTTGGCGGCCTGAGGTCCTGCTTCGTCGTCGAGAGCTTCATCGACGAACTGGCCCACGCCGCAGGCCAGGACCCGCTGGCCTACCGCCTGTCGCTGACCACCGAGCCGCGCATCCGCACGGTGCTGGAGCGGCTCGGCAAGGAATCGGCCTGGGGATCGCCCCTGCCCTCCGGCCACGGTCGCGGTGTCGCCGTGCTGCACCTGTGGGGCACGATCATGGGTGTGGTCGTCGAGGCCAAGGTGGCGCGCGAGGGCGCGATCTCGGTCCCGAAGGTGACGGCGGTGGTCGATTGCGGCCTGGCCATCAACCCGCTGGGGATCTCGGCGCAGGTCGAGAGCGGCGTGGTCTTCGGCCTGTCGGCGGCGCTCTGGGGCCAGGTGACGATCGGCGAAAGCCGCGTCGAGCAATCGAACTTCCACGACTACCGCATCATGCGCCTGCACGAGACGCCGGAGATCGCCACGCACATCGTCGACAGCGACGAGGAGCCCGGCGGTATCGGCGAGCCGCCCTGCGCCGTGATCGCCCCGGCCCTGGCCAACGCCGTGTTCGCCGCCACGGGCCGCCGCCTGCGCAACCTCCCGCTGGCCGTGGTTCAGGCGTAGTAGGCGCTGGGCTCGTCCGGGTACGACGGCAGGTCGATCAGCTTCTCGAAGCTCAGGCCGATCTTCTCGAGAACGTGGCGCGAGGCGCGGTTGTTGGGGTCGGTGATGGCGGCGATACGGGGCAGGCCCATGTCGCTCCGGGCGTAGGCCAGCACCGCGGCGGCCGCCTCCGTCGCGTAGCCCTTGCCGGCATGAGCCTCAAGAATGGCGTAGCCGAGGTCCGGGCAATCCATGCCTTCGCGCGTCGGTACGATGCCCGCCACGCCCACCGCGGCGTCGCCGTCGGCCTCATCGCTGGTCCTGGCGACGAACCAGGTTCCGCCGGCCAGGCGGTCGGTAATGTAGGCGCGGGCCCCCTCGAGGTCGCGTACGCCACGATCGCCGATGTTGGCGATCCAGCCGGGATCGTTAAGCAGGCCGAGCAGGAACGCGGCGTCGTCGAGGCCGATCGGCGTCAGCGTCAGCCGCGCCGTCCGCAGGGCCGTCATTTCGGCGGCTCCAACCTCGCCAGTAGGCTGGAGGTGTCCCAGCGCCTGCCGCCGAGCGCCTGGACCTCGGCGTAATAGCCGTCGATCAGCGCCGTGGCGTCGAGGCGGGCGCCGTTGCGGGCGGCCTCCTCGAGCACCAGCCCGAGGTCCTTGCGCATCCAGTCGACCGCGAAGCCGAAGTCGTACTTGCCCTCGGCCATCGTCGCCCAGCGGTTGTCCATCTGCCAGGACTGGGCCGCGCCCTTCGAGATCGCCTCATAGACCCCCGCTGGGTCTAGGCCGGCGCGCTTGGCGAAGTGCAGCGCCTCGGCCAGCCCCTGCACCAAGCCGGCGATGCAGATCTGGTTGACCATCTTGGTCAGCTGCCCGGCGCCGACGTCGCCCATCCGGCGGATCGCCTTGGTATAGGGGGCGAGCAGCGGCTGGACCTTGTCGAAGGTCGCGGGCTCGCCGCCGCACATGATTGTCAGCTGGCCATTCTCGGCCCCGGCCTGGCCGCCGGAGACCGGCGCGTCGAGGAAGCCCACGTCGCAATCCGCCGCCTTTGCGGCCAGCTCACGAGCGACCTCTGCCGAGGCTGTGGTGTGGTCCACCACGATCGCCCCCGTCGGCAGCGCGGTCAGCGCCTCGCCGACGACCTGGCGCACATCGTCGTCGGCCCCGACGCAGAGCAGGAAGACCTCGACGCCCTGCGCCGCCTCGGCGACGGTCTGGGCCACCCGGCCGCCGTAGGTGGCGGCCCAGCGTTCGGCCTTATCAGGGGTGCGGTTGAAGACCGTCACCTCGTGCCCGGCCCGGGCAAGATGCCCGGCCATCGGGAAGCCCATCACCCCCAGACCCGCGAACGCCACTCTCATCGCACTCTCCCGCTAACCTTAGCTGCATCTTAACGAGCCGCCGTCACCTTGCGAGGCTGAGTTTCAGGCCAAGCTGGGGTGAGCCATGTCGGTGGGCGACGCGCCGATCGTCATCAAGAAGGTCAAGAAGGGCGGCGGTCACGGCCACCACGGCGGCGCCTGGAAAGTCGCCTACGCGGACTTCGTGACCGCCATGATGGCCTTCTTCCTGCTGATGTGGCTGATCAACACGACGAGCCCCGAGCAGAAGCGCGGCATCGCGGACTATTTCGCGCCCGCCAGCGTCTCGGAGACCACCTCCGGCTCCGGCGGCATCCTGGGCGGCACGGCGCTGGGCGACGACGGCGCCAAGGGCGACGGGGCGATGGCGGTGATCGAGGAAATGTCTCCGGAATCGCCCAATCCGGACCAGGGCAAGACCACCGACGAGGGCTCGCCGGTCTCGGCCGACGACCCGACCACCGAGGCGCTGCGCGAAGCGCTGCGCAAGCGCGAGGAAGCGGCCTTCCAGTCGGCCGCCCAGTCGCTGCGCCAGGCGCTGCAGGACATGCCGGAGCTGGCCGAGCTGTCGAAGAACATCATTATCGACCAGACGCCCGAGGGCCTGCGGATCCAGCTCGTGGATCAGGAAGGCCGCTCGATGTTCGCCCAGGGCTCGGCCCAGCCGAACGAGCGGGCGCGCCTGCTGCTGAGGGCGGTGGCCAAGGTGATCAACCAGCTGCCGAACCGCATCAACATCTACGGTCACACCAGCGCCAACGCCAACGGCGCCAAGTCCGACAGCGACTGGAACCTTTCGGCCGGACGGGCCGACTCCTCGCGCCGGGTGCTGCAGAGCGCCGGCGTAGATCCCGATCGCGTCTACCAGGTCTCCGGGCGGGCGACCTCCGAGCCGCTGTACCTGGACGATCCCACCCTGCCCGGCAACCGTCGGATCGCCATCGTCCTGCTGCGCGAGGCGCCGGTGTTGCCACCGGACCGCGGCCTCTAGAAAGGTCGCGTTCGACGGTTGTGACACAGTCGCAGATGGCTTGCGTCGCGGGCCCGCATGACGCCTAATTGTGGCCGTGGCGCAATGTTCGGCGCTAGGCCAATCGGGGCGATCGCAGGTCCGTGACGCAGCACTTCCCGACACGACAGCTCAGGTTCTTCCTGACCGCGCCGTCGCCGTGCCCCTACCTGCCTGACCGGTTCGAGCGCAAGGTGTTCGCGCACCTGCCGCTTTCGGACGGAGCTAGCGTCAACGACAGCCTGACACAGGTCGGCTTCCGCCGCTCGCAGAACATCGCCTATCGCCCGGCCTGCGAGTCGTGCACGGCCTGCGTCTCGGCCCGGATCCCAGCGGCCGACTACATCTTCTCGCGCTCCGAGCGGCGCTCCCTGAACCGCAACGAGGACCTGGAACGGCGGATTGTCCCCGCCGAGTCCAGCATCGAACAGTTCGACCTGCTGCGCCGCTACCTGACCACCCGGCACGCCGAGGGCGGCATGGCCGAAATGACCTGGCCCGACTACGTGGCCATGGTCGAGGACACCGCGGTGCGGACCCACGTGGTCGAGTATCGCACGCCCGGCCGGGCGGGGTATCCCGGGGACCTTGTGGCCTGCGCCCTGGTCGATGAAATGAGCGACGGCCTGTCGCTCGTCTACAGCTTCTACGAGCCCACCGCCCAGCGTCGCAGCCTGGGCTCGTTCATGATCCTCGATCACATCGTGCAGGCCGGTCTGACCGGCCAACCCTACGTGTACCTGGGCTATTGGGTCCGGGGGTCCGAGAAGATGGACTATAAGGCCCGCTTCTCGCCCATCGAACTCCTGCGGCCGCAAGGCTGGACCCTGCTGTCGGCGCGCGAGCTGCGGGCCGCGACCAGCGCCGTCACCGCGTGAACCTGACCCTCGACCCGCGAGCCGCCGAGAGTCTGCTCGCCTTCTGGGCCGACGGCGGCGTGGACGCCATGCTGCTGGACGAAGCCGTCGACCGTATCGCGGCCGGCAAGTTCGTCGCGCCCGCCGCCCCGCTTCGTCCGGCGGCGACGGTCTCGCCGCTGAGACCCGCCGCCGCGCCGCGCGTCGACGTCGGAGATGCAGTGGCTCAGGCCCGCGAACTGGCGACCGCCGCCCAGGACCTTGACCAGCTGGCCGTCGCCATCGCCGCCTTCGAGGGCTGCTCTCTGCGCCAGGAAGGCGCCGCCACACGGGCAGTGTTCGCCCGTGGGGCGCCGGACGCCGAGGTGTTGGTGATCGGCGAGGGCCCCGGGGCCGACGAGGACCGCCAGGGCCAGCCGTTTGTCGGCCGCGCAGGCAAGCTGCTGGACCGGATGCTGGGCGCGGCGGGCCTCGCCGAGCGCACTTTCATCACCAACACCGTCTTCTGGCGCCCCCCTGGCAACCGGACTCCCACGGCGGCCGAACAGGCGGTCTGCGCGCCGTTCGTCGAGCGGGCGATCATGCTCGTGA
This sequence comes from Phenylobacterium sp., assembly GCF_044236515.1. GTDB lineage: Bacteria > Pseudomonadota > Alphaproteobacteria > Caulobacterales > Caulobacteraceae > Phenylobacterium. The sequence goes on from NZ_JBIIGK010000027.1 coordinate 15,103, forward strand.
AGCCGAAGATGCTGCTGCTGGTCGGCGGGGCCTCGGCCAAGGCCATGCTTCAGAAAGAAGAGGGCATTCTTTCCCTGCGCGGGCGATGGTTCGAGTGGCGCAGCGCCGACGGCCAGCTGGAGCTGCCGGCCATGCCGACGCTTCATCCGGCCTTCCTTCTGCGACAGCCTGCGGCGAAGAAGCGCGCCTGGGTGGACCTAATGACGCTCACGGAGCGTCTTGATCGAGCCGAGAGGCCCGCCTAACACTTCGGACTTGTTCGAGAAAAGGGCGCCGTTAACCCTTCCTTAAGGTGGGACGGCGACAGGGTCCGTGATGAGGCTCATCCAGCGGTTGCGCGTGGGAATATCCGCATTCGCCTGCGTCGCGGTCATGGCGACCGCCGCGGCGGCTGACGGCCTGCAGCCGCTGAGCGCCGACGACGCCCGCGTCTATGCCCTGGCCTTCGAGGCCGCCGACCGTGGCGACTTCATCGACGCCCACATGAAGACTCTGGAGGTCAAGGACACCTCTCTGGTCGGCTACGTGTCGTTCCGCCAGCTAATGCATCCCTCGCAGCACAAGGCGAGCTTCGATGAGCTGTCGGGATGGCTCGGACGATTCGGCGACCTGCCGCTGGCCGAGCGGATCTTCTCGCTGGCCGCCAAGCGCAAGCCGGCGCAGGCCCCTGCCCTCGCCGCGCCGCAGATCACCGTCGCTGACCTTGTCCGCGCGCCGCTGCCGGCCCTGGACCGCGGCTGGCTGGCCCGCGACGCCTATTATTCCGGCGACGCCAAGCGGGCGCTGGAGCTGGCGCCCGATGCCGGCGAACGCTGGATCGCCGGCCTGTCGGCATGGAAGCTCGGCCAGCTGGCGCTCGCCGAGAGCTATTTCGCCGCCGTGGCCCACGACTATGCCGAGGACGTTTGGCAGCGTAGCGCCGCCGGGTACTGGGCGGCCCGCACCGCAAACTCGCTCGGCGATCCGACCCGGGCCAACAACTACCTGAAGCTCGCGGCCCAACAGCCGAACACCTTCTATGGCATGCTCGCCGACCGGCAGCTGCAGTTCATCAGCCAAACGGCGGACGCCGGTACGGTGATCCGTGCGTCTTATTCCGCGCCGGTCGCGCGCCCCGTCGCGCCGCCGCCCGCCGCCGCGCCGAAGCCGCCCTCGCCGGAGATCGTGCAGTTCGCGGAGCACGAGCCGCGCGCGCGCCGCGCGGCCGCCCTCCTCCAGCTCGGCCGGACGGACGAGGCGCGCCAGGAACTGCGCGCCGGCATGGCTCTGGCGGTCGGCCCCAGCTCGCAGAAGACCTGGAAGGAACTGGTTGTCGCGCTCGCCAGCCTGGCGCCGGAGAAGGCCCCGCCGCGCAAACGCGCTTCCCTCGCCCCGGCCGAGTATCCCGCGCCGGCGCTGGAGCCCACCTCCGGCTTCACGGTGGACAAGGCGCTGGTCTACGCCATCGCCTATCAGGAAAGCCGCTTCAACCCAGCGGCGCTGTCGCCGGTGGGCGCAATTGGCCTCATGCAACTGATGCCGGAGACGGCGGCGCTCACCACCGGCAACGCGCGGCTGAAGCGGGATTTCTCGCCGCTGTACGACCCGGCGTTCAACATGAAGGTCGGGCAGGAATACATCGCCTGGCTGCGCGAGCGGGGCGTGGGCCACGACATCCTGCGCACCGTCGCGGCCTACAACGGCGGCCCCGGCGCGGTGCTGAAGACCCTCGCCCGGGTCGGCGAGGACGCCGATCCCCTGCTGGTCATCGAGAGCCTGCCGGCCCAGGAAACTCGCGACTACGTCGAGAAGGTGATGGCCGCCTACTGGTCCTACAAGCGGATGTGGGGGCAGGAGACCAAGACCCTCGACGCTCTGGCCGGCGGCGCGCGGATCATCGACGCCCGCCTGGACATCCCGCAGCCGGTCAGCGCGCCGGCCGAGTTGACCGCCTCGCTGGACTAGGCGCAGCCGTCCGCCTTGCGTGGTCATGGCCGGTTTGGCTCGGCCACGACCAGCCAGCCCACATATGTTCTTTCTTTGTTCTCTCTGCGACGCTAGAACTGTCGCGTGTCCGCCCTACCCCACAATACCCGCGGCCGTGGTGCGCGATCTAACGCCACGAGCCGGTTCGAGAGCCACGCGCGCGACGCGTTTGACGATGGCTGGGCGCCGGAGGACGACGAGGCGCCGAAGCTTTCCACCACTGTCCTGCCGATGAAATCGAAGACGGTGATCGCGCGCAACGACAGCCCGGATGTCGGCTTCACCGCCTCGCTCAACCCCTACCGCGGCTGCGAACACGGCTGCATCTACTGCTATGCGCGGCCAGCCCACGCCTTTCTCGGGCTGTCGCCGGGCCTCGATTTCGAGAGCCGGCTGTTCTTCAAGCCCGAGGCGGCGAAGCTGCTCGAGGCCGAGCTGTCGAAAAAGACCTACAAGCCCGAGGTCATCCATATCGGCGGCGACACCGATCCCTACCAGCCGCAGGAGCGGACGCTTCGGATCACGCGTTCGCTGATCGAGGTGCTCGGGCGCTACAACCACCCGTTCTCGGTGATCTCCAAGTCGGCGCTGATGCTGCGCGACATCGACCTCCTGGCGCCCATGGCCGAACGGAACCTGGCGCGGGTGGCGATTTCGATCACCAGCCTCGACCGGCGGCTGGCCCGGTCGATGGAGCCGCGGGCGGCGACACCCGAGAAGCGTTTGGAAGCCGTGCGGCGGCTGACGGAGGCCGGCGTGCCGGTGATCGTGATGTTCGCGCCGGTGATCCCCGGCCTCAACGACCACGAGATGGAGGCGGTGCTGGAGCGCGCGGCGGACGCAGGGGCCGTAGGCGCAGGCTATGTGGCGCTGCGCCTGCCGCTCGAGATCAAGGACCTGTTCCGCGAGTGGCTGCAGACCGACCATCCGGACCGGGCGTCACGAGTGATGTCGTTGGTCCGGCAGATGCGGGGCGGAAAGGACTATGACCCCCAGTGGGGCAGCCGGATGACGGGTCAGGGCCCGATTGCCGACCTGATGGGCAAGCGGTTCGCGGCCGCCAAGGCGCGCTACGGCCTGGCGGCGCGGTGGGACGGTCTGGACCTCAGCCAGTTCCGCGTCCCGCCGAAGGCCGGCGATCAGCTGGCGCTCTTCTGAGCCGCGGCGTCCGCCAGGATCTCGAAGGAGCGGATCCGGGCGGCGTGGTCGTAGATCTGCGCCGTGACGATCACCTCATCGGGTTGGTGACGGGCGACAAAGTCAGCGAGCCCCTGCCGGACGGCGTCCCGGTCGCCGACCACCGCCATCTTCAGCGCCCCCGCGCGGCCGGGGTCCAATCCGGCGGCGAGCAGTCTTCTTTCCATATCCTCGACCGGCGGCGGCAGGGGCGACGGGCGGCCGAGGCGCAGGTTCAGAAAAGCCTGCTGCAGCGAGGTGAACAACCGTCGGGCCTCGGCGTCGGTATCGGCGGCGACGACGTTGAGGGCGAGCATCAGGTGCGGCCTGTCGAGATGCTCCGAGGGCTGGAACTCGCGCCGATAGAGCGCCGCCGCCGCCTCCATGTCGTTCGGGGCGAAGTGCGAGGCGAAGGCGTATGGCAGGCCGAGGGCCGCGGCGAGCTGGGCGCCGTAGAGGCTCGAGCCGAGGATCCAGACCGGCACCCGCAGGCCCTCTCCCGGCACCGCGCGGACGAGCTGGTTGGGCTGTGCGGGCCCGAAATAATGGAGCAGTTCGATGACGTCCTGCGGAAACCGGTCGACGTCGCCGACTAGGCTGCGGCGCAGGGCGCGGGCGGTGATCTGGTCGGTTCCCGGTGCGCGTCCGACGCCGAGGTCGACGCGGCCGGGATGCAGCGCCGCCAGGGTGCCGAACTGCTCGGCGATCACCAGAGGAGCGTGGTTGGGCAGCATGATCCCGCCGGCCCCTACGCGGATCGTCTCGGTGCCCGCTGCGACGTGGCCGATGACCACGGCGGTCGCCGCGCTGGCGACGCCCGGCATGTTGTGGTGCTCGGCGAGCCAGAACCGGTTGAACCCCAGCCGCTCGGCGTGGCGGGCGAGGTCGAGGGTGTTGCGGAATGAGGTCGCGGCGTCCGACCCTTCGAGGATCGGCGACAGGTCGAGGACGGAAAGCGGAACCATCGTCGCCATATGGGTCGGCATCAGCGCGAGAACACCCCCACCAGCTCCACATGCGCCGACCAAAGGAACTGGTCGACCGGCAGGACGCGCTCGAGGGTGAACCCGGCGTCGACCAGGGCGCGCGCGTCGCGGGCGAAGGTCGCTGGATTGCAGGAGACGCCGATGACGCGAGCCACCGACGAGCGAGCAAGCTCCGCCGTCTGCTCGACGGCGCCGGCGCGCGGCGGGTCGAAGACAGCGACGTCAGTCTTCTTCAGTTCCTCGGCCAGGACCGGGCGACGCACGAGGTCGCGGCCCTCGGCCGTGACGCCCTTGAGGCCGGGCGCGGTGGCGACCCCGGCGTTCAGCGCCTGAATGGCGGCGGGGGCGAAGTCGGCGGCGTGGACCGGCGCGATCTCCGCCAGCCGAAAAGTGAAGGTGCCGACGCCGCAGTAGAGGTCGGCAATGCGGGCCGCGCCAGCCGCCGCCTGGGCGACGAACGCCCCCATCGCCGCCTCGGCTCCGACGGTCGCCTGGAGGAAGGCGCCGGGCGGCAGGGCGACGGTCGCCGCGCCCAGCCGCACTTTGGGCTGACGGGCCATGTAAGCGGCCTCGCCGGCCAGGGTGACCCGCGCGAACCCGGCCTCCCCCGCCCGTTCGGCCAGCTCGACGCGGGCGTCGGCGGAGAGGCCGCCGCTCCGAGCCTCGACGCCCGTGATGTCGATGTCGAGGCCCGCGGCGGTCAGGGTGACGTGCAGGGTTGGGGCAGACTTCGGATGCTCGAACAGCGGCGCGGCGAGCCGCTTGAGCGCCGGAATGGCGGCCACCAACCTGGGGTCGGAGATTGGGCAGGTCTCGATGTCGACCAGATCCCAGGACTTGCGGGCCTTGTAGCCGGCGCGGGCCGCGTCACGATCCCCGCGGCGCGCGTGGAGCGCGAAGCGTCGCCGGGTGCCGGGCGCGGCGGCGAAGGCCGGCAGGATCTCGGCGTCCAGCCGTTCGCGCGCCAGTGTGGTGCGCAGCCGGCCGACCTTCCAGTCGAGGTAGGGGCCGTGCGCCCAGTGCTGCAGTGCGCAGCCGCCGCAGACGCCGAAGTGGGGACAGGGCGGCTCGACGCGCTCGGGGCTGGGGCGCAGCACCTCGAGCAGTTCGCGCCGCTCGCCACCACCCCTGGCCAGGACCTGTTCGCCCGCCAGAGTGAACGGCACATAGACGCCCCCGCCAGCCATGCCATCCCCCTCTCCGGCCACGGCCGTGATCATCAGCTCGACCGGAGGACCGGGGTGCGCGGCCCCCTCGGCGGGCGCTCTGGCCGGTCTTTTCGAAGCAGGTCGGTGACGTCGCATGGCGCCTCATAGCAGCCCCGGCCCGCGGCGCGATGAACGAAGATGAACGGCCCGATCAACGGCCGTTCAGCTAGCAGGGACGATAAGCGGAACCACGGCGGCCCGCAGGGGCGCGCGAGACGGGTTTCGAGAGGGAATTTTCAGAGATGTCGATGCGTTCCACTCTGGGCAAGGGCCTGCTGGTCGCGGCCGCCGGCGCCATGGCGCTGAGCGCCGGGGCGGCCTCGGCCCAGCCCTACGGCCAGTATGGCTACTACGATGGCGGCTACGATCCGTGCCGGCGCGAAGCCAACGGCCGCGGCGTCGTCGGCGCCCTGCTGGGCGGCGCGATCGGCGCGGCGGTCGGCGCCAACGCGGCGGCCCGTAACAACCGCCAGGACGGCGCCCTGCTCGGCGGCGGCGTCGGCGCGATCGCCGGGGCCATGGTCGGCAAGAACGGCGCGGCCTGCACCGGCGGCCCGCGGACGACCTATGCACCGCCGTCCAGCGCCTATTACGACGGCGGTTATCGCGACTACGGCTATGGTTATGGCGACCGCGGCTATCGTCCCGGCCGCTATGTGGAGCGCGACAGCTGGGGCGACGGTCGCGGCTTCTACAGCGACGACGCCTATGCCTACGGCCACCGCGGACAGCGCTACCGCCTGGCCCAACGGCCGATCGACGCCGACGGCTGCACCATGGCCGAAAGCCCGATCTACATGCCGGACGGCCGCACTCAGACCCGCATGGTCCGCGTCTGCCAGGACAGCCGCGGCCGCTACCAGGTCGTCGACTAAGCCTTCGAGACGAGCATCTGTGACTGGAGACAAGCCGCCCGGCTTCGTTCGGGCGGCTATTTTTTTGCCCAGACCAGCTGTTCGGCATTGCCGTCGCCGCCGAGGATCGGGCTATCGGCGAGGGCCTGGACCGTCCAGCCCGCCGCCGCGAGAAACGCCTGAACGCCGGCGGCGGCGTCGGCGCGGGCCACCGCATCCTTGACCCGGCCGCCCTTGCCGACCCGGTCGGGCCCGACCTCGAACTGCGGTTTGATCAGGGCGACGAGATCGCCCCCCGTCTGGGCCAGCTCAAGCGCTGCCGGCAGCGCCTTGGCCAGGCCGATGAAGCTGACGTCGGAGACCACGAGGCCCACCGGCGCGTCGACCAGCGTCGTTGTGAGTTCGCGGGCGTCCGTGCCCTCCAGGTTCACGACGCGCGGGTCGGCGGCGAGCTTGGGGTGAAGCTGCCCGCGCCCGACGTCGACGGCGTAGACGCGGGCCGCGCCGCGAGCCAGACAGACCTCCGTAAAGCCGCCGGTCGAGGCGCCGACGTCGATGACGTTCCGCCCCATCGCCTCGATGGACCACAGGGCAAGGGCGTGGTCGAGCTTCAGCGCACCGCGACCGACCCAGGGATGAGCGGCGACGGCCACGATCTCGGCCCCGTCGTCCAGCAGGTCGGAGGCCTTCGCTACCGGATGGCCGTCGGCGGTGACGCCGCCGGCCTCGATGGCCGCCCGCGCCTTCGCGCGGCTTTCGAAGAAGCCTCGCGCGACCAGCAACAGGTCGGCGCGCGACTTCACCGCCTTAGACCAGGCGCGCCAGGGCGCCTTCGAGCTTGGCCTTGGCGGCTTGCGCGTCGGCCAGGCGCTCGCGGTTCTCCTCGACCACCTCCTCCGGTGCGCGGGCGACGAAATCGGCGTTGCCGAGCTTCTTGGCGGTCTTGTCGATCTCGGCGGCCAGGGCGGCGACCTCCTTCGACAGGCGCGCACGCTCGGCGGCGAGGTCGATGAACTCGGCGACCGGCAGGGCCAGGGTCGCGCCGGCCACCACGTACGGGATCGAGCCCGCCGGCGCGGCGTCGACGAAGCGCACGTCCTCGACGCGCAGCAGCCGGGCGATAAGGGCCGCGCCCTCGGCGAGAACTCGGCGTTGCGCCTCGCTGGCCTCGACGACCAGCAGCGGCGGCTTTGCCGACGGCGGCACGTTCAGCTCCGCCCGGACCGAGCGCCCCTCGGAGATCGTCTCGATCAGAAGCTCGACCTGGGCGTCAGCCTCGGCGCCGATGAGCTCGTCGCCCAGCGCCGGCCACGGCGCGGTCATCAGGAAGCCGGCGTGACCGCGCTTCGCCCCCGCATCGGCGGTCTGGCCCCACAGCTCCTCGGTCAGGAACGGCATGACCGGATGCAGCAGGATCAGGATCTGGTCCAACACCCAGGCCGCGGTCGCCTGGGTCTCGGCCTTCAGAGCCTCGTCCTCGCCGCCGAGAATCGGCTTGGCCAGCTCGACGTACCAGTCACAGAACTGCCGCCAAATGAAACGGTAGAGGCTGTCGGCGGCCTGGTCGAAGCCGCAGTCGGCCAGCGCGGTGGTGACCACCTTGGCGGTCCGCGCGGTCTCGCCGACGATCCAGCGGTTGAGCGGCAGGCGGACAGCGGTCGGGTCGAACCCCTCGCCCCGCTCGCAGCCGTTCATCTGGCAGAAGCGCGTGGCGTTCCACAGCTTGGTGCCGAAATTCCGATATCCTTCAATGCGCTGGCGGGACAGCTTGATGTCGCGCGCCGCGCCCGACATGGCCGTGAGGGTGAAACGCAGGGCATCGGCGCCGAAGTCGTCGACCAGCTCCAGCGGGTCCATGACGTTGCCCTTGGACTTCGACATCTTGGCGCCAGAGGCGTCGCGGACCAGGGCGTTGATGAAGACGCGCTTGAACGGCGCCTCGCCCATGAAGTGCAGCCCCTGCATCATCATCCGGGCGACCCAGAAGAAGATGATGTCGAAGCCGGTGATCAGGGTGTGGGTCGGATAGAACCGCGCCAGGTCCGAGGTCTTCTCCGGCCAGCCGAGCGTCGAGAACGGCCACAGGGCCGAGGAGAACCAGGTGTCGAGGACGTCCTCGTCCTGGGTCAGCGGCTCGTCGCGGCCGTAGGCCTCCCGGGCCTGCGCCCGCGCTTCGTCTTCGGTCTCGGCGACGAACGCCCTGCCGTCGGGCCCGAACCAGGCCGGGATCCGGTGCCCCCACCATAGCTGACGCGAGATGCACCACGGCTGGATGTTCCGCATCCACTCGAAATAGGTCTTCTCCCAGTTCCTGGGCACGAAGACGGTGTCGCCCTCCTCGACCGCGCGAATGGCGTCCTTCGCCAGCTCCTCGGCGTTCACGTACCACTGGTCTGTCAGATAGGGTTCGACGACGACGCCGGAGCGGTCGCCGTGCGGGACCATATGGCGGGTCTTCTCGATTTCGCGCAGAAGGCCGAGCGCCTCGAAGGTCTCCACGACCTTCTTTCGAGCGACGAAGCGGTCGAGGCCGCGATATTCCCCCGGCGCCGCATCGTTGATGCGCCCGAAATCGTCGAGGACGTTGATCATCGGCAGTCCGTGCCGCTTGCCGACGCCGAAGTCGTTGAAGTCGTGGGCCGGGGTGATCTTCACCGCACCGGAGCCCTTGGTCGGGTCGGCGTAGTCGTCGGCGACGATGGGGACCAGCCGGTCGACGATCGGCAGGCGGACCTGCTTGCCGATCAGGCCGTGATAGCGCGGATCGTCGGGATGCACCGCGACGGCGGTGTCGCCCAGCATGGTCTCTGGCCGCGTGGTCGCCACCACGATGAAATCGCGGGTCTCGAACTCGGTCGGCTTGCCCTCGTCGTCGAAGGCGACCGGATGCTCATAGGTGACGCCGCCGTCCAGCGGATAGGCGAAGTGCCAATAGGCGCCGTCCACCTCGCGCTGCTCGACCTCGAGATCGGAGATGGCGGTCTGGAAGTGCGGATCCCAGTTTACCAGCCGCTTGTCGCGGTAGATGAGCCCTTCCTTGTGCAACTGGACGAAGACCTTGCGGACAGCGGCGCTGAGGCCCTCGTCCAAGGTGAAGCGTTCGCGTGACCAGTCGCAGGAGGCGCCGAGCCGGCGCAGCTGATTGACGATGGTCCCGCCGGACTCGGCCTTCCATTCCCAGACCTTGGCGACGAAGGCGTCACGACCGAGATCGCGCCGGCCGGCATTGCCCTCAGCCGCCAGCTTGCGCTCGACCACCATCTGGGTGGCGATGCCGGCGTGGTCGGTGCCGGGCAGCCACAGCGCCGCCTTGCCGCGCATCCGCTCGAAGCGGATCAGCACATCCTGCAGGGTGTTGTTCAGCGCATGGCCGATGTGCAGCGAACCCGTGACGTTCGGCGGCGGGATGACGATTGAGAACGGCTCGGCGTTCGGATCGTCGATCGGGGCGAAGGCGCCCGATTGCTCCCAAGCCTCATAGAGGCGCGGCTCGACGGTCTTGGGATCAAAGGTCTTTTCAAGCATGGGTCAGCTTTGTTGCGAGAGCGGTGAATACACAGCCGCTCAGCCCGGCGAAAGCCGGGACCCAAGCTGAATCTCAGGAAGACCCGATGACGCGCGCGTCGATGAGCGCCGCTTGGGCCCGGCGTTCTCCGGGATGAGCGGTCAGCGTACTCGGCTGCGGGCGATGCGCTCGACTTCGGCTTCCACGGCCGACTGCACGATGGCCGGCAGGTTATCGTCCAGCCACTGCTGCAGCATCGGGCGGAGCATCTCGCGGACGACATCCTCGAGCGTGCGCCCCTCCGCCGGCATGGCGATGGTCTGGCTCAGGCGGTCGAAGGCGGACGCGGCGGCGGACGCGGCCGAGGCGCTGACGAGGCTCACGGTGGGCGCGGGGACCGGCGCCGGCTCGGGCGCGACTGGCGGCGGGGTGTAGACGTCGAGGTCGCCATGTTGCTCGACCTTGTCGGTCAGCTCCAGGGCGTCGTCCTCGTCAGGAACCGGCGGCGCAGGCTCGGCGGCGACCGGCTCCGGCGCGCGCGGAGCCGGAGCGGGCTCCTCGGCGGCAACAGGGGCCGGGGCCGGCGCGGGTTCCGGCTCGGCGGCCGGGCCCTCGTCGCCATGCGGCGGCGTCGACTGCGCGTCGGCGGCCGGCGCGTCGTCTTCGGAGATGATGCGGCGGATGGAGGCCAGGATTTCCTCCATCGTCGGTTCTTGCGAAGTCTCGGACATGGGGCCGCCGGGGATGTGAGAGAGAATCCTGCACCCAGCCTAAGCGCAGCCAGCCGATCGTGCAATTTGCACGATCCTGCGGTCGCTCAGCGCGAGGTAGCGGCCGCGACCGGCGGCGGCTGCAGGCCCGGACCGATGTTGGGCTCCAGCGCCTTTTGGTGCGGTTGGGCGATCGGCGGCACGGCCAGCAGGCGGTCGATGATCCCGATCGGCTCCTCCCACGGCACCCAGCCCCAGGTGATCCGCAGTTTGCGGAAGTTGCGGGCCGGGTCGTACTGCGGCTCGCTGGGGATCAGGTTGCGGGCGTCGAGCCGCCCCATGGCCGAGAGCACGGAAGCGGCCGCGACATATTCGTCGCGGCGCGAGGTCACCACGGCCAGCTGCGCCTGACGCAGCTCCTGCTCGGCGTTGAGCACGTCGATGGTGGTCCGCAGACCAACCTGTTGTTCCTGGCGCGTGCCTTCGGCGGCGATTTCGGCGGCGCGGACCTGCTCGGCGCTGGAGACGATGTTGGCGCGGGCCGCCGTGAGCTGGTTCCACGATTGCGCGACCTGCTGCACCACGGTGCGCCGCTGGGTCTCGATATTGATGCGGTCGGCATTGTTGCGCTCAACCGACTGGCGGATGCGGGAGGAAATTTGGCCGCCCGCGAACAGCGGAACGGTGACGTTCACGCCGACGGTGGAGCCGCGCGAGTAGAAATCGCGCTCCCAGACGTCTTCGCGGACACGGTTCGTGAAATCAAGCGACGCTTGAGCGGTCACATTGGGCATGCGCTCGGCGCGCGCGCCGGACACGCGGGCCCGGCTGGCCTGCTCGGCAAACTGCTGGGCGCGAAGCTGCGGGTTGAACTCTTGGGCCGCCGTGAAGGCCTCGTCCACGGTCGCGGGCATCATGTAGGCCAGCGACGGCTCCGGCTGGAGATCAGCGGGAGGGCGTCCGACGACCGCGGCATAGCTCGCCCGGCTGTTGCCGAGCTGAGCCTCGGTGCTCTGGAGCTGCGCCTGCGCCGCCGCGAGGCGCGCCTGAGAAAGCGCGACGTCTGTGCGGGTGATCTCGCCGACTTCGAAGCGCGCATTCGATTCGTCGAGCTGGCGCCGCAGGACTTCGACGTTCTGCTGGCGGATGCGCAGCGCCTCGGTGTCGCGGCGAACGTCGACGTAGGCTTGAACCACCTGGCCGATCACCTGCGATTCGACGCGACGGAGGTTCTCACGGCCAGCTAGGATCTCGGCTTGCGCGGCCGAGACGGCAGAGGCGACTCGACCCCCGGTCCACAGAGGCTGGCTGAAGTTCAACGCGGCACGGGTTGATGTGGAGTCGCTATAGCCCGCCCCGTCCGGGATGCCATCTTGGTTGCGATCGATCGCCCCTTGCTCGATCGCTACAAGCCGAGGAGTCGCGATGACTCCGTATTGCCAAGAGCCGCCCAGATTCAGCGTCGGCCGCCAACCAGCCCGCGCCTGGACGTAGGTCTCGTCGAGCGCCCTCTGCGTCGCGCGCTGGGCCTGGATAGTCGGGTTAGATCCGTAGGCCGCGGCGATGGCGTCGGCCAGGGTCTCGGCGGCGGCGGGCGCGGCGACGACAGCCAGACCCGCGGCGGTGAGGATCACGGCCAGCGGACGGCCGCGAAGATGCTTCGACATTCGATACCC